>CBESOE010000022.1:0-44835 GCA_965531145.1 uncultured bacterium | reverse complement strand
CGGTGATCACCGTACCGGCCTACTTCAACGATTCCCAGCGGCAGGCCACCAAGGACGCCGGTCAGATCGCCGGCCTCACCGTGGAGCGGATTGTCAACGAGCCCACCGCGGCAGCCCTGGCCTACGGACTGGACAAGAAGAAGGACGAGACCATCGCCGTCTACGACTTTGGCGGAGGCACCTTCGACATTTCGATCCTCGAGGTTGGCGAGGGTGTGGTGGAGGTGAAATCCACCAACGGCGACACCCACCTGGGCGGTGACGACATCGACCAGCGGGTCATCGACTGGATCGTCGATTCCTTTGTCAAGGACCAGGGCATCGATCTGAGCAAGGACAAGATGGCCCTGCAGCGGCTGAAGGAGGCCGCGGAGAAGGCCAAAGTCGAGCTCTCCTCGGCCATGGAGACCGAGATCAACCTGCCCTTCATCACCGCCGATGCCTCCGGGCCCAAGCACCTGGTGCTCAAACTGAGCCGGGCCAAATTCGAAACCCTGGTTGAGGACCTGCTCCAGCGGACCATGGGACCGTGCAAGATGGCGATGAAGGATGCGGGTGTGCAGTCCGTGGACGAGGTGGTGATGGTGGGTGGTTCCACCCGTATCCCCAAGGTCCAGGAACTGGTCAAGGAATACTTCGGCAAGGACCCGCACAAGGGGGTCAACCCCGACGAGGTGGTGGCCATCGGCGCCGCCGTCCAGGCCGGTGTGCTTTCCGGCGACGTCAAGGACGTGCTGCTGCTGGACGTCACGCCGCTGTCCCTGGGCATCGAGACCCTGGGCGCGGTCTGCACCAGGCTTATCGAGAAGAACACCACCATCCCCACCCGGAAGAGTGAGATCTTCTCCACCGCCGCCGACAGCCAGACCACCGTTGAAATCAGGGTGCTGCAGGGCGAGCGGCCCATGGCCGAGGGCAACCGGACCCTGGGTGTGTTCCACCTGGTGGGTATCCCGGCCGCGCCTCGCGGCGTGCCGCAGATCGAGGTCACCTTCGACATCGACGCCAACGGGATCGTCAATGTCTCGGCCAAGGACATGGGCACCGGCAAGGAACAGAAAATCACCATCACCTCTTCCTCGGGCCTGAGCAAGGACGAGATCGACAACATGGTCAACGAGGCCGATGTGCACGCCGACGAAGACAAGGCCAAGCAGCAGGAGGTGGAGCTGAAGAACCGCGCCGACACCCTGATCTACAGCACGGAAAAGACGCTCAAGGAGCACCGCGACAAGGTGGAGGAGGCCGATGCCAAAAACATCGAGGATGCGGTGGAATCGCTGAAAAAGGCCGTGGAAGCCAACGACGCGGCGGCCATCGAGCAGGGTATCGAACAGCTCACCACCGCTTCGCACAAGCTGGCTGAAGTGATGTATCAACAGGCCAGCACCGAGCCCGGCGAGCCTGGACAGGCCGGCGGCGGAGCCGGTGACACGGCGGGGGCCGCTCCGTCCGAGGAAGACGTGATCGACGCCGAGTACGAAGACGTTGACGACAAGAAGGGTTCGAACTGAGACACGGAGCAGACGCCGACGGTGGGGTCAGTGAATGAGTGAAGATCTGTACACAATTCTCGGTGTGAAAAAGGGAGCACCGGCCTCCGAGATCAAGCAGGCTTACCGCAAGCTGGCTCGCAAGCACCACCCGGACCTCAACCCCGGGGACAAGGAGTCCGAGAAGCGGTTCAAGAAGATTTCGGCGGCCAACTCCGTGCTCTCCGATCCCGAGAAGCGGAAGAAATACGACATGCTCGGCCCGCGATTCGCTGAAGGGGGATTTCACCCCGGGGGCGATTTCAGCGGCAGTGGATTCGACAATTTCGATTTCTCCAGGGTCGGCCGGGAGGGCGGTTTTGGCGACATCTTCGAGGAGCTTTTCGGCGGCCGTGGCGGCCGCCCGCTCACCGGCCCCCGACGCGGCAGCGATCTGCAGTACACCATGAGCATCACCTTCGAGGACTCGATCAAGGGACTCTCCACCAGGGTCAGTCTGAACCGCGGAGTGGAAAGCGAAAGCATCCGCGTGCGTATACCGGCCGGGGTTGGTGACGGCTCAAAAGTGCGGGTGGCCGGCAAGGGGGAACCGGGGGAGAACAACGGCCCGCCGGGGGACCTGTTCATCATCACCAGGGTGGCCGGTCACCGCTTTTTCGAGCGTCGGGGCGACAACATCTACTGCGTCCTTCCCATAACGTTGGAGGAGGCCCTGCTGGGAGCTCGAGTTGAGGTCCCCACCGTTGACGGGGTGACCACCTTCAAAATCCCGCCGGGGACCCAGTCGGGACAGAAATTCAAACTGGCCGGCAAGGGTGCACCCTCCCTGCGGGGAAGTGTCCGCGGCCACCAGTATGTTGAAGTGCGGATTGCCCTTCCGGCGCTCAGCGACGAGCGGTCAAAGGAGATCGTCCGTGAATTTTCCCGGCTCAACCCCCAGCAGGGGATACGGGATGACATTCCCTGAGCCCGGCTGCTGGTATCCATACCGGGTGGTATGATAGCCTCGACACAAGAGGCAGAGGGCCAGAGAACTGGATGGAGTCCGATGCCCAGGAAAAAACGTAAACAGACCTGTTATTTGATCAGTGCTGTGGCCGAGCGTTTCGACGTACACCCGCAAACCCTGAGGCTGTACGAACGCGAGGGGTTGATCACACCGTCCCGTTCGGAGGGAAACACACGGGTTTACACCGACGACGATCTGGAGCGGTTGGAACTGATTCTCAACCTGACCAGGGAGATGGGGGTCAACCTCGCCGGCGTGGATGTGATCCTGAACATGAAAGAAAAAATGGAATCGTTGCAGGGCGAAATGCTCGAACTGCTCAAGTATCTCCAGGCAGAGTTCGAAAGGAAGTATGAGGGTCTGGAGCAGAAAGTCGACAATGCGCTGGTGCGCGTACCTCCGGCACGGCTGATCAGGCGTACGGGACGGAAGCCCGGTTAACACCGTCCCGCGCGGTGCGGCTGTCCGGCACGGGGCCAGATGAACGACAAGCAGGTTAAAAGGCACGGTTCGCAATCGGAAATTCTCAAGCGTTACCTGCGAGAGATTTCACGGGTTGCCAAGCTCAGCGCCGAGGAAGAGGTACAGCTTGGACACCGTATCCAGCAGGGTGACGACGATGCCCTGACCCACATGGTGGAGGCGAACCTGCGGTTTGTGGTGAGCTTCGCCAAGCGGTACCGCGGGGGCGGCCTCTCCTTTCTCGACCTGATCAACGAAGGAAACCTGGGCCTGATCGAAGCGGCAAAACGGTTTGATCCCGAGCGCAAGGTCAAGTTCGTCACCTATGCCGTCTGGTGGATCCGCCAGTCGATTATTTCCGCCATTGCCGAGAAGGGCGGGTCATTCCGCCTGCCCCAGAAGCAGGCCAACCTGCTCTACAAACTGGGGAAGAAC
Source organism: uncultured bacterium (assembly GCA_965531145.1). Lineage (GTDB taxonomy): Bacteria > Acidobacteriota > JAQAZP01 > JAQAZP01 > JAQAZP01 > JAQAZP01. The sequence continues at coordinate 41,436 of CBESOE010000022.1, read as the reverse complement.
GTGTCGGATCTTGCCCTGAAGCTGCAGCGAAAACCCACCGCCGACGAAATTGCCGACAGCATGAACATCACCGAGGCCGAGGTTCTCTTCCTGCAGGGCTTTTCCCGCGAAAACATATCACTGAATACCATCGTCGACGAGAACCACGATTTCCAGCTCTGGCAGCGCATCGAGCAGGACACTATTCCTTCCGCACACCTCCAGGTGATAAAATCATCCCTCGAGCAGCACATCCTCGGCCTTCTCGGTGAACTGGGTGAAAAGGAAGCCACGGTCATCCGATTGAGGTTCGGCCTCAGCGATGGTGAACCCCAGACGCTGAAGGAGATCGGGCTCCAGCTCAACCTGTCCCGCGAGCGGATCCGCCAGATCGAATTCAAGGCGATGGAGAAGCTGCGCCGGTCTCACCGCTGCCAGATATTGCGAGGATTTCTCAATTGATCGATCATCAGGATCAGCCCGCCGGGGCCGAAGGCGCCACGGGTGTCGCTGTCTGCAGCCAATGCGGCGGCACCGGATTCATCCACCAGGTTGAAGACGGTGTGGAGCGGGCCGCCCGTTGCGCCTGCCGCCTGCGACCCAAGAACGACGTTTTGACCGCCCTCTGCCTGCCGCCGCGGTTTCACATCTGTTCTTTCGAAGATCACCAGGACCGTGACAACCCGACAAATGATTGCCGCGGATTTCATGATCTCAACGACTCCCTGGTCACGGCCAAACGCAAGGCAATGAGATTTGTTGAATATTTTCCAGGGGACCGAAAGGGACTTCTGTTCATGGGGAACTGTGGTGTGGGAAAGACCCATCTGGCCGTGGCGACACTCAAGGAACTGGCACAGGCCAAGGGAGTTTCCGGGCGGTTCTGCGATTTCCACCAGCTGCTGCGTCAGATTCGAGACAGTTACAACCCCGTGTCCGGCACCTCGGAAATGGAACTGCTCGAGCCGATTTGTGATGTTGGTCTCCTGGTCCTGGACGACCTGGGAGCGGAGAAGCCTTCGCCCTGGGTTCAGGACACCCTGCACTTCGTCATCAATCAGCGATACCTCCGGCAGCTGCCCACCCTGATAACCACCAACTTCCTCGATCCGCATCACAAGGTTTCCCTGGCGTCCAACACCGAGGAAACACTGGTGGAACGGATCGGCCACCGGTTGCGGTCCCGCCTCCACGAGATGTGCCATGTGGTGCCCATGGATGGATCTGACTTTCGAGAAGGCATCGCCGGGATCTGACTCTTTCCGCTCCCCGGAAATATCTTTCCCCGTCGGATTGACAGTCCGGGAAGGTGAGTCTATATTGGGCGCGATTCCTGAGCACCAACAACCCGCGGCCGGTGGTCTTCATCTGCGGTCGAGGCTGGAGAACGGATCAACATGGAAGAACACATCGACATCGAAGGGCTGCTCCACGATCTGCTCTCCGGGTATGATCTGGAAGACCCGGCGGCACGGAAGGACGCCTACCAGTGCTGCCTCGATTACGCCGATATAAACCTCAAGCTCTCTCTGGACCGCAATGCCTTCATCTCCCGGGCGTCGAACGTACTGGGGCAGGAAATGGTCTTTGCCGAGGTGGTCCGTGACCTGGTGCCCGGAACAGGCGATGAAAAGATCCACATGGACTACACCCCGGAATTGGGCATGGTGATCAGCGGCAACCGGGCCGGCCTGACGTATGTGTCCAGGATTCTGGAGACCCTTTCCCATGCCACCCTGGAAGGGGAGCATGTCCACCTCCATGGCGGCGAATGGCCGCTGGCCGGGAACTCATATCCCATCACCTGGTACCTGGAGAGTGACCGCTGGTTCGAGATGATCGATGCCGAGGGTGAGGTGACGTCCGGGGATGGCGAGATTCCCGGTATGGACAGGGGAGAGGAGATGCTCTCCCTGGACGAGGTGTCCCCGCGGGACGTCTTTGCCCTGCAACTGCTGAATCCCATTCCCCGCGAGATGAAGATGACTCCGCGCACGCTCTACCTGGTGACCAGGACCGAACCGTACCGGGGACAGAAAATCTGGCGCAAGGGGGACAGCGAGTCGGAATCAATGTGGGTGTTCCACTTTGTTCGTGACGACGGGAACCCGGAAAAGATCGCCCTCGAACCTGACGACCCCGATGTGATCCTGTTGCGGCAGGGGGATCTGGGCCAACTTCTTGCCGGCCCCGGCACCCACTGAACGGCGGCTCTTCCCTCAGACTTCCCTCAGCGGGCTGGGCCACCTGCCCCGCCGCCGCTCTGCCGTTGCTGCCGCCGGGACCCCAGCAACTCCTCGAAACGCGCCCGGGACGCCTCCTCCTCGCTCATCTCCTCTTCGATGACCTCTTCCAGGGCCAGCAATTTCCCCCGGCTGGTGCCGGCGTAAAGAATGTAGCCCTCTGAGAGCAGTGGTGCGACGGTAAACCAGGCGTCGAGGTGCTCCAGTTTGAAGCTGCCGGCTGACGTGCCGTCCTCCAGGCGCAGGGCGGTCAATTCCGGGGAGCGGAGGCAGGCGGCGAGAACCAGTTCGTCGACACACACCGGCGGGATGTCGATACGGTTTGGCAGCAGGGCCTTCCACCGGGTGCGGCCATTACGGATGTTCAGGGCATAGAGAAATCCGTCCCAGGAGCCGAACAACACCACCTTCTCGCCGGCTGCCGGCGGAGTGCGGATGGCGGCGCCGGTGGGCTTGACCCAGCGGGGCGCCCCCTCTTCGGCATCAAGACAATGGAAGCGGCCGTCGTCGCAGCCGAAGAAGAGCCGGCCCCCGGCGAGCAGCGGTGTGCCGCGGATCGGTGATCCGGTGGAATAGCGCCACCGCACGACCCCGCTCTCCGCTTCGAGGCAGAACATGGTGCCGCCCAGGGAACCGCAGTAGAGCCGGCCACCGCTCTCGTCGCCCAGCGGGGCCGCATTCATCGGCTCACCGGTGCGGAACCGCCAGCGCAGGGAACCGTCCGACGCCGCCAGGGCGAGCACCGTGCCGCTGGGAGTGGGGAAGAAGACCGTTCCGGCGATGGCCGCCGGTATTCCCGGAGGCGGCTCGTCCAGCACAGCCTCCCAGGCCAGTCGCGGCCCGGCCGGATCCACGGCCAGTACACGGCCGGTGCTGGTCCCGAACACCAGCAGGCCGTCTGCGGCCACCAGGGGACCGCAGGATTCTCCGGGGAGCGGGGCGAGGGACCAGATCGGGATACCGTCTTCGGCATTGAGCAGCAACAGCCCTTCCCCGGCTTCGGTGAGATAGATCTGCCGCCCGTCGATCACCGGTGCGCCGGATAGGGCCCGGCCGGGGTCGAACTCCTGCTCCCATGCCTGGTCCAGGGGGAAGCTGAAGAGGAGTTCCTTCTGTTCTTTTTTGCGACGGTCGCGGGTCTGCCACCAGGTTTCGTCCTCGGGGATTGTCCCCAGGCCGTGCACCTCCCGAACCCTCAGGTCGGTTATCTCTTCCGGCATGTGGAAAAAGAGCCGGCAGCCGGTGGACATTCCGGACAACAGCAGAATCACCAGCAGGGCTGCACTTCCCCGTCTCATTTTCCGCACCTCGGATGGGACCATGGTCAATCACACGGCACTGGCGGCGATTTCACCACGCCCGCCGGGTGATGTCAAGGAATCCACCATCCCAGCATTTACTTCCCCAGCCCCGTTGCGGTAAAGTGGGAGTGAGCCGGAAACAACCATCAGCAGGGGCGGGGCCGCGCAGTTATGAGCCAGCAGTCGAATTTTGTCCACCTTCACAACCACTCCCAGTATTCACTGCTCGACGGGGCGTGCAAGATCAATGAGCTGGTACAGCTCACACGGACCTACGAGCAGCCGGCGGTTGCCATCACCGACCATGGCAACCTGTTCGGAGCAGTGGAGTTCCACAAGGCGGCCACCGCCGCGGGGGTCAAGCCGATTATCGGCTGCGAGGTCTACGTCTCGCCGCACAGCCGGCTGGAAAAACAGGACGCCCGCGGAATCCGCATCCACGGCGAGCGGGCCTACCACCTCATCCTGCTGGTGGAGAACGCCACCGGGTACAGCAACCTGGTTAAACTCGTCTCCCTGGCCTATCTCGAAGGCTTCCATTACCGCCCGCGGGTGGATCACGAACTGCTGGCCCGGCATGCGGAGGGTCTGATCGCCCTCAGTGCCTGCATCGGTGGCGAGGTTCCCAGCCACCTGATCCAGGGCGACCCGAAAAAGGCCCGGGAAATCGCCGGATACTACCGCGACATCTTCGGCCCGGACAACTTCTATCTCGAACTTCAGGATCACGGCATGCCCGAGGAGGCTGAATCAAATCCCGCCCTGATCGAACTGGGCGCCGACCTCGATATCCCGCTGGTGGCCACCAACGACTGCCACTACCTGACCAGGGACCACGCCAAGGCCCACGACATCCTGCTCTGCATCCAGACCGGCAAGGTGGCCAGCGAGCCGGATCGCCTGAAATTCCCCAGCGAGGAATTCTACGTCAAGTCACCACAGGAGATGGAGCAGCTCTTCGGCGAGGTGCCCCAGGCGCTGGCCAACACCGGACGCATCGCCGAGCGCTGTAATTTTGAATTCGACTACAAGAAGTATCACATGCCGGTCTTTGACGTTCCCGAAGGCCAGACCCTTGACGGCCACTTCGAACTGCAGGTGCGAGAGGGATTCGACCGCAGGCTGCCGACCATCGAGGCCCGGCTGGAGAAGGACGGAGGCGGCAACGGCCTCGATGAATACAACGAGCGGTTGGAGATGGAAATCGGGGTGATCAAGCGGATGGGGTACTCCGGCTATTTCCTGATCACCTGGGACGTGATCCACCAGGCCCGGCTGAAGGGGATCGCCGTGGGGCCCGGTCGCGGGTCAGCGGTGGGCAGCCTGGTCTCCTACTGCCTGGAGATCACCGACCTCGACCCCCTGCAGTACAACCTGCTGTTCGAGCGTTTTCTCAACCCGGAACGTGTCTCCATGCCGGACATCGACATCGATTTCTGCCAGCGCCGCCGCGACGAGGCCATCGAGCATGTGCGCAACAAGTACGGCAGCGGCAACGTGGCCCAGATCATCACCTTCGGTACGCTCAAGGCGCGGCAGACCATCAGGGACGTGGGCCGGGTGCTGGAGATCCCCTATACCGAAGTGGACCGTATCGCAAAAATGATCCCGCTGGAGCTCAAGGCCACGGTCAAGGACGGCTTCGATGAGCCGGAGTTCAAGAAACTCTACGACAGCGACCCGCACGTGAAGAAACTGGTGGATGTGGCCCAGAAGCTCGAAGGCCTGGCCCGACATGCGTCGAAACACGCTGCCGGCGTGGTCATCGCCCCGCGGGAGATCACCGAGTTCTGCCCGCTCTACCGCATGACCAACGGGGACGTACTGACCCAGTTTTCCATGAACCATGCCGAGGCCATCGGGTTGCTGAAGATGGATTTTCTCGGTCTGCGCACCCTCACCGTCATCGAGGATTCCCTGGAAAATATCCGTATGGCCGGGGGGACGCCCCCCGACCTCTCGACGCTGACCCTTGACGACCCCGAGACCTTCCAGCTGCTGTGCGAGGCTCGCACCGGCGGCATCTTCCAGTTCGAGAAGGGCGGTGCCCAGGACATCCTTCGCCGGCTGCGCCCGGACTGTTTCGAAGACCTCATCGCGGTCAACGCTCTCAACCGTCCGGGGCCGCTGCAGGGCGGTATGGTGGACGACTTTATCGAGCGGCGTCACGGCAAGCGCACCAAGTCGCTGCTGCCCCAGATCGATGAGATCCTCAGGGAGACCTACGGGATCGTGGTCTACCAAGAACAGGTGATGCGGATCGCCCGGGCGGTGGCCGGCTTCTCCATGGGCGAGGCAGATGACCTGCGCAAGGCCATGTCCAAGAAGCAGCAGGACAAGATGGAGAAAATCGCCCTCAAATTCCAGGAGGGGGCGGCCGAGCTCAAAATAAACCGCAGCAAGGCTCAGACCATCTGGAGTCTGATCGCCAAGTTCGGCGAATACGGTTTCAACAAATCCCACTCCACCGCCTATGCCCTGCTGGCCTACCAGACGGCCTATCTCAAGACTCATTTTCCCGTGCCCTTCATGGCCGCCCTGCTGACCAGTGAAAAGAACGCCCCGGACAAGATGGTGGAGTATCTCGCCGAGTGTCGCGACATGGGGATCCAGATCCTGCCTCCGGACATCAACGAGAGCGAGATGAATTTTTCCGTGGCCGGGGACAAGATACGCTTCGGCCTCTCGGCGGTGAAAAATGTGGGGGAGGGTGCCATCGAGTCGATTCTGGAGGCCCGCCGCCGGGAGGGAGGACGGTTCGCTTCCTTCTTCCAGTTTTTCGAGGTGGTGGATCTGCGGCTGAACAACCGCCGGGTGCTGGAGAGCCTCATCCGCTGCGGCGGTTTCGATTCCTTCGGCTACAAGAGGTCCCAGCTCTGGACCGTCCTGGACCGGGCCATGGAAGCCGGACAGCGCCGGCAGACCGACCTGCAGCAGGGGCAGGACTCGCTGTTCGGTGATGCCGGCGAACAGGAAAGCGGCTGGCCCGACGAGGCCGAACAGATGCCCGACGTGGAGGAGTGGCCCGAGGGAGAAGTGCTGGGGTACGAGAAGGAGTTGCTGGGCTACTTCGTCACCGGGCATCCGTTGACCAGATTCGAGGACGTTGTCACGCGCTTCTCCACCGCGGACAGCCGGCGTCTGGCCGCCGCGGCCGACACCGATGAGATCGTCGCCATGGGCGGCATCGTATCCGCCCTGGCCCGCAAGAAAACCCGCAAGGGTGACACCATGGCCACCTTTGTACTGGAGGACCTGGAGGGTCGGACCGAGGTGGTGGTATTCCCCAAGGTCTTCGAAGACTGCAGTGACAGCCTGGTCAAGGACCGGGCGGTGATGGTGCTGGCCCGGCTGGAGCGGTCGGAGAACCGGCCGGCAGCTGGAGGGGGTGCCGGCCGGGAGGAGTCGGAGGAGGAGCACATCCGGTTGCTGGCGGTGAAAATATTCCCCCTGGAGTCGTCCGCGGAAAAGCTGGCCGGGGCGGTGACCGTCAGCATCGACCTGGAGGGACTGGGCGAGAGCGTGCTCGATCGACTGCAGCAACTGCTGGGCAACCACAGCGGCAAGGTGCCGTTACAGTTCGTCTTCCGGCCCACAGCGGGCGGCCGGGTGATCATACGGCCGTCCACCGGATACTTCCTGAAACCCTCCCCCGAGGCCACCACGCAGTTGGAGGCTCTGCTGGGGCAGGGCAGCGTGCATTACCACCCCGGGCAGCTCCGGCTCAGCGACTGGCAGCAGCAGAACGGGGGGCGTTTCGGGAACAATGGCGGCTGGAGCAGGGGCTGAGCCTTCCTTGACAAATGTATGGGCCATCAAGTACCCTCCTGCCGCGCAAGTGGTTTTGCTTCAACAGTCTGAAAGAATTGTAAACATCCCGTCCCTCACGGTCGGGGCGCAGTGGTTTGACAGATGAAGGACTCCATCGATTTCGAAGCTCCGATCCGTGAAATACTCAGGGAGATCGAAGAGCATTCGAGCTTTTCCGGCAAGGAGAGCTCCCGGGAACTGGAACGGCTGCAGCAGAAGCTTAAAAAGACCCGGGAGGAGGTGTTCGGCAAACTCAGCCGCTGGCAGAAGGCGCTGGTGGCGCGGCACCCCATGCGACCCAACACCCTGGAATACGTGGAGATGATCTTCGACGAGTTTGTCGAGGTGCACGGCGACCGCCGGTTTGCCGACGATCCGGCAATCGTCGGCGGCTTTGCCTCGTTCAACGGACGGCCGGTGGCCGTAGTGGGACATCAGAAGGGCCGGAGCACCAAGGAGAACATCCGGCGCAACTTCGGCATGGCCTGCCCCGAAGGCTACCGCAAGGCGCTGCGCATCATGCGTATGTCGGAAAAATTCGGCCGGCCGATTTTCACCTTCATCGACACTCCGGGTGCCTACCCCGGCATCGGCGCGGAGGAACGGGGGCAGGCCGAAGCCATCGCTTTCAACCTGCGCGAAATGGCCGAAATCACGGTGCCGATCATCGTCACCGTCACCGGCGAAGGCGGGAGCGGCGGGGCACTGGGCCTCGGTGTGGGGGACGTGGTGAACATTCTCGATTTTGCCATCTACTCGGTTATCTCCCCGGAAGGCTGCGCCGCCATCCTCTGGTCGGACCAGACAAAAATCCAGGAAGCCGCCGAAGCCCTGCGCTTTACCTCCGCCGACCTCAAGCAGCTGGGACTGGTGGATACCGTGATCCCCGAGCCCTCGGGCGGCGCCCATGCCGACCCGAGCCTGATGGGCGCCACTCTCCGGCACCAGCTCGAAGAGGACCTGTTGCGCCTTGACGGCACGCCCCCGGAAGATCTCGTCCGGCAGCGCTACGAGAAGTTTCGGAAGATGGGCGCTTTCCTGGAAATGGAGTGACCGTCGCTCCCGGCCTCCTTCCCGCGTTCCGCCCCCTGAAGAAGTGCACAGCGCCGGCACCAGGCACCGGCAAGGACCGTGGATATGTGTGAACCCGCACTCTCGATCACCGGAAAAACATGGACCGTGAAGACCACCCCCGGCGAAGGGAAGGCTGAGCAACTGGCCCGCAACACCGGGATCCACCCGCTGGTGGCCTCCATCCTGCGGGCGCGGGGCTATCTCAGTGAAGCGGCGATCCTCGACTTCCTCGCCGAACCGCTTCCCGGCGACCTCCACGACCCCTGGTTTCTCGCCGGAATGGAACTGGCGGTGGAACGGCTGCTGCGCTCACGGGACCGGAAGGAAAAGATCATTGTTCACGGGGACTACGACGTGGACGGGGTGACCGCTGCCGTGCTGACCAAGAGGGCCCTCGACCTGGCCGGGTTCCCTGACGTCGACATTTTCATTCCTCACCGGATCGACGACGGCTATGGTCTGACCCCGGCCACGGCCCGGCGTGTTGCCGGGGAAGGGTACCATCTGCTCATCGCCGTGGATTGCGGCACCAGCGACATCGATGCGGTGCAGCTGCTCAACGACGGTGGCGTGGACGTGCTGATCCTGGACCACCACCAGGTCGGCTCCTCCCTGCCTGCCGCGGTGGCCATGGTCAACCCCCGGCAGCCTGGATGCGGCTACCCGTTCAAGGATCTCTGCAGCGCGGGGCTGGCCTTCAAACTCTCCCAGGCCCTCCATCTCCGGCTGGGTCGCCCGTTCAATGCAGCCGCCTACGCGTCCATGGCCGCACTGGGCACCATTGCCGACCTGGTGCCCCTCCGTGACGAGAACCGGTTGCTGGTCCGGCTGGGGCTGCCCCATCTCAGCCGGCCGGCCAGCCCCGGGATACGGGAGCTGCTGCAGGTCAGCGGCGTTGAGGAGGGGCGGGCACCCAGCGCCGGCCAGGTCGGCTTCCGCCTGGGGCCGAGGATCAACGCTGCCGGGCGACTGGATTCGGCCGAACTGGCCGCCCGTCTCTTCCTCACCGGCGATGATGAGGAAGCCCGGCAGATCGCCCATCAGCTGGACCTGTTGAACAGCCGGCGGCAGCACCAGGAGAGCGAACTGGTGGAGCAGCTGCTGAGTGAGGTTGAAGCGACACCGGATATGCTGGAGGAGCGGATACTGGTCATGGCCGGCCAGGGGTGGCCCAGGGGAGTCATCGGGATCGCTGCCAGCAGGCTGGTGGAGACATTCAACCGGCCGGCGGTGGTGGTCTCCCTCGATGACCATCAGGGGCACGGGTCGTGCCGCAGCGTCAAGGGTTTCAATATCACCTCCGCACTGGAAGAGGCTGCCGGCTCGATCCTTCTCCGTTTTGGCGGACATGCCATGGCGGCGGGTTTGACCCTCGAGACCGGCAAGGTGGCGCAGTTCCGTGCGGCACTTCACGAGTACTGTCGTCGTGAGCTGGACCCGGCCCTGCTGGTCCCGCGGGCCAGTGCCGACATCGAAGCCGATCCCTCTCTGCTGGAGCGGTCGTTGCTCGAGCAGCTGGACAGTATGGAGCCCTTCGGCATGGGCAACCCCCGCCCGGTTTTCCTGGTGCGCGGCCTGCGACTGGATGGGCCACCGGTGCGGCTCAAGGAAAAACACATGAAGATGAAGCTGCGGGGCGGGGGACAGACCATTGAGGCCATCTGGTGGCGAGCAGGGCACCTGCTCCCGGCCCTGCTCAGCTGCGGTGACACCCTTGACGTCCTGGGAAAACTCGAACTGAATCGCTGGGGCGGCCGGGAAACTGTCCGGCTCAACATCAGTGATATCAGGGCTACTGAGATCCTTCGCACCTGAGTTTCACATCGCCTGCTATTTCCGATTGACAGCCCCTGGTGAATCAATAATAGTACTGACAGAGGAAGTGGTACGATTTTTGATGTGATCCGGACCGCCCTGACGGCCGGGTGGTGAGCCAGTCCCATGCGTAGAGTCAAACTGCTGCGAATACTGCTGATCCTGATCCTGGTGGTCTTCGTCGGCGTGGTGATCACCAGCTACCGCAGCGGAAAAAACATCTCGGATTCCACCGCTGACGAAGACCTTCGCCAACTGGTGGACGGTGAACAGCTCATCCAGAAGCAGTTTAATCAGAAGAATTACCAGAAGGAACAGCTGGAGAGTGAGATCACCGCCAGGGAGATGGTCAACTACCAGGACGGAATCAATGTCCTCGAGGACATCCATTTCACCCGCGGACAGGGAGGGATGGATGTGCGGAGCGATTTCGGCCGCCACGATCCGGAGAGCGGCGACGTCTTTCTCTGGGATAACGTCATCATCGAGGACGGACAGGGGTTGACCATACGCACCGACTCCGCACTGCACCAGCAGGAATCGGCCATGGTGCTGAGTGACAAACTGGTGGAATTCTCCGACCGCCGGCTCTCCGGCCGTTCCCTCGGTCTGATCTACAACATCGGAGCCAACGAACTCCAGCTCCCGGCGGATGTGTCGCTGACCATCCACGGCAATGAGGGATCGGTGGAGGAGCCTGCTCTGGTTCGTGCCGGTTTTCTGAAAATGATCAGAAAAGCGGGCATCGCCTACCTGGCCAAGGGGGTGCATCTGGAACAGGGCCGGCTCAGCCTGGACAGCCAGACACTGCGCATCGAATTCGATGAAGAGAACCGTCGCATCCTTCATGTCTCGGCTTTTGGCGATGTGATGCTGACCATGGCGGACAGCGGGGACGACGGAGAACCGGTCAGTGAAGGGCAGGGGCTGGACTCCCTGAGCAGTGATCCCGGCCGGAAGACCCTTCATGCCAGACAGCTGGAAATCTTCTTCGACCAGGGCGGACCCGGAACCACCCGGCTGGAGTATCTGGTGGCCCGGGGGACCGAAAGCGAAAAGGCGATTATCCGGCTCTATCCGGCGCCGGGTGCTGATGCCACGGGAAACGAGGTCAGACAGCTGGAAGGCCACCGTCTGATCTTCCGTTTCCGGCACGACGGCCCGGTAAACCGTCTGGACAGCTTTCATGCCGTGGGCGGCTGCCGGATGCGCATGGCGGACGGTGGGCCGGACGAGATCCAGCTGGAAGGGGAGATCCTGACCGCCCGGTTCGATCCCCTGGCCCAGGAACTGGATGCGGCAGAGGTTTCCGGCGCTGTCCTTTTCAGCCGCGGGCAGGAGCGGATCCGTGGAGAACAGGCGACCTACGATGCGGCGAGCGGACTTCTCCACATTTCCGGTGAAGAGAACGGCCGGTTGCCGCGGCTATGGAATGACACGGCGGAGATAGAAGCGGTGAATATCACCTATGCCGTCGATGGCCAGCTGCTGGTGGCAAAAGAGGATGTCTGGGTCAAGGTCCAGGGTGAGGATGGCGGTGAGATGGGGCTCGACGTAGCCCTGTTCAGCGAGGGGAGTGGTGGTGAGCCGGTGTTCATCCATGCCGATCTCCTGGAAAGCGACCTGGAAGCCGGCGTATCGAATTTCAGCGGGACGGTTCGCGTGCTCAACGGAGAAAACGTGCTTTCCGCGCGCACGCTCTGGCTCTACCATGAACAGCGTCGTATGGAAGCACTGGACCGGGTGCAACTTGTGATCCACCCTCCGGCGGCGGAAGAGAAGATCGAAACGGTGAAAGAGGCCGCAGAAGGGCTTCCCGGGGTTCAGCAACTGGCGGACAGCGTGGTCGGCAGTGAGATATCTCCCCCGGACGACGACCAGGAGCCCCTTGATGAGGCCGGCGCCGACGCATTCGACAGGTCGGCGCCGCTGCAGATCACCTGCCGGGAACTGGTCTACGACGACCTGGCCCGATACATTATCCTCAACGACAAGGTCACCGTGCGCAAGCACCGGACCCGGATGGCCGCCGACCACATGGAAGTTCAGCTGGGACAGGAGAACAACCGGATCCTGCACATCATCGCTTCTGCCGACGGGGCACCCATCCCCGGACCAGGCAACCCGGACCTCAACAACCCGGACCTCCTGGTTACCGGTTTCAACCGACAGGAGGATCGCCTGCGCGGCCCCGAAACCCAGGAGGTTGCCGATATCGCCGACGGGGCCGGCGGCAGCGGAACATCAATGGCTCCCGGCGGAGCCGGCGGCGTCAATACCGGCGGTGACGGCCAGGGCCGGGCGGCAGCATCCAGGCGGCCTCAAGTGCCCCAGGTGACCCTCAGCCAGCCTGGCGGCCGGACCGCCAGCGGCGAGCGGGTTCTCTACTATCCCGAGGAGCGGGTGGCGGTGCTGGTGGGTATCGATACCGTGGCCACCATCGTCGACCCCCGAAGTGGCTCAGCACAAGGCACATCTTTGACTTACCATCTGGCCGATGGTAAAATTTTGAATCGCGCAAATGATAATGAAGTGACCCTGATTCTGCTGCACGCCGGAGCGTCCTCGACGGACGTTGACGGTGTCGGCGGTGGTGCTCCCACCGGTGGCACACGCAGCGGCGGGGCCAGTTCCACCAGGGCGGCGGGTCGCAGTCCTGCCGGCAGGAGCAGTTCCCGATAAATGTCCACCAAGGGTTCCGATCATTGCCTGAGTACGGACAAGCTGGTCAAGTCCTACCGGGGCCGCCAGGTGGTCAATCGTGTCTCGGTCAAGGTCCGCAAGGGCGAGATCGTTGGTCTGCTGGGCCCTAACGGCGCCGGGAAGACCACCACCTTTTACATGATCCTCGGCCTGATCAAACCGAACAGCGGTCAGGTCTTTCTCGACGGCCGGGACATCACCGCCCTCCCCATGTATCTCCGGGCCAAGAGCGGCATCAGCTACCTGCCCCAGGAGGCCTCCATCTTCCGCAAGCTCACCGTGGAAGAGAACCTGCTGGCGATCCTCGAGTCGCTGAAGTTGACGGCGGCCGAGCGGGCCAGACGGCTGGATGAACTGCTCAATGAACTTGGTGTCGCTCACCTGGCAAAACACAAGGCGTACTCCCTTTCCGGCGGAGAGCGGCGCCGGGTGGAAATCAGCCGCTCGCTGGTCATCTCGCCTTTTTTCATCCTGCTCGACGAGCCGTTTGCCGGTATCGACCCCAAGGCCGTGCAGGATATCCGGACCCTGATCATGCAGCTGCGGGACAAGGGGATCGGAATTCTGATCACCGATCACAACGTTCGTGATACTCTGAAAACGGTCAACCGCGCGTACATTATCAAGGAAGGGGAGATCTTCCGGCATGGCTCACCTTCCGAGCTTGCGGAAGATGAAGAGGTGCGGCAGATTTACCTGGGGAACGACTTCAGCCTCAATTAGCGGCTGAAATGGAACTTGGGGGTAATCCTCCGGCCCGGTTAAGCCGAAACGGTTTACAGCAGATTTCCGAGGATGCCAACGAGAATGTAAACGGTTTTTGAGGCGATTGCTGATGGCATTTGACCAACGATTGAGCTTGTCCCTCAAGCTGACCCAGAAGCTGATCATGACGCCATCGCTGCAGCAGGCGATAAAGCTGCTGCAGCTGAACCGGCTCGAGCTGCAGGATGTTCTGACCCAGGAACTGGTGGAGAACCCGGTCCTCGAAGAGACCCCCATCGAAACCCCCTCCGAACAGGCCGCCAGCGAACGGCAGGAGGCCGAGAACACCACGGCGGAAAAGACCGAGCCGGAGGTCAAGGAAGATTCCTTCAGCGAAATCGACATAGATTCCTATTTCCAGGAATACCTCGACCCGGCCATGGGACCGCGTACTTTTCAGGGGATGTCCGAAGTTCGTGAACTGCCCTCGTACGAGAACTTCCTGCAGAAACCGCCCAACCTCACCGACCACCTGCAGTGGCAGCTCGGTGTATCCCTTTCCGACGATTCGCTGCGCGAGGCCGCCGAGGCGGTGATCGGCAACCTCAACGAGGACGGGATGCTGATGGCCAGCGACGAGGAGTTGCAGACCATGGGCGGCTTCGGCGAGGAGACCATTTCCCGGGCCATCGATCTCGTGCAGTCCTTCGACCCGGCCGGGGTGGCGGCGAGGAACCTCAAGGAGTGCCTGCTGCTGCAGCTCAAGGCGTTGGACGCCATGGGCACCGAGGTGGAGGTGATCGTCCGGGACCACCTGGACCTGCTGCAGAAACGACGTTACAAGGAACTTGCGGCTGCCCTGGATTGTTCGCTGGAGGAGGTGGGCCGCTGCCTCGACATCATCCGTCAGCTGGACCCGCGGCCGGGGTTGAAATACAACAATGTGAATTCACAATACGTGGTGCCCGACATCCACGTGGTCAAGGTGGACGACGAGTATGTGGTGGTGCTCAACGAGGACGGTCTGCCCCGACTCAAACTCAGCCCGTACTACCGCAAGATGATGGAGAAGGGCAAGGAGAACAACGCCGACACCAAGAACTACATCCGGGATAAATTCCGCTCGGCGCTGTGGCTGATCAAAAGCCTCGAGCAGCGCCAGCGTACGATTTTCAAGGTGGCCGAAAGCGTGGTCAAGCACCAGCAGGCATTTCTCGAAAAGGGCATTCACCACATGAAACCCCTGGTGCTCCGCGATGTGGCCGAAGACATCCAGATGCATGAATCCACGGTGAGCCGGGTGGTGTCGAACAAGTATATGCACACGCCCCGTGGCGTATTCGAGATGCGCTATTTTTTCCACAGCGGCATCAGCTCCGATGGCGGCAGCGACGTGTCCTCACTCAGCGTCAAGGGAAAGATCCGGGACTTCATCAAAGGGGAGAATGCGGAAAAGCCGCTGAGCGATTCTGCCATCGTCAAGCTGCTCAAGCAGGAGGGGCTTGAAATCGCCCGCCGCACAGTGGCCAAATACCGGGAGGAGATGAAGATACCATCATCCACTCATCGTCGACAGCTTCTGTGATCACAGTACTCGAGGTCCTGTTCCCGCGGGGTAGGGATTGCCGGCGTTCGCCAGCGGCATGACGTGCCCCTTTTTGTTGTTGGCTCCCCAGGGAGTCCCATGACCAGGCAACGGGGGGAAACATGAAAGACGTGCGGATCCATTTCACCGGAAGGCAGATGGACGTCAGTAACGCGATGAAGCAATTTGTAACGGAGAAGCTAGAGAAAATCACCAAGTACTGGACATCGATACAGGATATCAACGTCACCCTCAGTGTTGAAAAGTACCGGCACATCGCAGAGATCGGTGTCACCGGCAAGCCCTTTTCCCTCAATGGCGAGGAAGTGACCAGCGACATGTACGCCTCCGTTGGTGCGGTGGTGGAGAAGCTGGAGCGGCAGGCCAAGAAAAAGAAGGAAAAGGTCCGGGACCGCAAAAAGGTGCGCGGCGGCAAGGAAGCCATGCTGGAGAAGATGAACGCATATGCTGACGGCGGTGAGGGCGGCGAAGGGGCGGATGACGACGGGTCAGCCGACGACGAGGGAGGCGATCTGGACGGGGAGGCGGAGCTGCAGCCGCGGGTGGTCCGCTCCAGCAGCTTCGAGGCCAAACCGCTCACCGTCGAGGAGGCGGCTCTCCGGTTGTCCGACTCCAGCAGATCCTTCATCGTCTACCGTGACGCGGACTCGTCACGGGTCAATGTGATGTTCAAATCCAGTGATGGAAATTTCGGGCTCATCGATCCTGATCGGTGAGGTGCGGCGTCCGGGGATGACCAACAATACAGCCGAACAGAAAAGTATTCCGGTCCAGGCCCTCCTCGATGAGGGGGTGCCTGGTATCGAAGCCAACCTGCTGGCCGGCCGCGGCGGTCTCACCAACCTGGTGACCGACAGCCGGATCCAGAAGCCGGGACTCTCCTTTGCCGGAAAGCGTGACTATATCCGCAAGGGTCGGGTGCAGATCCTGGCCCGCAGCGAATCCGAATTTCTCCAGACGCTGGAGCAGGGAGAGGGGTGGGAAGAGACGCTGCGCCAGGTCTTCTCGGAGGAGATCACCGTCTTCGTGCTGACCCACCGCTCGCGGGCCTGTGACCTGTTTCTCCGCCTGGCCGACGAGCACAATGTCCCGGTGATCAAGAGCCGGCTGGTCAGTTCGGTCTGTATTCGGCGGCTCACCGATTTTCTCGAGGACCGTCTGGCCCCCACCGCGCAGATCCACGGTGTTCTGCTGGAAATTTTCGGCCTTGGCGTGTTGCTGGCGGGGGAGAGCGGCATCGGTAAGAGCGAAAGCGCTCTCGATCTTATCTCCCGGGGACACCGCCTGATCGCCGACGACATCATCCTGATCAAGCGCCGTCCCGACTCGGTCCTGGAGGGCACCAGCCCCGAACCGCTCCGCCACCTGATGGAGGTCCGGGGGATGGGCGTGATCAACATTGAAGAGCTGTTCGGTGTGACGTCGGTTCGCCGCTCCAAGACGGTGGAACTGATGGTTTCCCTGGACAAGTGGAAAGCCGGGCAGGCCTACGACCGCCTCGGGGTGGAGCAATTCCACCGGGAAATCATGGGCGTGGACATTCCGGTGCTGCTGATGCCGGTGGCTCCCGGCCGCAACATCTCCAATCTCATCGAGGTGGGTGTGCGTAATCACTTGCTCAAGCTCAAGGGCGTGAACCGGGCGCGGGAACTGGTTGACCGCCTGGATGAGAACCTGCTGCGACGGGGACGGCGGAGTTGAGCACCACCCGGGGCGGTAAACTGTTTGCGGGACCCCTCCGGAAGGCGGTAGAATAGAATTTTCCAGGTTGTTGGATAACGGTCCGAATCGCGAGGCGGTGGGCCGGGGATAGATTAAAATGTTTGGAATTCTTGTAGTGACCCATGGCAACCTTGCCGACGAACTGGTGAAAGCCGCGCGGATGATCATCGGCGAGGACTTCCTGGGAATCGACGCCATCTCCATCGGCTGGAACGATGAGGTGGGCAAGGCCCGGAAGGAGATCCTCCAGGGTATCGAATCGGTCAATGAGGGCACCGGTGTCCTGATCCTCACCGACATGTTCGGTGGGACCCCGACCAACCTGAGCCTCTCCTTCCTCGAAGCGGACAAAGTGGAAATTATTACCGGCGTCAATCTGCCGATGCTGATCAAGCTGTTCAGTCTCAGGAAAGAGAAGTGGAATCTGGTGGAGGCGGCGCAGAAAATTCGTGCCCAGGGGCAAAAGAGCATTCACGTGGCCAGCGACATTCTCAACCGCAGTTGACGCCCTGATCTCGACGCGACCGGCCGGCTGAATACGTTTGCGTCCATCTCGCCACAGTGTGAAGCAAGCAACAGATTCCGGCACCACGCCCGGGACTTGAGGTCAGGATGATCCAGGAGACCGTGGAAATTGTCAATGAACTCGGGCTCCACGCCCGGGCGGCCTCAAAATTCGTCAACGCGGCCACCGCTTTCCAGAGCCAGGTTAAGCTGAGCCGGGCGGACAAACCGGGTGATGAGGTTGATGGCAAGAGCATTCTCGGAGTGCTGCTGCTGGCTGCATCCATCCGCACCTTGATTGTCATTAGGGCTGATGGTGAGGACGAGCAGCAAGCCATGGAAACTTTGAAGGACCTGGTGGGCAAAGGTTTCGGCGAAATACCGGAAGAGGAGCCTTCCGGCTTTCCGCACGGTACCCCACAAGATAATACCGTATAGGGTAATTATTCTATGATAAGAGGATTGGGTGTCTCATCCGGAATCGCTTACGGCAGGGCGCTGGTCCTCGATCCCCAGAAATTCGTCCTCACCCGGAAAACCATACTCAAGGACGAGGTCGCATCCGAAATCTCCCGCTTTCGCACTGCACTGAAAAACGCAACCAGTGACCTGAAGAACCTGAAAAACGATGTGCGCCGATCCGTGGGTGCCGATCATGCAGGTATATTTGAAGCCCATATCCTGCTACTCCGTGATCCGGCCATCATCGAGCAGGTCATCAGCAACATAAAAAAACAGCTTGTGGTGGCGGAGTGGGCCGTTCAGGAGGTATTCCAGAATACCGTCATCGCCCTCAGCGGCGTTGGGGACCATTACCTCCGTGAGCGCATCAGCGACCTCGAGGATATCAGGGATCGCATCCTGAGGCACCTGCTGGATCCTGGGTACGATCCAGACCACCTTCCGGACCTCAAGGAAGATACCATAGTGGTGGCCCACGCCCTGTCGCCCTCACAGACCGTATCATTCCGAAACAGGCCGGTGGTGGGGTTTGCAGTGGAGGTGGGCGGGCCCACGTCCCACAGCGCCATCATCGCCAAGTCCCTTCGCCTTCCCGCGGCAGTGGGCTTCCAGGATATCGTGGGCAGAATCAAAACCGGCGATATGATCGTCCTCGACGGAAACGAGGGGACCATCCTGATCAATCCCAGTGCCACCCTGATCAGCGAGGCACGGAACAAGGCCCGAAAATACAGTGACTATGCCGAAGAATTGCTGTCGCTCAAGGATGTTCCGGCTGAAACCCTTGACGGCCACCGAATCCACCTGCGGGCAAACATCGAACTGGTGGATGAGATGGAGACAAATGGCATGTCCGGGGCGGAGGGCGTGGGGTTGTATCGCTCCGAGTTTCTCTTCCTCAAGTGCTCCCCGCAGTTGCCCACGGAGGAAGAACACTTTCAGGTTTACCGGGCACTGGCTGAAAGGAGCTCACCGCATTTTGCCGTGATCAGGACCCTGGATCTTGGAGGCGAGAAATTCTTCCACGAGGTGCTGGAGAGCGATGAAATGAACCCGGTGATGGGTCTGCGGGCCATTCGTCTCTGCCTCAAGCGAAAGGACCTGTTCCGGACCCAGCTGCGAGCAATTCTCCGAGCAGGTTTGCATGGCAAACTGCGACTGATGTTCCCCCTGATATCCGGAGTGCGGGAATTGCGGGTGGCCAAAATGGTTCTGGACGAAGTGAAAGAGGACCTGCACCGGGAGGGGCAGCCGTTTGACGAAAAAATGAAACTGGGGATCATGATCGAGGTCCCCTCGGCGGCAATCGTGGCCGACCTGCTGGCCAGGGAAGTCGATTTCTTCAGCATCGGCACCAACGACCTGATCCAGTATTTCCTGGCCACGGACAGGGGCAACGACAGCATCGCCCATCTTTACACCCCGCTTCACCCGGCAATCCTGCGCACACTGAAGTTCGTGGTGGAGTCAGCCCATGCCGGCCGCATCGACGTCTCCATGTGCGGCGAGATGGCCTCGGACCCGCTGCACGCCCTGATACTGCTCGGCCTGGGCCTCCGTGAGCTGAGTATGCATCCCACGGCAATCCCGATCATCAAGAACGTGATCCGCTCTATCAGGATTCGTGAAGCACGATCCCTGGTCAACAAAATCATGGGTTTCTCCACGGAACAGGAAATCAGGGAATATGTCCTTGAAACCATGATCTACAAGTTTCCCAAGGGCCTGATCTGCCAGCTTCACTGAACAACCCCGCAAGATTCCCGGGTTAAATAATGATGAACAACTTCACCTACCATATTGAAACCTGGGGCTGTCAGATGAACGTCCACGATTCAGAACAACTGGCCGACAGCCTCCAGCGCAGCGGGTATGAAAGGGCTGAGGATTCGGATTCGGCATCGGTAATTATTCTCAACACCTGCTCCGTTCGGGACAAGGCCGCGCAAAAGGTCTTCACCCGTCTTGGTCGGCTGGCCGCCCTCAAAGACCGCGAGCCCGGTATCGGGCCGTTGATCTGTGTTGCCGGCTGCGTTGCCCAGCAGGAAGGGGAGGAGCTCCTGGAACGTATCCCGACAGTGGATCTGGTGCTGGGCACCCGCAGGGCCGGTGATGTGGGGGACCTGTTGGAGCGGATCTGGAATAACGAGGGGCCGCTGGTTTCCACCGATCTGGGCAGCGAAAAGCATCCCCAGACAAACAAGCCCATTCACCGGCGTTCACCGTGGAAAGCCTATGTCACCATCATCGAGGGATGTGACAATTTCTGCGCCTACTGCATCGTTCCCATTGTGCGGGGGAGGGAGAAAAGCCGCAAGCTCGATGATATCCTCGAGGAAATCGACCAGTTGCTGGCCGGCGGGGTGCGAGAAGTCGAGCTGCTGGGCCAGAACGTCAATTCCTTCCGTGACAGCGGCGGGCACGATTTTGCCGACCTGCTGGAGATGGCGTCGGAAAAGCCAGGCCTCCGCCGTTTGAGGTTCACCGTATCCCACCCTCGAGACTTCACTCCCCGGCTTGCCCGGCTGATGGCGGAAAAGAGCGGTGTTGTCTGCCGTCACCTCCATCTGCCGCTCCAGTCCGGTTCGGACAGCGTTCTGCAGGCCATGGGACGGGGCTATTCGCTGGAAGATTATCTGGAGAAAATCGGGCACCTGAAATCCCTGATTCCCGATATCGCCATCTCCACCGATCTGATAGTGGGGTTTCCAGGAGAAACCGAGGAAGATTTCCGGCAGACCCTCTCGGCCATTCAGTCGGTACGCTACGATGCCACCTTCTCCTTCATGTACAACCCCCGTCCCGGAACACGGGCCGCCCGTCTGGAAGATGATGTCAGTGACGAGACCAAGCGACAGCGACTGGCCCGTCTCCAGGAACTGCAGAAATCGATCCAGGTGGAAATCCACCGGCTGCTGCTTGGCGCCGAACTGGAGGTCCTGGTGGAAGGGGAGAGCAGGAGGGGAGGGGGCCAGTTCTTCGGCCGGGACAGTGGAAATCGCGTGGTGAATTTTGACTATGCCGCACCGGCGGAACGCTCTGGATGGCCGGCCGATCCCTGCGGTCGCCTGGCTCATGTACGGGTAACCCGGTCACACCCCAACTCACTTTTCGGTGAGGTCCTCTCCGTTGAAGATATGCCTTGACAGAGTCCCGGCAAGTCCTTATATATTCAGATGAAGGCTGTAACAGTATTCACCATCAACGGGTTCGTGGAGGGTCTTTCAGCCCTTCCATTCGGTCCTGACTGATCGTGCCGGAATCCCGGCGTGATACGAGGTAGGTAAATTCATGGCCATTGAAATGAAGATCAAGGGCTTGATGATCGATCCCATAACCAACATGCCGATCGTCATCCTCAAAAACATCAGCGGCGAAAGTGTGCTCCCCATCTGGGTCGGCATTTTTGAAGCGAATGCCATCGCGCTGCAGGTGGAGAACATCACCACCCCCAGACCCATGACCCACGACCTGATAAAATCGATCCTCGATGATCTCGATGCGACCCTGATGAAAATTGTTATCTGCGAACTGAAGGACAGTACTTTTTACGCCAACATCTTCCTCAAACGAAACGGAAAGACGGTGAAAATCGACTCCAGGCCCAGTGATGCCATTGCACTGGCCCTCAGAACAGATGCCACGATTTTTGTCGAAGAGTCCGTGGTGGAACAGGCCAAGAGCATCGACCTGACCAACGACACCGGTGAAACCGTGCGGTTGAAAAAACTGCTGGAAAACCTCTCGGGAGACGACCTCGGCCAATACGAGATGTGAACACAAAACAGATATACTGCTGTCAATTCCCCCTAACTGCTTGACTGTCCCTCCGATGCTGTTTTATCATTTCGCATTACCGAAGTATCGTTTGATCCATCCTGACCTCATGGCAGTTTGCGGACGGCTGAACCGGAACCCGCGTTACCTGAAAGGGCAATACGTTGATTATCACGGTCACCAACCAAAAGGGTGGCGTCGGTAAGACCACCACAGCCATCAATCTTTCGGCCGCTTTGGCCATGAGAGGGCACAAAACATTGCTGGTGGATATGGATCCCCAGTCAAACAGCTCGGTTTCTTTTGTGGATGTCCATCCCCTGGAGAAATCGGTATTTGAAGTGTTGACCAACGCACGGGAATCCTTTTCCAATATTATCGTTCCCACATCCATTGAGCATTTGTTCCTGGCCCCGTCAAAGATTTCCCTGGCCAAACTGGAGAGCCGGTTGATCGGTGAACTGGATTCGATCTTCCGGCTCAAGGACCGGCTGGAAGAGGTTTCCGACCAGTTCGAATACATCATCATCGATACGCCGCCCACACTTGGCATCATCACGGTCAATGGCCTTGTTGCCGCCTCCCACGTGCTGATCCCCATTCAGTCTTCCTACTTTGCCCTGGAGGGCACTGAGGACCTGCTGGAGACACTGGGCAAGATCAAGGACCGGCCCAATCCCGACCTGGAGGTTCTTGGTGTACTGATCACCATACACGACAAGCGCACCCTGCTGGCCAGAGACATCAAGGAACAGGTGGAACAGGTTTTTGGTGACAAGGTCTTCTCGACCTGCATAAGCAAGAGCGTTCGCCTGGAAGAGAGCCCAGCTTACAAGGAGTCGATATTTACCTTCGCCCCGCGTTCCAGTGGAGCGGCTGAATACAGCAAACTCTGCGAGGAGGTTATCAAGCGTGGAAAAAAGAAAAAAAGGCCTGCCTAGCAAGACTCGGATCAGGACTTCGGCCCACCTCGTGGAGGAGTTGACCGGCAAGGGGAAATCTGTGGGCAGATTGATCAAGGCGGATCTCATCGAGCCCAACCCGAAGCAACCGCGCAAGGACTGCGGAGATCTTGCTCAGCTCTCGAAATCCATCAAACAGAAAGGCGTTCTGGAGCCGTTGCTTGTCAAACCCGTGGGGGAGAGGTTCAGAATAATAGCAGGGGAGAGGCGCTACCGCGCAGCCCTGCTGGCCGGCTTGTCAGAAATTCCCTGTATCGAGATGAAGCTCAAAGACCATGAGGTCATCGAAGTCTCCCTGATTGAGAACCTCCAGAGGAAGGATTTACACCCCTTCGAGGAGGGTGACGCCTTGAGGGACCTGGCCAGAAGATTCGATCACTCCCACGAACAACTTGCACTGCTCATGTCCAAGTCTCGTTCATCCATCACTGAAGCCATCAACATCTCCGAGATGCCGGATGACCTGAGAACAGCCTGTCGGAGTGCCGACATATCCTCTAAAAGATTGCTACTACAGATAGTTAGAGGCGGTTCACCGGAAAACATGTGGGAGGTTTTCGAGAGGGTCCTCAAGGGAGGCGCCTCCAGAGATGACCTGAAGGCCGACCGTGACAAAAAGAAGCCTGGCCGGCGGAGAAACTTCGCCTTTAAGTTTCAACCACAAAACAAGTCGTTCACTCTGAACATGTCCTTCAAGAAGAAAGACGTGGACCCTCAGGAGATCATAAACAGCCTGGAGGAAATAATCCTGGAACTCAAAAATCACTCAGCCAGGGAAAGCGAAACAGAACTCACTTCAGCGCCGCCGTCCGCACCCCAGTCTGACCTCGATTCGGCCGTCCCAAGCTAGAACCATCCCGAAGTACAATATATCGGTCCTCGTGGGGACCGTTTTGTACCGTCGATATTGCCAGATACCACTGCAAAGACAGCAAGAAGATTGTTCGAGCAAAACGTAGCAGTTTTACGATCACAATGCACAACAGGCACCAGGATGCCTATATGTTGCTGATATCATAATAGTTACTACATATCGCACCTAAATGCACGCGTGATTCAAGAATATGGTAGTTTACATAATATATCTTATCGGACGTTATCTACATGCTCAGGATAAGCTGACCTCCCGGTTCAGTCACCAGTCCCCTGTCATCATTTCCACACGTGTCAGCTTCAGGGAAATCCCTTTGCAACCACAGGACTTCTCAGATGTGCTCATCTTGCCGCCCGGTGGCAACTGTGTTATCTTTTCGTTGCAAACAATTCCCTGTTACTATCTGGCTGTCCTTCTACCGTAGCGACGGCTTTTCACGGCTCAGAATCTCGCATGAAAACCATCCGGAAATACCTGATCCGTGAAATACTCCCCCCCACACTGATCTCCCTGCTCGTCTTCACCTTTGTCATGATCATGGATGTGATCTTTGACATCGCCGAGCTGGCCTTGAAACGGAACCTCGGACTGGTGCTGGTGAGCAAGCTTTTCCTGCTCAACCTGCCCCACATCATTGTCCTCACCATCCCCATGTCGGTTCTGCTGGGAATCATCGTGGCGTTTTCTCGACTGTCCGGTGACAGCGAGATCATCGCCTTCCGCTCCGCCGGCATCAGTCTGCAGCGTTTGATGGGCCCCACACTGGTTTTTGCCACCGGAGCGTTCCTGGTTACCCTCTACCTGATGGTTTTCTTCCTGCCCTGGGGTAACAAGACCCTTCTGCGTCTCGAGGAGGAGATTTTTTCCCTGGCCATGTCCAGCACGGTTGAACCCCGGACCTTCTACGAGGAATTCGCCAATAAGGTAATCTATTTCAATGATTACACGGAAAACGGTCGTGACTGGGAGGGTGTCCTGCTGGCCGAATCTTCCATTGAGGAAGGTCGCCGGATCATCAACGCCAGGCAGGCGCATTTGCGATACGATGACGAAACCGACCGTTTGTGGCTCAAGCTCTTTGACGGCACAGTGAACGTCAGCAATATCAAGGAGCCCGATAAATTCCAGTTCAGCAGTTTCGGTGAGATGCGGGTTCTGCTCAAGGATGGTCTGCTCCGGGAGAACCGCATCAAGACCCGGCGGGACCAGATCCACGATCCAAAACTTCGCGCCAAGACCATCCGGGAATTGCTGGAAATAGCCCGTCAAAGCCGCACTCCCGAACTGAAATCACGATACAACCTGGCCTGGATCAATATCCATAAAAAATTCTCCATCCCCTTCAGCTGTCTGGTGCTGGCGGTGATCGGTATCAGCCTGGGCATCTCCAATTCCCGCGGGGGGAAGTCATCCGGCTTTGCCATGGCCATCGGGGTGATCATCGTTTACTGGATACTCATCGATACCGGTGAGGCCATGTCGATCCAGGAGAAACTGCCGCCGATCATCGGCATGTGGCTGCCCAATATCATTCTGGGCGGAGCCGGTCTGCTGCTGCTCAACCTGCGCAGCCGCAACGCCAATTTCGACCTCTCGGCCTACGGGGAAAAATTCTGGCACTGGCTGGTCCGGCTGTTTACCCGCAGGCCGGTTGAATCGGTGGCGGAGCCGCTTCCCGGCGGCAGCACAGCCGACGGCCAGCTGCCCCTGCCCTTTCACCCTGCGGATCGCCGCCACCACGTCTCCCGGCGAATCCATATCCCCT
Source organism: uncultured bacterium (assembly GCA_965531145.1). GTDB lineage: Bacteria > Acidobacteriota > JAQAZP01 > JAQAZP01 > JAQAZP01 > JAQAZP01. Next base: position 16,134 of record CBESOE010000022.1, on the reverse strand, counting down.
TCCCCAACCTTCTGGACCGTTACATCCTTTCCCAGTATTTCCGTGTGTTCCTCCTGGTCTTCCTCGGATTCCTCTCGCTCTTCATCATCGTCGACTTCTTCCAGATGTTCGACCACATGGTGAAAAACGATATTCCGGTGGCGACCATGTTGAAATATTACCAGTATTATCTGCCGCAGATCGTCTTTTTCATCATGCTGATCGTCAATCTGGTGAGCACCCTGGTCACCTTCGGCATTTTCTCCAAGAACAACGAGGTGACAGCCATCAAGGCCGGCGGCATCAGTCTCTACCGGATCTCCCTCGCCGTATTTATGGTGGCCGCGCTCACCTCGGTGTTCAATTTCTACCTGCAGGAGAGGATCCTCCCCGCCTCCAATACCGAGTTCGACCGCCTGCGGGATGAGATCAAGGGCCGGCCGGTGAGTTCCCGCTACCGCATCCGCAAATGGATGTTCGGCGAGGACGGCAACCGGATCTACCACTACGAAAACATCAATTTCGACCGGGAGGTGATCGCCGATCTTTCTGTCTTTGATTTCTCGCCAGAGGATTTCTCGCTCAAACGCTGGACCTATGCCCGTCACGCTGTCTACACCGACGGGTCCTGGTTGATGAAAAACGGCTGGTCCAAGGCATTCGCCCGTGGCCAGGAGGTCTCCTACGAGGACTTCGAGTCCCAGTCCTTCCCCTTCTACGAACCACCGCTCTACTTTCAGAAGGAGTGGAAAGAGACTGAGCAGATGAGCCTGGGAGAGGTGCGCGAATACATCGAGGAACTGCGGGTCAGTGGCTACCAGGTGGAACCTGAGCTGCTGGTGGACCTGCACTCCAAGGTGGCCATGCCGGTGGTGCCGCTGGTGATGGCCCTGCTGGGTATCAGTTTCGCCTTCAACATGGGGAAACGGGGCAGCCTGTACGGTATCGGGGTCAGCATCTCCCTCGGTATCCTCTACTGGATCTGCATCGCCTTCAGCCAGCAGCTCGGTGATCTCGGTGCCCTGCCCCCCTTGCTTGCAGCCTGGGCACCCAATATATTCTTTGGCATTGGCGGGGGTTACCTGGTGCTCACCCTGCGCACCTGATCCCCTCCGGGCAGAGGAGAACCGATGGCCGACCAGCCCACCATCATGATCGTGGCCGGTGAATCATCCGGTGACCTGCACGGCGCCGGTTTGATGGCAGAGATTCAGCGACTCTCACCGGGGGTGCGCTTTACCGGCATGGGCGGCCGCCGGATGCTGGACGCCGGTCTGCAGCCGGTCCACACCGGGGAAGGTATCTTCGGCACCGCCGGCCTGGTGGAGGTTCTCTCCGGTCTCGGCCATGTGCTGTCCGGCCTGCGGGCGCTGAAAGCCGCCATGGCCGACGACCCACCGCAGCTTTTCGTCCCCATCGATTTCCCTGATTTCAACTTTCGGCTGGGACGGTGCGCCCACCGTCTGGGGATACCGGTGGCCTATTTTATCAGCCCCCAGGTCTGGGCCTGGCGCCGGGGCAGAATCAAAACCCTGGCCCGCATGGTGGACCGCATGCTGGTGATCTTCCCCTTCGAGGAGGAACTGTTCCGTGCCGGCGGCATCGACACCACCTTTGTGGGCCACCCGCTGCTGGACGTGGTGGGGCCAGAGCGGACTGAAGCGGATCGCCAGACGGCCCGTGAGGATCTGGGCTTCGGGGCCGAGGAAAAAGTGGTGGCCCTGCTCCCCGGCAGCCGCAAGAACGAGGTGCGCCGCATACTGCCCACTGTCCTCGAAGCTGTCCGGCGGTCGGTGTCCCACAGACCGCTGCGCCCGGTGCTGGTTCGCGCCGAACATTTGAAGAACGATGCGCAGATGGACAAGCTGCTGGCCGATCACGGCATTTCCGGCCTCACCGTGGTTCCCGAGGAGCAACTCTACCCGGTGCTCCGCTCCGCCGACGCGGCGCTGGTGGCTTCGGGCACGGTGACCGTGGAGACAGCCCTGCACCTGGTGCCGATGACCGTTGTCTACCGGGTGAGCCCCCTGACCTACCTGCTGGGCCGGGCCCTGGTTCACCTGGAGCATTTTGCCATGGTCAACCTTATCGCCCGGCAACCGGTTGCGGTGGAACTGATCCAGAACGACCTCACCCCCCGGCGGCTGGAGGATGAACTCACCCGCCTGCTGGACCCGGAAACCGCGGCCGATATTCGCTCACGGCTGCGGGAGGTGCGCAGCCGCCTCGGTTCACCGGGGGCCTATGGCCGCTGTGCCGAGCAGGTGCTAGAGCTTCTGGGGCAGAACAGCTGATCCCTGAACAAAAAAAGAGGGCCCCTCCCCTCTTGCGGGAACGGGCCCTCGTAGCCTTCAGTCGCCGGCCCCGCGGCCGTCGACCCGAATTACTCGTCCGACATGTAGTGGGCCATCAGGATCTTGGCCACTTCGGGACGGGAGAATTCACCGGGCAGATCCTCGCCGTTGGAAAGCATCTCGCGAACCTTGGTGCCGGAGAGGAAGACGTAATCTTCCTTGGTGTGGTCCGGATGGTCCCGCATCATCACCACCTTATTCAGCTTCTTGGAGTAGGCGGTGTGGTCAGCCTCGAAGATCTGCAGTTCCAGAGCGCCCTCGGGCACTTCGTCGTGGAAAATGGCCTGGGCGTCGAAACCGCCATAGTAGGAGCCGACGCCGGCGTGGTCCCGGCCGACGATGAGGTGGGTGCAGCCACAGTTCTGGCGGAACACAGCGTGCAGCACTGCTTCCCGGGGACCGGCATAGAGCATGTCGTAGCCGTAGCCGGTGACCAGCACGGTGTTGGGCGGGAAGTAGATCTCCACCATCTTGCGGATGGCGGCGTCACGGACGTCGGCGGGGATGTCACCCTTCTTCAGCTTGCCCAGCAGCATGTGGATCAGGATGCCGTCTGCGCCAAGCTGCTCGTAGGCCATGCGACACAGCTCTTCATGGGCCCGGTGCATCGGGTTGCGGGTCTGGAAAGCAACCACTTTTTCCCAACCGAGAGCAGCCATTTCCTCGCGGATCTGCACGGCGGTGCGGAAGGTCTCGGGGAACTCGGTGGCGAAGTAGGAGAAGCTGAGCACCTGGATCGGGCCGGAAACCGCGAACGTGCCCACGCTGTTGAACGCGGCCACTCCGGGGTGTTCCGTGTCGTCGGTGCGGAAGATCTTCTCCGTCATCGTCGCCATCTGCTCGTCGGTGAACTCCTCGATGGCCTCCACGTCCTGAATGGCGATCACCGGGTTGCCGTCAACGTTGGGGTCGCGCAGGGCGATCCGCGCGGCGCCCTGTATCGGCGAGGCGTCCTCGAGCATGTTGAGCACCGGGACCGGGAAGAACAGGCCGTTGGTGGTGATCATCTTGTCCGCCACGGCCAGCGAGTCGGCGGCGTTCATGTAACCGGTCAGCGGATTGAAGTACCCGCCGCCAAGCATCACGGCATTGGCCGCCGCGGCCGAACAGACCACCACCGAAGGCAGGCCTTCGGCTTCGGCAAGCAGTTCCGCCCTCTTGGCGTCATCCGCCACATACAACGGGTTGAGCGTTTCCGAACCATGGGGTTTGATCATTCCCTTGCTCCTCACAGATGTTTAAAAACTCACGTGTTGCCCGGCAGCGGCCCGGGCGTTATTCAGGGTGACTTTACAAAATCCTCACGGCTCCGCAGCCGTCGCCGAAACGTATTGTTAACGGTGATCCCCGGAATCCCGGGGGCCGTCTCAGTCCTGTGCCGCCGTGTCGGCTGTACCCAGCAGACACGGGTGAAGACGCCGGAAAACATCTGAAATATACACCATCCCGCACACCCGCCGCCCGCAAATCACCGGGATTCGGCGGATGTGATGTTTGGTCATCAGATCGATGATATCGGCGATGGTGTTCTCCGGTTCCACGGTGATCACCGCGGGGTTCATGATCTCCTTGACCTGCATCTTCTTCGCCCGTTCGCAGGCCGCCTGGAACTGTCCGCTCCAGGCCAGCCCCACCGTATCGGCCCACATCTTCTTGAACGGCGGCCGCACGTGGTGCAGGATATCGCTCATCGACAGCATTCCGGCCAGATCGTCCCCGGCATCGAGCACCAGCAGGCCGAAGATCCTTCGTCCCTGCTGCCCGTGGCGAGTGAAGCGCATCAACCTGATCGCTTCCTGAACGGTGGCCTCTGGTCGGATGGTTTCATACTCATCCACCATCAGGTCTTTGGCCAGCAGTGACATCGTTTGCTCTCCATCAGGCACGCAGGATGGACGTCGTCAGAACATCTCGATATAGCCGCAGGGGCATTCGTCGGCGCACTTCTTGCAGCCGTCACAGAGTTCGAGCTTGAAGGCATACGCCCCGCCCGGCTGGTCGGGCTTGACCACCGCCGCCGGGGTGCAGTACATCCAGCAGTTCTCACAATCCATGCAGTGCCCGCAACTCATGCAGCGCTTGGCCTCTTCGATGCCGTCCTCACGGCTCAGGCCCAGCGCCACTTCCTTTTCCATCCCGTCGTCAAAACGGTCGGCCACCGGTAGCTCGGGCACCTCGTGCCGTTCGAGCTTTTCGTAGAAGCTGAGCTTCATCTTGTCGTGCTTGACAACAGCGAAGTCGTCCCAGGGGCCGCGGGGGCGCTGTTCATCGCCCAGGTTGGCAGCAATGGTAATGGCCGCTTCCTTGCCGTGGGCGATGGCCTGGATCACCGTGGCCAGGTCGAGAGCGTCGCCACCGGCGTAAATGTCGTCGAATTTCAGCATTTTCTGCTGCTGGTCGACCTTGAGCCAGTCCCGACCTTCACGGAGAAACTCGAGGTTGTCGAAGTCGGGTTCCTGGCTGATGGCGGCGATGATGGCCGTGGTCTCCACCGAGAACTCGGAACCGTCAATCGGCACCGGGCGGCGGCGGCCGGAGTCGTCAGGTTCGCCCAGTTCCATGCGGATGCAGGTCATGGCCACGGCCTTGCCGTCTTCGCCCAGTTCGATGCCTGCAGGGGCGGCCAGGAAATCGATCTGGATCCCTTCGTCCTGGGCCGCGGTCACCTCGTGAGAGATGGCCGGCATCTCCTCAATGGTCCGGCGGTAGATAATCCGGGTCTCGGCACCCAGGCGCTTTGAGGCCCGGGCGGCATCGATGGCACTGTCGCCGCCGCCGATGACGATCACCTTGTCCCCCACCTCCACCTTTTCGCCGGAGTTCAGCTTGTGCAGGAAGTCGGCGCCGGTCCAGACGTTGGGTGCCTCCTCCCCTTCCACACGAAGCTGGCGCCCCTTGTGGGCGCCGATGCCCATGAAGACGGCCTTGTAGTCGTTTTTGAGGGCGTCGTAGCTGATGTCGGTGCCCACGGCCGTGTCACACTTCAGCTCCACCCCCAACTCGAGGATATTGGCCACCTCGGCGTCGATGATGGTGCGCGGCAGCCGGTACGGTGGAATCCCGTAGCGCAGCATGCCGCCGGCCCGGGGGAACCCCTCGAAGACGGTCACCGGGTACCCCCGGCGAGCCAGGTGGTAAGCGCAGGACATGCCCGCCGGACCGGCCCCCACCACGGCCACCTTCTGTTCCTTTTTCTCCTCGGTGAGCCTGGTCAGTTTCAGCCCCTGTTCGATGCCGTAGTCGCCCACCGCCCGCTCGAAAGCGTTGATTCCCACCGCCCCGTCCACTTCCGTCCGGTTACAGCCTGTCTCGCATGGGTGCGGGCAGACCCGGCCACAGACGGAGGGGAAGGGCGAAGTCTCGGTGAAGGTGAACCAGGCGGCCTCCAGCGACTGTTCGTAACTGCGGCCCTGTTTCTCGGAAGAGGCGACGACCCGCAGTGCTTCGCGGATATTGTTCTGGTTCGGGCACTTGTCGGTACAGGGCGGAGTTTTCTCAACGAACTTGGGTCTGAGATCGGATTTGCCGCCCCCGGAACCGCCGGCCGAACCGCCACCGAACCTCGAAGCGCCATATTTTTTCTTTTTCTTCTTCTTGACCATCTTCGCCATTTGCAGGTCACCTCAGCTTTCTGTTCGTGTGAGCGCCGGAGGCGGGCACGACCCGTATCCAACCCTGCTCGATCAACATTTCTCTACCGGTTTTCACCGTTATCTGAACGTTTTCCAAACTGCCGTGCCGCCTCCACCAGCCCGGCAGCCCACAGCGGCGAGCCGCGGGCGTGCAGGTGGAGGTAGGTCGCCAGCACATTTCTTCTGATCAGCCCGTCACGGCCGGCCAGCGCCCCGGTGCCCCGTTGGACCCGGAAGGCCGTTTCCGTTTCGTGCTGAGTTTCCACCACTCGCGAATAGTGGAACTCGTGGCCGGTGAGTTCTGTGCCCACCGGGAAGAACGGATTCTCCCGGTCCACAGCCACCCGGCAGTAACCGTGGCCTGCCGGCCGCCGGTCAAGTTCCACGGTCACCGGCAACACACCGGACATCGTGTATTCGCGCCCCTCCCAGCGGAGGGTCCGCGCGAGATAGATCAGCCCTCCACACTCGGCGTAAACCGGAAGCCCCTGCCCCACCGCTTCGCGAATGGACCGGAACAGGTCACGGTTTCCGGCTATCCTCGACGCGTGGGTTTCGGGAAACCCGCCGCCAATGTAAAGGGCGTCACACTCAGGGGGCAGCTGTTTTGCCTCCAGGCTCGACAGCGGCACCAGTTCCGCCCCGAGGTCCTCGAGCGACTCGAGATTCTCGGGGTAATAGAAGGTGAAGGCGGAATCGCTGAAGTAGCCGATCCGGACCCCTTTCGCCCTTCTCTTATTGTCATCCTCGGGCCCGGCCGTTTCCGGCACTTCCACCGGAGTAGCCTGCCGGGCAAGTTCAAGGGCGGCGGCGTTGTCAACATACTGGCCGATAATGCCGGCCAGCCGCTCTTCCACCTCTTCCACATGGTCATTTTCGGCCGGAGTGACCAGCCCCAGATGCCGCTCCGGCAGCAGGCCGCCCTGCTCCAGCACGGGCAGCGCCCCGATCACCGGTATGCCGCAGATCGATTCCACCGAATCCCTGAGCACCCGTTCGTGTCGCGCACCGGCCACCCGGTTGAGCACCACACCCGCGATGTTCAACTGCGGGTCGAGCTTCTGGCAGCCCAGCAGCCACGCCGCCGCAGTACGGGTTACCTTGCGCACACCGAGGACCAGCAGTACCGGAGCGCCCAGTAGTTTGGCCAGCTCGGCGGTGCTGTGCTGCCCCCGGGAGTCGATCCCGTCGAACAGTCCCCTGTTCCCTTCCACCAGGGCCGCATCCCGGCCCCGGGAATGGGTGAAAAACGCGGAACGGACCTCCGCTTCACCCATCAGATACGTGTCCAGATTGCGGCAGGCCGAACCGGAGAAACGGGTCAACCACGCCGCGTCGATGTAGTCAGGGCCTTTCTTGAATGAAGCGATACGCAGGCCGTCACGGCGCCAGGAGGAAAGAAGACCGAGGGAAAGAAGGGTCTTGCCCGAATCACCGCCCATACCGGCGATCACCATGCGCGGGCACTGTTCTCGCATCTCCGGCTCCGGCTCCGGGCCCTTGGCCCCGGGACCTCCGCGGACCCGCGTGGGTAACGGCGAAACCCGGGCCCACAACCGGCAGGTGCGGAGGGAAAATCAGCCGGCGGGGCCCGAAAGGCCCCGCCGGCAAGCATACGCTAGTCGTTCGCAGCGCCTTCTTTGTGCGGCAGCTGCACCGAAGTTCCGCCGAAGTATCCGTATATACAGCGGCCGGAGTCCATCAGCGTCCGCAGAGCAGTCTTGCAGGTCTTCTTGTCCGTGTCGAATTTGGTCACCATAGCCTTGACCAGGTCGCCGGGCTTGTAATTACGCTTGCCCGCAGCCTCTTCGACCATTTTGAACATTGCCTCCGCAATCTGCTCGATGCTGGCATCAGCCATGGTCTTGCCCCCTAGTATCTCAGGTGCGTGGACGTCTTGTAGGTCGTCCCGGCATGTTTGAAATCATCGATGTGATACTTGGTGAACTCGATACCGGTCAGGTCGAAGAACTTCGGCCAGCCGATCCGCTCGATCATCTCGCCCATCCGCTCATAGGGTTTGGCGTTGTCGATGTAAACCTGGATGATGTTCTTCACCGCTTCGGTCACTTCGGGCCAACGGGGCGGATTGTTGGGGATAAAGGGAATGGCCAGCTTGGAGAACATCGGCTCGGTCCTGGCGTTGGACACCTTGCCGCCGACCCAGATCGAGATACCGTCGTTCAACGGGTCGTTGAGCGGCATCGAGGGGCAGACGGTGTAGCAGTTCGCGCAGAACATGCAGGCATCCTCGTCCACCTCGACCGTCTCCTTGCCGTCAACGGTGGCCGGCCGGATGGCGCCGGTGGGGCAGGAAGACACGGTGGTGGGGATCTCGCAAATCTTGTTCAGGTTGTCGTCGATCCGCGGCGGGCGACGGTGCACACCAAGGATGGCGATGTCGGAGCAGTGCACCGCACCGCACATATTGAGACAGCAGGCCAGGGCGATACGGAGCTTGCCCGGCAGCCGGGTATCGCTGAAGTAGTCGTGAAGCTCGTCCATCACGCACTTGACGATGCCCGAGGCATCGGTGGCCGATGAGTGGCAGTGCACCCAGCCCTGGGTGTGAACGATGTTGGATATGCCGTTGCCCATGCCGCCGATCATGAAGAAGGCATCCTTGTTCAGATCGTCGATCAGGGGCTGAAGTTTGGACTCGTCGCTGACCAGGAACTCCACATTGTTGCGGCTGGTGAAGCGCAGGAAGCCTCCGCAGTATTTGTCGGCCAGGTCGCAGATGTCCGTGATCCGGTCCACGGAAAGGAGCCGCGGGGAAGCCACGCGCACGGTGTACAGCTTGGCGCCGGATTCGGCCACGTGATACATGATGCCCGGGGTGACGATCTCGTGATCCTTCCACTTGCCCAGGTTTTCTTTGATCATCGGCGGCAGCATCTCGCTGTAGTGCGGCGGTCCGATATCGGTAATTTTTTTGGCGGGTTCGTCAGCCATGGAAAACCTCCATTTGCTCTATCTGACACTGAAGAATATTCAAGTCGATCTCGGTGGACGAGATTAGTTCTCGTCGTCCTCGTCATCGTCCTCGTAGTACTCTTCGAAGAAGATGTAGGGGTTGGTCCGGGGATGCACGATCATCTCCGGAATCGGTTCCACCTCGATCTCCTCGAGGAAGTTCCCCAGGCCGATCCGCTGGATCATTTCACCGATCCGCTCACGGTTCTTGCCATTCTCACCCCAGAAGTCCCACATTTTCTCGATGAGTTCCATCAGCTCGGGGTACGGATCCTCGCCTTCCTTGGGCGTTTCCAGCTTGATGAAGGGCACGATCACCGAAGAGAGCAGCGCGCCCTCGACGATGGGGGCCTTGGAGCCGACCAGGATGCAGGCGCCGCGATCATCGCCGGGGGCCAGTGCGTGGTGCAGCACGTTGATACAGTGCATGCACTTGGTGCAGTTGGCGTTGTCGATATCCAGATTCTCGCCGTCAAACTTCATGCAGCCCGTGGGACACATATCAACGACTTCGCTCTGGATGTCCTTGCCCTTGTCGATGTACTCGCTCTTCAGGGCGGCGGCATCGATCTTGATCTTGTCACGCCAGGTGCCGATGATCGACATGTCGGCGCGGGCGATGGAAGCCACGCAGTCATTGGGACAACCGGCCATCTTGAACTTGAACTTGTAGGGGAAGGGCGGACGGTGCATCTCGTCCTGGAAATCCATGGTCAGCTGGTAGGTCAGGGCCAGGGTGTCGTAGAGCGCCCACTCGCAACGGCCCGGTCCCACGCAGCAGCTGGGGGTCCGCATGCAGGACCCGGAACCGCCGAGGTCGAAGCCGTTTTGGGTCAGTTCGGAGAAGATCGGCTCCAGCTCTTCGGTGCGGGTGCCGAGGAAGACGATGTCACCGGTTGAACCGTGCATGTTGGTCAGCCCGGAACCGTGGCGGTCCCAGATGTCGCACAGCAGGCGCAGCTTTTCGGTGCTGTAGAACCAGCCGGAAGGCTGGTTGACCCGGATGGTGTGGAAGTGCGACACCTCGGGGAATTCCTCGTTCTGGGCGGAATACCGGCCGATCACGCCGCCGCCGTAGCCCATCACGCCAACCAGGCCGCCGTGCTTCCAGTAGCCGATTTTGTCGCGATACGATTTCTCCAGCTGACCCAGCAGGTCGGCGGCCATGGGCTTACGCTCGGCCATCCTTTTGATCTCGGTCACGAAGCTGGGAAAGGCACCCTTTTCAAGCTCATCCAGCAAGGGGGTGTCGTATTTCTTCGGTTCAGCCATCACAACTCCCTTCTCGGTTTTCTCTCATCTTCGGGAATGCGTCAAACACCTGATTGCCGCTTACACACAGCCGGTGGGCTTGGGCAGCCCGGCCACCTTGCAGGCACCCTTTGCCGGTCCGCTGGGAAACAGCTCGTACACGGTTTTCAGCGAGAAACCGGTGGCCTTGCAGAGCTTGCGGATCATGGGGGCGATACCGAACTGCAGGTAGTAATCCCGAAGATAGCGGACCAGCTTCCAGTGGTCTTCGGTCAGATCATCGACACCCTCGGTCTTGGCCAGCGCCGCGGCGATGTCGTCGTTCCAGACGTCGGGATTCTGGATGAACCCGTCCTCGTCGACATCGATCTCATGTCCATCGAATTCAAAAACTGGCATTAAAAAACTCCTTTTGATGAGCGCCCACAGCGCCAAACCATAAAATTGGTAGAATGCCCGAGTCCTATACACGGTACATGAAAATACGACTCTACGGAGACCGTTTATACTCCAAGCGCAGATGCCTGTCAAGCGCTTCAGGGCCAGCGGTGAATAGTCTGTTGCATATATTGTTGGATACGGGCCGCGATGTGGACATCAAACAGATATATATCGTTTAATTACAATCTCATAGACGGTTTCGACAAAACAGGCCAGCGGTAGATATAAAATGCAACATCGCGTTGCTTACCAGCGGATAAATGGCTTTGGAATGGGTCCTGGCGAGAAAGAAACCGGTCAACGGCCCTCGAACGGGTATCTGGTCAGCACAAACCGAAAGATTTCATCTTCCTCCAGAGGGTGGAACGGTCCATTCCCAGGGCCTGGGCAGCCTCTGAACGGCGCCAGTGAGTCTCCTCCAGGGCTCGAAGGATCCGGGTGCGCTCGTCATCCTCTCCGGAATCATCGCTGGGTACCAGGGAGCTGATGATCTCCGGCGGAAGGTCGTTGAGATTAATCGTGGTCCCAGAGCAGACCGACACCGCGTAGTCCAGCACATTCCTCAACTCCCGAACGTTGCCGGGCCAGGGGTAGCGGACCAGCGCGCGGAGGGCGCCGGCGGATATCTTTTTCGTCTGGATTTCACCCATGCCGGATACATCCTGGCCCTTGAGGAAGTGGACCACCAGCAGTTCGATATCCAGGCGCCGGTCACGCAGCGGTGGAATCTTGATCACGATGCCGCAGACGGCATCGTAGAGCTCTCTGGTGATACTCCCCTCTTCCACCAGCGATTCGAAATCATCGCTGAAGGCACAGATCATCCGCACATCGCTTTCGATGCTGGTCTTGCCGCCGACCTTCTTGAATTTCCCATTGGCGAGAAACTGGACCAGTTTCTTCTGCAGGGCCAGAGGGAGCTTTTCCACCTGGGCCACATAAAGCGTCCCGCGGTGCGCCAGCTCAAGCTGCCCCACCTTGTCCCGCACCGCCCCGGGGAGCGCTCCCTTGAGATGGCCAAAAAACTCGCTTTCCAGCAGGTGGTCGGGGAGCAGACCGCAGTCGATGCTGCGCAACTGCCCCTCTGAGCGAACACTTTTGCGATGCAGGGTCCGGGCCACAATATCCCGTCCGGTGCCGGCCTCGCCCACCAGGCAGACCGGGGTATCGATCTCGGCCAGCCGGTCGATGAGGTAAAAGATATTCTGCATGGCGCTGGAGCGGCCGATCATCTCGTCCAGCTGACCGCTGCGCATCTGTTCCAGAGCAAGTTTTTCTTCGGCCCTCATATCACGCAGGATGATGATCCCGCCGCTGAGCTTGCCTTCCATGAAGATCGGCACCACCGATTCGGTCACCGGGATGCTGTCACCGCCGGCGCCGCTGATCCGTGTGGGCAGCCCGGGCTGCCTGGTCCGGTGGTCGGCCAGGTGCTGCATCGGGCACTGCTCCTCGCAGAGCGGATTCTTGAGAATATCGCAGCATTTGGCGCCGATGGCGTCCTCCACGGCCACCCCGGTGATTTCCGCGGCCTGCCGGGAAAAGCTGATGATCTGCAGCTCGCGATCGATGGCCACCGCCCCTTCGGACACCGCGCCGATCACCGACTCCAGCAACCGTTTTTGTGAATCGAAACGGACCTGCTCCCGGGCCAGGGCCTGGCTGGTCTGCTCCTCGATGGAGATATCACGGATGGTCTCAACCGCACCGAGGATTCGGCCCCGGCGGTTGCGGAACAGCAGCCCGTTCTTCAGTACCGGGATCACCCGCCCGTCCTTGGTGGCGAAGATGCCTTCCAGGTTGTCCATCTCCCCTTCCTGGAACAGCGGACAGCCCTTGGCGCAGTTGTTGCACCGTTCGTCGGCACAGCAATTCTTGCCCAGCACGTCACCGGGAGTGAAACCGGTCATCTCCTCGGCCCGGCCGCTCCAGTAGATTATCCGGCGGTCCTCGTCCATGACGAACATGGCATCGGGAATCACGTCGGCCAGTCCGGCCCAGAGCGAGCGGGAGGGGTAGGAGTCCTGCAGTTGCTTCTCCAGGACTCTCAGTTGTTCAACCTGGGTACTGTTCTTCATCGCCGGTACGGGTCCTCAGACCCCCTCCCTGCCGTTTACCCGGGCGTGCAGCAACGCGGTGAGCCGGTACGCCAGGTGAGCCATTTTCGAATAGGGTGCGTAGACAAACAGCGACCAGATCATGATGAGATGGATGTAATAGACGGGATACGCAAATGCCGGGCTCCCCACCAGGCGGGCCACTTCGGTGAGCACGCCGGTGAGCACCACCAGCAGCAGCAGGACCAGGAACGACCAGTCGAAGTAGCTGCTGCCCCGTGCCGTTTCACGCTTTTCCAGTCGCTTGAAGATCAGCACCAGCAACCCTCCGAACATGGCCAGGGCGCTGAGGTTGCCGAGGATCTTGAACGGGTTTGTCTGGGCCATGGGATAGGGCAAGTGCATCAGAATGTAAACGATGGCCACAACGGTGACCAGCAGCAAACCGGCGAAGCCAAAGACCACGCCCAGGTGGGCCAGCTTGCGGTAGCGGTCATCGGTACACTTGCCGAAGCGGCTGTGGGCGGTGAACTCCAGCAACACGCTGATCAGCGAACCGATCAGCCCCTTGCGCGCAGCCCCGGAGGGCGGCGCCAATTGGTCCATGTCTTTCCAGAATCTCCGCAAGCCGGCAATCAGCGTGCCGACGGCGATGAAGAAGAACATGGTGAAAATACCGTTGAGCCAGGCGTGGGGGAACATTTTGGCGTATTCCACCTCGTGGCCGCCAAGTTTGATCACACCTCCGGCGAACAACAGGCCGAGAATCACGGCAATGACCACGGCCGGGATGGCCAGCATCACCGGCCAGAGGCCTGGTTTGGCCACCATGCGGGCCAATACCTTCGGTACGGCATAGTGCTCGATGGTCAGCTGCCGCACGGCCGACATCACGTCGGCCGGTTTGGCCCCCCGCGGACAGTGCACGGTGCAGTCGTTGCACTGGTGGCAGAGCCAGACATCGGGGTCGCCCATCAACCGTTCCCGCAGCCCCCACTGGGCCCAGATCATCTCCTTGCGCGGGAAGGGTTTGTCCACCGGCGCCAATTCGCAGACGGCCGAACAGGTGGCACACTGGTAGCACTTCATCACGTCCGCGCCGCCGGCGCTTACCACGTCTTTGGCAAACTGAAGGTCCACAGTGGTGCTCATCTTACATGCCCTTGAAGGGGTTCATGCCGACCTCTTCGATCATCACCATGAACTCCTCGATGATCTGCACCGATTTCCGGTAGTCGGTGATCTCGATCTGGTGCAGCTGGACGCGCTCGTTTTCCATCGACATCTGCTGCAGGGTTTCCTTGATGTTGTCACCCCGGGTGTTCATCAGCTCGCTGCCCTTGATGTAGTGGCACTGGTAGTCGTCACCCCACTTGCAACCGAGCAACAGCACCCCGTCGAACCCCACGGAGATGGCTTCCTTGATCCAGACCACGTTGCAGCTGCCGAGGCAGCGCACCGGGATGATACGGACGTGCCCGCTGTAGGACAGGCCGTGCTGGGCCGCCCGTTCCAACGCGGGCACGGCATCGTTCTCGCAAGCCAGCACCAGCACCCGCGGTTTTTCCTCGTATTCGTCGGGCACCTCCACCGCCTTGATCATCTCGGCCACCGGCACCACGCCGTAGTCGGGGAAGTTGATGATCCGTTCCGGACAGGCGCCGAGACAGATGCCGCACCGCCGGCAGCGGGTCACGTTGTATTCCGGTGTGCCCTTGGCATCCTCGTTGATGGCACCGAAAGGACATTCTTCGGTGCAACGCTTGCACTGGGTGCAGCGCTCGAGGGAGAAGTGCGGGAAGGAAACATCGCCGGCCCGGGGGTGGACCGTCTCGCCGCGGGACAGCATTTCCACGGCCTGGATCGCCTTCAGCGCCGCGCCCATGCCGTCCTCTGCGGCGCTGTTGCCGTTCATCGGTGAGCGAACGGTACCAGCGGCGTAAACGCCGGTGCGCCGGGTCTCGTAGGGGAAACAGATAAAGTGCGAATCGGGATAACCGTGTTTCAACGCCGGCATGTCCGGGCCCTGGCGGTAGTTGAGGTTGAGAATTGCCGTGCCTTCATGGCACGCCAGCTCAGCCACCCGCTTCACCGAATCATCGTACTTGGCATCCTCCGGGCCCTTGGCCACGATGGCCTTGGAGTCTTCCAGTTTGCGGATCGCCTCGCCATCGGCGGCCACCGGCACCATGCCGGAGTTGAGCACCACCAGGTCCACGTCAACGGTTATCTCCTCGGCGATCATGGTGTCCTTGACCTGCAGGGACAGAACGCCGTTCTTCTCCTCAACCGACTCCACCGATCCGCGGGTGATGAAAACCCCGGGGTTTTCCTGGACCTGGCGGTAGAAATCTTCCAGCTGCCCGGGGGTTCGCATGTGCTCAAAGAAGACGTACGCCTTGGCATCCTCTCCCTGCTCCCGCACATAGAGCGCCTGTTTCAGAGCATTGAGTGACATGATCGCCGAGGCGTAGGAGAAGGTTTCGGGATTTCTTGAATCGCCGCACTGGACAAAGGCGACGTTTTTCGCCGGAGCGCCGTCGGAAGGCCGCTTGATCCCCCCGTTGGCCGCCATCTGCTCCAACTGGTGATTGGTCACCACGTTGGCGATTTTCCCGTAGCCAAGGTGTTCGAAATATTCCGGTTCGGCGGGCCGAAAACCGGTGGCCTGCACAAAGGTGCCCACATCCAGGGTCCCGGCGCCGGCGCCATCACCTTCCAGGGTGACCTTGAACAGCCCTGGCCCGCCCTGGGTTTCCTTGATCACGGTACCGGTGTGCACGGTGATCTCCGGATGAGCAGTGACCGCCTCGATCAGCGCCTCGATCCCGGTCTCCTCCAGATCGCGGTACGGCGGACGGGTGGGAATGGAGCGGTGCAGCTTCTTCATGTAGCCGCCAAGTTCCTTTTCCTTTTCCACCAGTACCACCTGGTAGCCTGCATCGGCAGATTCTTTGGCGGCGGTGAGACCGGCAATGCCGCCGCCCACCACCATGATCGTCTTGCAGAGGCCGGTGTGCTCTTCGAACAATGTGGCGGCGGTTGTTTTCCTGGCCCGGACGATACCCATGCGGAGGTAGTCCTCCGCCATGGCCTGGGTATCCTCATCATCAGCGGGATGGGTCAGCACCACCCACTCCAGCAGGTTGACCGTCTCCACCACCATGGCCTCCGGCAGGTCGCCGGCAGCGTAAAACCGACTCGAGGGGCCGGCGATCACCAGATGGGTCAACTGCTGCTCGGCAGCGGTGTCCCGCAATTTCTGCAGGTCGTCACCGGCGCAGGAGTCTACGATTTCGCACACAGCGGCCTTGTATTCGCCGGTGGCCACTTTCTGCAGGGCTTCCACATCAAGCGCTTCGCCGATGCCGTATCCGCTGCAGATGAACACTCCGAGTTTCTCTTCCACGGCTATCTCCTCACGTCCTGGATGGCCTTCAGTAC
>CBESOE010000021.1:0-45011 GCA_965531145.1 uncultured bacterium | reverse complement strand
TGGCCGACGATTCCCCGGTGCTCGACGCGTTGGAGGCCCTTGACCGCCAGGGCGTCGATCTGGCGGCCTGCGGCACCTGCCTCGCCCATTTCGGGCTGCAGGAGAAGGTGGCGGTGGGGCGGGAGAGCAACATGCAGGAGATCATCTCCGTCATGCTGGGGCCGGGGGAGACGGTGACGGTCTGAGAGAAAGTGGGGTGTGGACCATGGGATGCGAAGATTGCGGCTGGCGCAAATATTCCGAGAGAAAACCCGACTCGCTCCTTGCCCGGATCTGGCGCTGGCACACCGGCTGGTGTCCCGGGTGGAAGAAATACCAGGCCGAGCTGAACCGGCCGTCGGAGCCGGACCATGAGTCGGGAGCCTGAACCACACTCCGAATCGACACTGGATCCCTTCCTCGGCGGACGTCTCAGCTTCCACCAGCCGAAGCGCGGCTACCGCTTTTCGGTGGACGCGCCCCTGCTGGCCGGTTTCGTGGAGGTGTGTCCGGATGACCTGGTGGCGGACCTGGGTGCCGGCTGCGGGGTGGTGGGGATCCTGCTGGCCCACTTTTACCCGTTCCGGCGCCTGGTGGCGGTGGAAGTCCAGGACGAACTGGCCGAGCTGGCACGGCGGAATGTCCGACTCAACGAATTTGCCTCCCGGGTTGAAGTGCGTCACCAGGACGTGGCCGAGTTTGCCGCCGGCGAGGCGGCCGGCCGCTACGACGTGGTGGTCAGCAACCCGCCTTTCCACCCGGTGGGATCCACCCGCTCCAGCACCCACCGGCAGCGGGCGGTGGCCCGCCAGGAGATTCTGCTCGACCCGGTTGGCCTGTTCACCGCTGCGGCGCGGCTGTTGCGCCCCGGTGGCCGAATGGGCCTGGTCCACCGCCCATGGCGCTGGCCGGAATTGCGCCGGTTGATGGCGGAGCGGGGCCTCCAGCCGTCCAGGGTCCGGCAGGTCCTGCCCCGGGAGGGGGAGGAGGCCAACCTCATCCTCGTCGAAGCGGTGAATGGTGAGCCGGCGGCCGTCACCGAACCGGAACCCCTGGTGATCTTTCGCCGGCCGGGTCTGTACACCGCCGAGGCCGAGGCCCTGCTCAAGGGTGGCCGGCCGCTTCCCCGCTAGCTCCTGGTGCTGTCCTTCCGCATAACGGTCATCCTGGAACTCGAGGGAATTGGGCCAGGTCGTGGAATATGTGCAGTATCAAAAATCACCCCATTCGCAACCAACTGCTGGATTGGATGGCAAGACCCCTGAAATGAGCAGGATACGATCAAAATCCCTTTGCCTGGATTCTTGACATCATCGAACCGCTCTGCTAGATTCACCCCTACTGTAAAACGGTACTAAATGCGGGAACATACTATCCTGATACATCCGAGAAAAACCGATAACGCGGGAGGCATCATGCGAACGAAACAGGGCGCCTTGCTGGTCACCATTCTTCTGACACTCATCCTTGTGACCGGTTGTCAATCAGAGGTGAAAATCGGCGCAGTCATTCCGCTCACCGGTGAGGCATCCGATTACGGGAAGAGCGTCAATGAGGGACTGCAGCTGGCCCTGGAAGAGATCAACACCGCCGGCGGGATCCGGGGTAACGCGCTGACACTGCTGGTGCGCGACAGCCAGACCACACCTTCGGTTGGTGAGACCGAGATCACTTCCCTGCTTGGTGAAGAAAAGGTGCTGGCGGTGATCGGCGGGGTTTCCAGTTCCGTGACCCGGGCCATGGCACCCATCGCCGAACAGTCCCAACGGGTATTGCTCAGCCCGGCCAGCTCCAGCCCGCTGATCTCCGACCTCGGTCACTACATCTATCGCAACTTCCCCTCAGACGTTCTGGAGGGGGCGAGGATGGCGGCCTTTGCCTACGACAACATGGGCATCAAACGGAACATGGTCGTGATGGCCATGCAGAACGACTATGGCCGCGGGCTGAAGAAGGTGTTTGTCGACAATTACACCGACATGGGTGGCAAGATACTCAAGATGTATGTCTACCCCGAGCACCAGAGTGATTTCAGCGAGATGGTGGCCGAGATCAAGGCCTTTGATGCGCCCGATGCCAATGCCGTCTACATCGCCGGCTACTACAATGACCTGGCCGAGATCCTGCTGGAGCTCGAGCGCCAGGAGGTTGATGTGATCAAGCTCAGTGTCGGGGCGTTCAACTCCCCCGCCATGATGGAGAAAGCGGGCACCGCGGCCGAGGGGGTCATCTTCCCCATGCTCGAGTTCGACCCCGACGCGGAAGAAGAGCCGATCCACTCCTTCTCCCAGGCCTACCAGGCCAAGTTCGGCAAGAAGCCGGACATCTACGCCGCCCATGCCTACGACGCGCTGAAGATCCTGACCCACGCCATCGAGAAGGAAGGGCCCTATCCGGAGAAGGTCCAGCTGACCCTGCTCAACCTGCGTGACTACCCGGGTGTCTCAGGCCTCACTTCCTTCGACGAGAAGGGCGATGTGAGGAAGTTCATCAAGATGTTCGTGGTCCACGAAGGGCAGGAAATGCCTTACGAGGAGTTCGCAGCGTTGCAGGAAGCCGAGGACGCCGAATAGCGGCCACTGCCGGATGCTGATTTCAGATTACGGATTCCACTGAACGGACTCGGGGCCGCCTCTGGCGGCCCTCTTGCTATCAAGCCGGGTGCGGCCCCGGCGCGGCGCGGGGTTCCCCGGCGGGAGGACTTGCCTGGTGTTTGCCAACCTGCAGCGGCTGACGCGCCACCGGGTACTGATCCAGACCATGGTGGTGCGCGAGTTGAAGGCCCGTTACCGCGGTTCCTTCCTCGGCTACTTCTGGTCGCTGCTCAACCCGCTGCTGCTGCTGCTGGTCTACACCGTTGTCTTCACCTACATCATCAAGGCCAAGTTCGGCCAGGTGGACAATTACCCGCTGTTCCTCTTCTGCGGCATCCTCCCCTGGACCTGGTTCAGTTCCTCGCTGGTGGAGTCCTCCACGGTGATTATCTCCGGCGGCGGCCTGTTGAAAAAAATCCTCTTTCCCGCTGAAGTGCTGCCGGTGGTCACCGTGCTGGCCAACCTGGTGCACTTTCTCCTCGCCCTGCCGGTGCTGCTGGCCTGCATGCTGTTCTTTGGTGTCTATCCCGGCCTGCACACCCTCTGGTTTTTCCCGGTGGTCCTGATCCAGTTCTTTTTCACCATGGGGCTGGCCCTGCTCATCTCTTCGCTGAGTGTCCACTTCCGCGACCTGAAGGACATTCTGGCCAACCTGATCACCCTCTGGTTTTTCGCTTCCCCGGTGATTTACCCCTACTCCTTTGTTGCCGGCCTGCCGCCATTCCTCAGGATGGCGCTGGAGGTCAACCCCATGACCCACCTGATGATGGGCTACCAGGGGGCTTTCCTCTTTCCCGGCGAGATCAACCACCAGCGGCTGGCCGCCATGGCCCTGCTGGGCCTGGTGACCTTCGCCTTCGGCTACTGGGTTTTCGACCGGCTGCGTGACACGCTGGTGGAGGAGGTGTAGCCATGGACCCGGTGGTGCTGGAAAATGTCTCCAAGGCTTACCGCCGCTACGCCTACCGGCGCCGCTTCCAGTCGCTGAAGAGCGTGCTGCTGGGCCGTGACCGGGCCATCGGCGCTTCCAGCAGCCAGGTGATCCAGGCCCTGGACGGTGTCAGTTTCAGCGTCCCCGCCGGCGGCACGGTGGGCATCATCGGATCCAACGGTTCGGGGAAGAGCACCCTCCTGAAACTGATCGCCGGGATCAGCAAGCCCACCGGCGGCACGGTGACCACCCGCGGTCGGATCGCCGCGCTGATCGAACTGGGCGCCGGTTTTCACCCCGAGATCAGCGGGCGTGAGAATGTCTTCATCAACGGGATCATGCTCGGACTGAGCAAGCAGGAGATCAACCGGCGCTTTGAAGAGATCGTCAGTTTTGCCGGCCTGGAGGAGTTTATCGAGGCGCCAGTGAAGACCTACTCCTCGGGGATGTATATGCGCCTGGGCTTCTCGGTGGCCGTGCACGTGGACCCCGAGATCCTGCTCATCGACGAGATCCTCGCCGTGGGCGACGAGGCGTTTTCCCACAAGTGTGTCGATCGGATTCGCAACTTCCAGCGCCGGGGCAAGACCATCGTGCTGGTCACCCACTCCCTGGACATGGTGGAGGGGCTCTGCGACCGGGCGATCTGGATCGATGAGGGTGCGGTGCGCGACTCCGGCGACCCGCGCCGCGTGATCGACGCCTACCTGCTGGATGTGGCGGGCAAGGAGGATGCCGAGCTGGTGGAACGGGGCGGCCGGGTGGAGCAGGACGCACCGGCCGAAGAGCCGGAGGCGGCGGAAGAGGATGCCGGGGCCGGTGAGCCCACCGAGCCCGAGCGCCGCCGGTGGGGCACCCGGGAGATCGAGATCACGGCGGTGACCCTGCTCGACGGCGAGGGCAGCGAACGCTATGTCTACCAGCCGGGCCAGACGATGACCATCAGGGCCGACCTGGAGGTCACGCTGGACGGGGAGAAGGACATCGTTTTCGGCGTGGGGATATTCGATGCCGGCGGTGTCTGCTGTTACGGCACCAACACCGACATCGAGGGACTGCGCACGGGCGAGGTGCAACCGGGGCCGCATACGGTTTCTTTCGAAATTCCTTCCCTGGACCTGGTGGAGGGCACCTACTTCCTCGACCTCGCCGTGCACCGCAAGGACGGCTACGCCTTCGACTACCACCGGGGCCTCCACTCCTTCCGCATCCGCTCACGGCTCAAGGACGTGGGTATTGTCCGGCTGGCCCACAACTGGTCCTTCTCTGAAGGAATCGCGGTGACCACCGCCCACAGCGACGGGGAACCGGCGGGATCCGAGACCCCCGAGACCCGCGGGGACATCACCGAATACCTCGACCGCGCTCGGGCCGAAGGCCGCACAGTGGTCTTCACCAACGGCTGCTTCGACCTGCTGCACAGCGGCCACATCCGTGTTCTGCAGCGGGCCCGGGCCGAGGGGGACCTGCTGGTGGTGGGGCTGAACAGCGACGATTCCGTGCGGCGCCTCAAAGGCAGCAAGCGGCCCATCCTCCCCCAGGATGAACGGGCGGCCATTCTCTCCGCCCTGGAGTGCGTGGACCGGGTTCTCCCCTTCGAAGAGGACACGCCCCTGGAACTGATCCGGCGGGTCAGGCCCGATGTGCTGGTCAAGGGAGGGGACTGGACGCCGGAGCAGATCGTGGGCCGGAAGGATGTGGAAGCCGCCGGCGGCCGGGTGGTGGTGATCCCCCTGCTGGCGGGCCGGGCCACTACGGCGATTATCGAGACCATCCGCGAACGGTATTCCTGATCCAGCCTATGCCGGCTCCAGCGTGATCACACCAAGACTTTTCAGCAGCAGGATGCCGCGGGCCGCCTCGGCGGCGGAGGAGGGTGAGGAGAGGATCAACCCGGCCATGGTGTCGGACCCGTTCCGTGCCCGGTTCAGCAGGTCCAGTTCCCGCGTGGCCAGTTTGAACTGTTGCGCCAGCTCTTCCCACTGGGCGGAGACGCAGATCCGCTGACTGAAATCACCCACCAGTCTGGCCAGCGCATTGGGGTCTTCCAGATGGCCCAGCGCCTTCCGCAGCAGATCGGGCATGGACAGATCGAGGGTGATGACCCCCCAGGAGTCGGGGTCATGTTCTTCCGCGAAGACGAATTCCCCCTCCGACCAGTGGAAGCAGTCGCAGAAGATGCCCTCCACCTGGGCCGTCACCGCCCAGACCAGGTCCAGTGGTTCGATGAGGCCCTCCTTGACCAGGATTTTACCCAGCAGTTGTTCGCCCTGCTTTTCCCGGTTCTGCTGGATGGCGAGGGCCGCCACGATCTTCTCCTCGCTGATCCGGTTTCCCTGGAGGAGCACCTGTCCCAGCAGGTCGGTTTCATCGGTGGAAGTGGCGAAGGTCACCACACCGCTTCTGATATAGAGCGACTTTTTTCGCTCCCCCTGTTCCAGGGTGAGAATGCCGGTGAAGCGGCCGGCGAATATGTCGGCGATCAGTGTGGACGGCGGGACCGAATCGATGCTGCCCCGGTGGACCTTTTTGCTGGCCATGATTCCCTTCCCGTAAGAGCGAAGAACGGTCTCCTCAGGCCGCAAGGCCGCAGGCAGACCGGTAAGAGGAACGGCGGCCATGTTAATATGTGGGCCCGGGGGGTGTCAATTGAGCGGCCGCCGCCGGCCGGAATCGGCGGGGAGAAGGAGACACGGTCGATGAACGTGAAGGATCTGGAGGCGCTGCTCAGCGCCCTGCGTGACGGGAACGTGAGTGTGGACGAAGGCCTGGACCGGCTGAGGCAGTTGCCATTCGAGGACCTCGGTTTTGCCAAGCTCGACCACCACCGCCACCTGCGGCAGGGTTTCCCGGAGGTGATCTTCGGCGAAGGGAAAGAACCGGAACAGATCCTGGCCATCGCCGCCAAGCTGCGCGAGAGCGGCTGCCCGGTGCTGGTGACCCGGGCGAACCGCGAGAAATATGACCTGGTGGCCGGAACGTTCCCCGAGGCGAGATACAGTGCTGCGGCCCGGGCGGTGATCATCGAGGAACCGGGGTTTCACCGGGCGCCGGGCAACGTGCTGGTGCTCACCGCCGGCACCTCGGACATCCCGGTGGCTGAGGAAGCGTCGATCACCGCCGAGCTGATGGTGGAAAACGTGGAGCGGGCCCACGACGTGGGCGTGGCCGGCCTGCACCGGCTGCTGAGCCAGGAACGGCGGTTGGCCCGGGCCGACGTGATCATCGCCGTGGCCGGCATGGAAGGGGCGTTGCCCAGCGTGGTGGCCGGCCTGGTCAACGTGCCGGTGATCGGTGTGCCCACCTCCATCGGTTACGGCACCTCTTTCGGCGGTGTGGCCGCCCTGCTGGGCATGCTCAACTCCTGTGCCAGCGGGCTCACCGTGGTCAACATCGACAACGGGTTCGGTGCCGGGTACATGGCGGCGCAGATCTGCAGGTTGGTGGAGAAGCGGAGCCGCCATTCGGCCGAATAGGGACTATGCTGACCTCTCTTGTCATCGCGAGGAGCTCACGATCCCTGTCATTGCGAGGAGCCGAAGGCGAAAGCAGCAATCTCGTGACCGTGCCCAGCTTCAGCTTCGGTAGCGGGACAGGAACGTCAGTACCATCTCCTGTTTCAACGTCCCGGCCTTCGCGGTATCCATGGGGCCCTGAATGATGGACGGCCAGAAGAACGCCCCCCCCACCATGGACCAGAATACGTTTGCCGCAATCTCGAATTGATCCACATTGACCCTGCCGTCCTCCGCCGCTGCCCGCAACCAGGTGACCAGGTCATCCCCGCCCGACTCGGCTTTGGCAATTGTCTCCTCAGCCAGTTCGGGGTTGCTGATGAACACGCCAAGGGCGACTTTCATCAATCCCAACCAGGATGGATTTCTTGCCACCGCCAGCTTGGTCTCGGCAAAATCGGAGAGTTGATCTTCGAGGCTTCTCGCCGGGTCATAGGGAATTCTCTTCAACTTCACTATTTCGCCCATCATCCTGTCGATGACTGCCTGGAAGAGCAGATCCTTGCTGGCGAAGTGATTGTAGACCGTTCGCTTTGATGCGCCGGCGATCTCCGCGATGCGGTCCATGCTGGCGCTTTCGTAGCCCACGTCCCTGAACGCCTGTGCCGCAGCATCGAGGATCTCGTTCCGCTTCCTGCTGGTATCTCTCTTTATTGCCGTCATCCGGGACCTCTTTTGCTACACTGCACTGTGTAGTGCATTTTATTGTTGACATCCAATTTATTTGCACTATACTGTGTAGTGTAATTAACGAGGTGAACAAATGCAAGAGAAAAAACGGATATCCGATCGAAAGGGAAAGCGTTATGGGCTCCGCATTTTAATGCTGACCCTGCTGATTGTTGCGGGAGTGGGAGGTTTCTTTATGATTACGGATTGTTCGGCCGCCGGCTCGATCCGGAGTGCACAACTGGCAAGGGAGGAGATTTCTCCGCAGCTGATGAATGGACGGTTCGTCAACGACCTCGAAGCGGAAGAGCCGCCCTTTTTCAAGACCTTGGGGGAATGGATCAGGGGAGGCGACAACACGACACCCGAAGATACGGTGCCCATGGTCAAACTCTCCTCGTCCACCTTTGAGTCCGTTACCCGGAGTGGGCTTCGGGTGACCTGGCTGGGGCACTCAACGAGCCTGGTGGAGATCGACGGCACACGCCTGCTGCTGGATCCGGTCTGGTCCGAGAGAACCTCTCCCTTCAAGTTTCTTGGCCCCAAACGGTTCTTCCGGCCGCCTCTGTCTCTGGAGGAACTGCCTGATCTGGACGCCGTGCTGATCTCCCACGATCACTACGATCATCTGGATGAAGCCACAGTGATCCGTCTGGCGGGACAGGGGGCCAACTTCATCGTCCCCCTAGGGATCGGCGCCCGTCTCACCGGGTGGGGCATCCCCAACGAACAGATCGTGGAACTGGACTGGTGGGAGTCCACTCCGGTGGGGCCGCTCACGGTTACCGTGACACCGGCGCGCCATTTTTCCGGTCGTTCGGTGATGATGTCCGACCGGAACCTGACCCTCTGGGCCGGCTTTGCCATTCGAGGGCCACGGCACAATGTCTATTACTCGGGGGACAGCGGGATGTTCGACGGGTTCATGGAAATCGGTGAACGGCTGGGACCGTTTGATGTGGCGTTGATCGAGGTGGGAGCCTACAACCGGCTGTGGGCCGACTACCATCTTGGCCCGGAGCAGGCGTTGCAGGCGGCGAGACACGTTCGCGCCGAATTGCTCATTCCAGTGCACTGGGGCACCTTTGATCTGGCCATGCACGGCTGGACGGAGCCGGTGGAGAGATTGCTGGTCGCCGCCGCCGGGGACGATGTGTCACTGGCCATCCCCAAACCCGGACAGAGCGTGGAACCCTCCGATCGGTTCGCACTCGATCGCTGGTGGCCGGAACTCCCGTGGGAGTCCGCAGATGAACACCCGGTGATATCCTCTACAACTCGAACTGCGGCCGGTAGTCTTCCAGCACCGGGTACGAGGTGAGGTCCCGGTCGATGGCGGCGCTGAGGAAGGAGTTGACCCAGGCGAAGATGTCACGCCGCTTGATCAACTGGCGCATCCTCCTCATCCTGGCCTCCCGCTCCAGCTCGTCCATGCCGAATGCCCGGTGGATGGCGT
This sequence comes from uncultured bacterium, assembly GCA_965531145.1. Lineage (GTDB taxonomy): Bacteria > Acidobacteriota > JAQAZP01 > JAQAZP01 > JAQAZP01 > JAQAZP01. Next base: position 35,867 of record CBESOE010000021.1, on the reverse strand, counting down.
CGGCCACCCCGTCCAGGTCGTAGGGATTTACCAGCAGGGAACCCTTATGCAGCTGGGCCGCCGCGCCGGCGAATTCGCTGAGGATCAGCACGCCTTTGGCATCGATATTGGCGGCGCAATACTCCTTGGCCACCAGGTTCATCCCGTCCTTCAGCGGCGTCACCAGGGCGATCTCGGCCGTGCGGTAGTAGGCCAGCAGTTCCTCCCGCCCGAGGTTGCGGCAGATGTAGTGGATCGGCACCCAGCCCGAGCGGGTGAACTGGCCGTTGATATCGCCCACCAGCCTCTCGATCTCCGATTTCAGTTCCTGGTATTTCGATATCTCGCTGCGGCTGGGCACCGCCACCTGTATCAGCACCACTTTTTCCTGCAGCTCGGGATAGCGGAGCAGGGCGTTGCGGAAGGCTTTCAGCCGCAGGGGGATGCCCTTGGTGTAATCCAGGCGGTCCACCCCGAGAATGATCTGCATGTTGGGCAGTTTCTGGTGAATGAACCAGGCGCCCTCGGCCACCGAGTCCGACGCCGCCTGCTGGGCGAATTCGTTGAAGTCGATGCTGATGGGGAAGGTGCCCACCCGGATCTCGCGCTCCCGTGCGTGAACGGTGACCACGTGGCCCTTGCCCCGCACCGCCACGCCCTTGATCAGGGACTTGACGCAATGGAGGAAGTTCCGCCGGTCCCGCATGGTCTGGAACCCCAGTATGTCGTATTCCAGCAGAGCGGCAAGGACCTCGAACCGCCAGGGGAGTTTGAGGAAGACGTCCAGGGGCGGGAAGGGAATGTGCAGAAAGAACCCCTTGCGGCGGCTGACGTTCCAGCCGGCCAGTACCCGTGCCACGTCCATCAGGTGGTAGTCATGAACCCAGATGAAGTCCTCCTCGCCGCTCTTGTCGGCGATCACCTGGGCGAATTTCCGGTTGACGTCGAGATAGGTGTTCCAGTAGGCGGAGTCGAAGATGCACAGCTGGAACAGATCGTGGAACAGCGGCCAGAGCGCCTCGTTGGAAAATCCGAGATAGAAGTTCTGCACCTCGTCCCGGGTGAGGCGCACCGGTGACATGGTGTATCCCGATTCGCTGGCGGCCTGGCCCAGCAGATGCTCCAGGTCGGCCTGGTCCTCCTCCACCGTTCCGGTCCAGCCGATCCAGCTGCCGCCGCGGTTGCGGAGTACCGGGGCCATGGCGGTGACCAGGCCCCCGGATCCCGGGCTGGCCTGCCAGGTTCCGCCCTCGCCGCGGGTCAATACCACCGGCAGCCGGTTGGAGACGATGATCAGGCGGCTGTTCGTGCCGTCGGCGGGTGTGTTCATCTGTTCTCCCCTTTGTGTCCCGTGGCGTCGAGCCAGCGCCGGAGAAAGCCGATCAGCTCCTCCGGCGGTTTGAGCCAGAGGTTGGCCGCGGTGGAGCGATACGCCCCGCGGACCATCACCGACAGCCCCCGCTGGCCCAGGGCCTGAAAGGCGTCCTCGTCGGTAAGGTCGTCACCGAGATAGGCGGCCGCGGCCCCCTGGCCCAGCTCCTCCAGCAGGCGACCCACCGCCTGGCCCTTGTCCACGCCGGGCACCCGCAGCTCCACACCGCCGTCGAAGCCCCGCAGCTCGAGGCCGCTGGTGGCGGCGATGCGGCGCCACGGTTCGGTCACCAGCTGCTCCGCGTGGCGGATGGCGTCTTCCGACAGGCCACGCCAGTGGAAAGCCCGGCCCAGCGGCTTGATCTCGAAGTGCTCGGGAAGGGGCGATTCCTCGATCACCACGTCCGCTTCCTGAAGCCCGACAATATATGCCTCCTGGAGGGCCAACAGCTGGTAGCCGCCGTCAGGCATCAACCGCTCTCCCCCGTGGGATCCCCAGATCTCCGGCGGGTGTTCCAGGCCCAGCAGCGGGACCAGGTCACCGGCGCTGCGGCCGGTGACCACCACCACCCGGGTGCGGCCCGAGGCGATGATCTCCCGGAGCAGTTCCCGCACCCCGGGATAGGGCTCGGCCCGGTCACGCTGGACCACGAAGGGCGACAGGGTCCCGTCGTAGTCGAGCATCAGCAGCGACTGCCCGGCACCGGCCACCGCGGCCCAGAAGCGGGCTGGGTCAAAGGTGCTGTCCAGAATTTCCATGGTCTGTCAGTTCAGTTCAATGCGGTCACCGGCGCTGTTGTTCAGCGCCGCCATCAGCGTCAGGTGTTCCCTGAGCAGCCGGGTGAGCAGGAAGTTCTCCCGCACGAATTCCCTGGCCTTGCGGCCCATTTCCAGCGTCCGGTCACGGTGGCGCAGCATGTAGCGGATCCGCAGGGCCGCGCCTTCGGGTGAGCTGACCAGGAACCCGGTGTGGTGGTTCACGATCTGCAGGCGGATGCCCCCGGTATTGCCCCCGATCACCGGCTTGCCCTTCCACATCGCCTCGGTCACCGTCAGGCCGAAGCCCTCGCGGATCGATTTCTGCAGCACGATGTCCGAGAGCCGCTGCAGGCCGTTGATCGTCCGGTGGGCATCGGGGGGGAGCATCAGCACGTGGGCGTCCCTGTCCCCCTCGCAGGCCTGGTTCACCTCGTCCAGCACCACCGCCCCCTCGGGGTCGTCGCTGGCCCCGCCGCCGGCCAGCACCAGCTGCAGGGTGGGGTAGAACTTCTTGGTCAGCCGGTAGGCCTGGACCACTCCCAGGGGATCCTTGAAGCGGTCGAAGCGGGAGACCTGGGTCATGATCGGCCGTTCGGGGTCGAGGCCGAAACGGGCGTAGAGCGGGGTCACCTCTCCGGCATCGAGATCGATGTTCTTGTCGGTGAGCGGGTCGATACTGGGCGGGATGAGATAGATCGGGTGGGGCAGGCGCTGGGCAAAGGCTGCCAGGGAGAAGATGCTGGCGTCATGTTCCTTGACCAGTTCCCGGAGGAAGCGCCAGACCGGCCGGTAGGGCGTGCTGGCGTCGATGTGGCAGCGCCAGATCCACTTGCCCTTCCGTTCCGGGCAGTAGTGGAGGAACGCCGCCGGCTGGGGGTCGTGGATGAAGACCATATCGGCCTCGGCCAGGGTGCCGCGCAGGCGTTCGCAGTTTTCCTCGTTGGTCTTCATGTAGTTTTGCAGCAGGCCCTCCTGCAGCATCACCCGGTTGCCCTGGAGCCCGTTGTGAAAGCTCTTGGTGCAGTCATAAAAATCCGGATTGCCGGTGATCACCTCCCAGGAGGAGTCGATCCCCAGATCCTGCTGCAGGGGCACCAGCTTGTGCAGGATCTCGGCCACGCCCCCGCCCTCGCGAGTGGAGTTGACGTGGACCACCTTCATGCCCCGCAGCGGGGCCACCAGCTGGCGGAGGTGTTCGATGACGTCCCTGCCGACGATGTCTGTGTAAGCTTCGAGCATGGTCCTCAGTGCCGGTCTCCGGTGAAATAGCCTTCAAAGAGCGAGGCCAGCCGGTGGCGCAGCTCCACCAGTGTTGAGAAGTAGGGGTCCACTTCGGCCAGCTGCTGCCGCAGGTCCTGGTAGCGGTCCCCGAACCCGCCGAGCCAGGCCCGGAAGTCGCCCATCGACTTGTCGGTGCGCCGGCGGGCGTCGATGAAGTGGTAGAAAATGCTGCTGCTGCTCATCTCCCGCACCACCTCGGCCAGTTCCCGCGGTTCGGTGAGCTCCCGCTGGGCGTCGAAGACCACGATCTGGGAGGTGATGAAGTTGAACTGCTGGTCCCGCCGGGTCCAGGCGATCACTTCGATCCCGTCCAGGTGCTCCTCGATCACGTCCACCAGCTCACGCCGTAAAGATTCCAGATCATCGAACTCGGTGGGATCGATGACCCCCAGCCGTTCGGCCAGCACGTCATCGTGCAGGGCAGCGTGGGCCCAGGAGGCGAAGTCGTTGGCATATTCCGGGTTTTCGAACCCCGGTTTCAAGAGCCCGCCCCAGAAAGCGTAGTAGATACACCCGGCATCGACCTCCAGCAGCAGGTTGCGCAGTTCCTTCAGGTTCTGCGCCTTCAGGCCGGTGGCCAGCGGGATCAGGGCGCAGTCCCTGATCCGGAAGGGGACATCGTCCCCGTTGGCTGGTTTCTGTTCCTTTTCCTCCATGGCCTGCTCAGTCCTCCGGTTGCTGATGTTGCTCAACCCTAACATATTTCAACGAATTGGGCCTCGGGATCAAGCGCTACCCCCTGTCCGGGCGATCTATCGGCCCTTGCCGGCCCGGCGGTCGGGATGAGCGGGGCAGGCCGAAACGCCCGGTGCCCCCGCACTTTCACTGCTCCTGAAGCAGATTGAGCCCGGTGTGTATAATGTTTTACAGAGGTTTTACAGAGGTTTTACAGAGTGTTTGCAAATTCCGAGCTTTCAGTCATGGCAGGTGATGGGCGCGACGTTCTGTGCCACATACAAGAAGGGTGTAATCGAAATGACGCAACATCTGGAACGAAACAAACAGAATGCGATTGCTTTCTATAAAACAGCATACCAGGGGGAACCACGCCAGGCTGTCGAACAGTATGTCGGAGCTGACTATATTCAACACAATCCTCTGGTTGGGGATGGGAAAGAGCCGTTCATCACCTACTTTGAACGGATGGCGAAGGAATACCCCGAGAAGAGTATTGGATTTGTCCGGGCGGTTGCAGAGGGCGATCTGGTGGCGCTTCATACTCACCAGGTGTGGCCTGGCGGTCTGGAGTACGTAACCATGGATTTTTTCAGATTTGATGAAAACGGCAAAATAGTGGAGCACTGGGATTCAATGCAGGAAATACCCGATACATCAGAAAATGGAAATACCATGTATTAGCAGTACACTGCCATCGCGGCCGTGGGCGGTTGGTCGCTGCAGGAAATCACCTGTAATTATCCTGATCGGGCAGTGATTTTCCCGCCGGCGGATGGTCTCCGGGTGGAGCGGGGTGGGCCGAAAAGCCCCAATATCGTGGCGGACCCGTAAAACCGTTGTTTTTTACGGATTTTTTCTTGACTCTCCGCGGACCGAAACCTATATTCATCCATTCAGATACAGGTCATGAGTTCCGGCCACAATCCCCCACCGACACCTGTGCCGTTGGGGATTTTCTCTGTGCCGGGACTGAAGAGCCGGGGGAACAACCGCCTGACCCCGTGTCCCCGGGGGTGTAGTGGCCGGTTTCAAGTCCCTCCCCCGGGCAATTTTCCCCCAGGTGGGCCAGAGGCCGTCGGTGACGGATCAATCCGGTGTGAAGCTATGGATAGGGTGATTAACCAGGAGGAAGTGGTCTCCCTCCTGGAACTGGACAAGGTCAGGCGAATCGTTGCCCGATTCTGCCAGACGCCGCTGGGAGCCGCCGCGGTGGAGGCCGCCCGGTTCCGTCGCGACCCGCAGTGGGTGGCTGGCGAGCAGGCGGTCACCTGGGAGATGCGGGACGCTCTGGCCGGCGGGTTCGAACTGGACCTCACCGGGGTGGAAGCCCTGGAGGAGGTGCTGCCCAAACTGCGGGTGGTCAACCGCCGGCTGGAACCGGCCGAATTCCTGATCCTGGTGCGCAATGCCGAGGCCGGCCGGCGGATCCACGAAGAGGTGGGCACCCTGGCCGGGCGCTGCCCGCGACTGGCCGCCGAATCGTCCCTGCTCCCTGACCTTTCCGATCTGGTCCGGGCGGTGCGCAAGGTGATCAACCGCAAGGGCGAACTGCTGGACAATGCTTCGCCCGAGCTGGCCCGGATCCGGCGCAGCCTCAAGTCGCTGCGCGGTGAGATCGTCAAGCGTCTGGAGCGGCTCACCAGGGAGAAGGACCTGTCCCACGTCCTGCAGGAGGATTACATCACCCTCCGCGACGACCGCTACGTGGTGCTGATCAAATCGGAGCACAAGAACGCCGTTCCCGGCATTGTCCACGGCCGCTCCGCCACCGAAGCCACCTTTTTCATCGAGCCGTTCCAGACGGTGGAGGTGAACAACAAGCTGATCATGGCCCGCGAAGAGGAGCGCCAGGAAACGGCCCGGATCCTCCTCGCCCTGACCCACCAGGTCCGCGAGCGCCGTGACGAGCTGGCCCAGCTGGTGGAGGGGCTCTCCCGCTTCGACTTCCTCGCCGGCAAGGCGCGGTTCGCCGAGGCCGCCCGCGCGGCCCGCCCGCGCATCGCCGCGTCCGGAGAGGACTTCAAGCTGGTGGGTGCCCGGCACCCGTTGCTGGACGAGAAACTGGCCCTGCAGCGGAGCGAAGCTGGCTTTCCCTCCGGGCCCGAAGGGTCGTCCCCGGTGGACCAGGTGGTTCCGCTGGACATGGTGCTGGAGCAGGGCGCCCGCTCCATGGTGATCACCGGGCCCAACGCCGGCGGCAAGACCGTGGCGCTGAAAACGGCGGGGCTGGCGGTGCTGATGCTGCAGAGCGGTCTGCCGCCGGTGGTGGGGGAGGGGTCCGCCCTGCCCGTGTTCCAGGCGGTGGCCGCCCACATCGGCGACCGCCAGGACATCATCGCCAATCTCAGCACGTTCACCGGCCGGCTGACCAGCATCAAGCAGATCATCACCGACATGCAGTCCCCGTCACTGGTCCTGCTGGACGAGATCGGATCGGGCACCGACCCGGCCGAAGGGGCGGCACTGGCCATGGCCATCCTCGACCATTTCCACTCCTGCGGCGCCTGGACCCTGGCCACCACCCACCACCAGGCGCTGAAATCGTACGCGTTTGCCACCGAGGGGGTGCTCAACGGCTCCATGTCCTTTGACGAGGAGACCCTGGCCCCCTCCTTCCAGCTGATCCCCGGCGTGCCGGGCAGTTCCAATGCCTTCCGTGTGGCCGAGACCGTGGGGTTCCCCGGGGAGATCATCGATCAGGCCCGGGCCTACCTCGGTGACCAGGACCGGCGGGTGGAGCAGATGGTGGCCCGGCTGGAGGAGACCCTGGCCCGCGCCCGGCGCGAGGAGGAAGAGGTCAAGGAAGAACGGGACCGCCTGCAGCGTCTGGTGCAGGAGAAGGAGCGGGAGAAGGAGGAGTTCATCCAGCGGGAGAACCAGTTCCTGGCCACCCGCATGGAAGAGGCGGAAAAGGTGCTGGCCCGCTTCAGCAGCAAGGTGGAGCAACTGGTGGCCGGGCTCAAGGACCGGGCGGTGGCGGAGAAGGTGCGCGTCGCGGCGAACCGGGAGCGGAAACGGCTGGCTTCCACCGTGAGCGAGACCCGCGGGGCCCTCACCCCCACCCGGGGCGAGGAGGCCCAGCCGGTCCGGCCCCTGGAGCCGGGGGAGCGGGTCAAGCTGCGCAACACCTCGCTCAAGGGTACGGTGGTCAGCGACCACCCGGACCGTGGCGAGACCGTGCTCACCGTGGAAGGGAAGCGGATGACCATGTTCCGCGAGAATCTCATCGTGGGCGGCGAGCCGGTGGTTCCGGAGCCGGAGCCGGTTGCCGGCAGTTTCACCATCGGCGATACGGCCCAGATCGTGCTGGAGGGGAAAAATGACATGCTCTCCGGCAACGAGCTGAAGGTGATCGGGCAGCGGGTGGAGGAAGCCCTGCCCCTGGTGGACAAGTTCCTCGATGATGCCACGCTTTCCGGGTTGGGCACGGTGCGGGTGATCCACGGGCACGGCACCGGTGCGTTGCGCCGGGCAGTGGCCGACCTGCTGGATGGACACCCCCATGTGGCCGGGTTCCGGCCGGCGGCCCAGCAGGAAGGTGGCACCGGTGTCACCGTCGTGCAATTGAAGGAGTAGAGACACGGTGAGCGATCTCGACGACAGGGCGGTTGTGGAGCAGGTGCGCGGAGCGACGAATATCGTCTCCCTGGTGGGGCAGTATGTCCAGCTGCGCAAGGCCGGGACCAAGATGATGGGTCTCTGCCCCTTCCACGGCGAAAAGGCCCCCTCCTTCTCGGTCAGCGAAGACCGGCAGATGTTCTACTGTTTCGGCTGCAACCGCGGCGGGGACGTGTTCAAGTTCCTGATGATGATTGAAAACCTCGAGTTTCCCGAAGCGCTGAACCAGCTGGCGGAAAAGGCGGGGATCGAGCTGCCGCGGCGGTCGGGCGGGCGGCCCGGGGCCAGTGTCAGCGACCGGGAGCGGGCACGGAAGATCCACCGCCTGGCCCAGGACTTTTTCCGCCGCTGCCTGGTGGAGACCGGCGAGGGGCGGCAGGTGGCCCAGTATCTGAAAAAAAGAGCTCTGGACGGGGAGGCGGCGGAGATCTTCGGCCTGGGCTATGCCCCGGGGGGCTGGGACGGGCTGGTCAAGGAGGCCAGCCGCTCCTCCATCCCCTCCAGCGAGCTGGAGAAGTGCGGCCTGGCCGTCTCCCGGAAGAGCGAGCAGGGCCACTACGACCGGTTCCGCAACCGGATCACCATCCCCATCCGCGACCCCCAGGGCAACATCATCGCTTTTGGCGGACGGGTCAACGGCGAGCCGGGGCCGCGGGATCCCAAGTTCCTCAATTCCCCCGAGACGCTGATCTACCGCAAGGGGGAGCAGCTCTACGGCCTCGATCTGGCCGGCAAGGCGATCCGCGAGCAGGGGGCGGCGGTGGTGGTGGAGGGTTACTTCGACGTGATCCAGGTCTCCCGGGCCGGGGTGACCAACGTGGTGGCCCCCCTGGGCACCGCCCTCACCGAGGGCCAGGCCCGGCTCCTCTCGCGCTATGCCCGGCGGGTGCTGATCAGCTTCGACCCCGACCAGGCCGGGGACGAGGCGTCACAGCGGAGCATCCACATCTTTCTCAAGGAGGGCTTCGAGGTCCAGGTGGTGGACCTCCCCCGGGGGGAGGACCCGGACGATTACATCCGGGCCCACGGCGCCGAGGCCTTCGCCGAGCTGCTGGAGCGGGCGCTGCCCTTCTTCGAGCACCAGCTCAACCGCAGCCTGGAGCGGCACGACCTGGACCGCCCGGGGGGAAAGCTGGCGGTGATCGAGGACGTGCTGCCCTTTCTCCTCTCGGTGCCGGAAAAGATCAAACAGCGGGAGTATCTGCCGCTGATCGCCCAGCGGGCGCGGGTGGAAGAGGGGCTGGTGCTGGAGAAACTGCTGCAGATGGCCCAGGGCCTGCACCGCCGTCCAGCGGCGCCCGGACCGCAGGCCACCACCGCCCTGCAGCCCGGTATCGCCGAAAGGCGCCTGCTGGCGCTGATGATCAGCTACCCCATGGTCCGCGTCCGGGCGTTGAAAATGCTCAAGGGGCACGACCTGGGGATACTGGTCTGCGGGCAGATCATCAGCCGGATGGCCGAGCTCACGGGCAGCGGAGAGGAGGTGGTGGTGCCCCGGGTTCACGAGATGTTGCCGGAATCCGGCGGGCAGCGCGAACTGCTGGCGGCCATCGCCCAGGAACCGGTGGAGGCCAACGGGAACGGGAATGCCGTCTTCGACCCCCACGAGGAGGCGGAGAGCTGTCTCGGGGCGGTGCTCACATCGCTTCTCCAGGAACGGCTGAAAATGGTCCAGCGGCGGCTCAAGGACCCGGAAACCGTTGCCAGCCAGGACCGGCAGCGGGAACTGCTGGAGGAGAAAATGACCCTTCTCCGGGAGATTGCGTTATACCGCTAGAGCGGATCGAAGAATTCGTTCGTTGAACAGACCGGAATTGTGATATTATAAACGTTTAGATAGTCTTCTGCTAGTGTTGGGGTACCCTGCGGTAGGGGGGGGTGATCCTGGCTGTTTCGCCCGGGTTGGTGGATTCGGCGCACTGGCGGCATACGACGGAAGGACAGGGTTCGATCAGTGGCCAAAGAAAAAACCACAGTGAGAATCGAGGACAAGTTCGACGAGGTCAAGCAGCTCATCGCCATCGGCCGGGACAAGGGCTACCTGCTCTACGACGAGGTGAACGACCTGCTGCCCAAGGAGATCAACTCCTCCGAAGAGCTGGACGACATCTTTGTCATGTTCGGCAACCTCGGCATCGAGCTCGTCGACTCCGCGGACAAGTACAAGGGCGATGAGGCCGCGGAGGAGAAGGCCAAGGCCGCCAAGAGCAAGACCGAAACCGAGCTGGCGCCGGGGACGCTGGACAAGGCCAATGACCCGGTGCGGATGTATCTCCGCGAAATGGGCACGGTGCCGCTGCTGACCCGCGAGGGCGAGGTGGAGATCGCCAAGCGCATCGAGCGCAGCCATCTCAAGGCGCACAAGGCGCTGTGCCGCACACCGTATATCGTCGAGACGCTGATCCGGGTGGCCGACCGGCTTCGCAACAACGAGATCGACTTCCGTTCGGTGGTCATTGTGGGCGACGAGGATCCCGAGGAGGGACGGCTGGTCAAGGCCCGCGAACGCTGCCTGACCGTGCTCCTGGACATCGAGACCCTGCGCCACCAGGTGGAAGTGCTGCGCAAGAAGCTTGACGCGAAACGGATCAGCAAGAAGCGGGAGAAGAAGCTGACCTACGAGCTGGACCGGACCTACGTGCTGATCTCGCGGGCGGTTCGTATCCTCGATTTCACCACGGGGTTCCACGCCCAGGTGGTGGAACGGCTCAAGCTGGGCGGCGAGCGGGTTTCGTTCCTGCTCCGCCGCCGGGACAAGCTGGCGTCCAAGGTCAAGTCGGCCAAGGGCAAGGAGGTCAAGGCCAAGCAGCGGAAGCGGCTCAAGGAAGTGCGGGGCGAGATCACCCAGATCGAGGTGGAGCTCCTGCTGACCCCGACGCAGCTGCGGGCCACCATGGAGATCATTCTCGACGGCGAGTACGAGGCGGAGAAAGCCAAGCGCGAACTGGTGGAGGCGAACCTCAGGCTGGTGGTCTCCATCGCCAAGAAATACACCAACCGCGGCCTGCAGTTCCTCGACCTGATCCAGGAGGGGAATATCGGGCTGATGAAGGCGGTGGACAAGTTCGAGTATCGCCGGGGCTACAAGTTCTCCACCTACGCCACCTGGTGGATACGCCAGGCGATCACCCGGGCCATCGCCGACCAGGCACGGACCATCCGCATCCCGGTGCACATGATCGAGACGATCAACAAGTTGATCCGCACCTCGCGGATCCTGGTGCAGGAGATGGGGCGTGAGCCCACGTCGGAAGAGATCGCCTCCCGAATGGACATCGCCGTGGGCAAGGTGCGCAAGGTGCTCAAGATCGCCCAGGAGCCGATCTCTCTGGAAACACCCATCGGCGAGGAGGAAGACAGCCATCTCGGCGATTTCATCGAGGACCGCGGGGTGGTCAGCCCGGCGGATACCATCGTGCACATCAATCTGCGGGAACAGACGCAGAAAGTATTGAAAACACTCACCCCGCGTGAAGAGAAGGTGCTCAAGATGCGATTCGGGGTGGGGGTGGATTCCGAGCATACGCTGGAAGAGGTGGGACAGAGTTTCGCCGTGACCCGGGAGCGAATACGACAGATCGAGTCGAAGGCGCTGCGCAAGCTGCGCCATCCCTCCCGGAGTCGGAAGCTCAAGGCCTTCCTGGAAGGCGGTCGCTACTGAGGTTCCGGCGTCAGCACTCGTCATTCGAGTGGGCCCATAGCTCAGTTGGCAGAGCCGCCGGCTCATAACCGGCTGGTCCCTGGTTCGATCCCAGGTGGGCCCACCACAACTGAATGAGGCTCGATCAGGCCATGAAATACCGGTGTCAACTTGCCGTTTGCAGGGCGGGCCGGTTCGCGGCATCACCCGCGGACTTCCCCCTCGCGGCGGCGTTGTGCCGGCCCGGGGATCCTTCAGGGTGCCGTCAGCACGGCACCCTTTTTCATGTACGGCTGAGCGGGAGGGCCGGGGCCCTGACCAGCTCGCCAGGGGCATCGAGGTAATCTTGGAAGAGCAACTGAAGCAACTGATGGAACTGCAGCGCCTCTCCCAGATCATCGTGCAGATGGAGGGAGAGATGGGAACCATCCCCGGACGGATCGAACAGACCGGGGAGAAGCTCAGAATGTCCGACGAAAAGACCGCCGAGCTGGAACGCCAGATGGAAGAGGCCGCCAAGGAGGCCAGGAGTCTGGGCGGGCAGATGGAGGACAGCCAGGGGAAGATCACCGAGTTCAAGAGCAAACTGAACAGCAAGGATATCAAGACCAACGAACAGTACCGTGCCATGCAGCGGCAGATCGAGCTGGCCGAGGAAACCTCGTACCAGATCCTCGAGAACCAGTACGAGGCGGAAGAACTGGCCAAGAGAATTGCCAGCGAGCTGCAGCACCACAAGACGGACCACGAGCTGGTGCGCAAGCAGTGTGAAGAGGAGGCGGCCGTTCTCGAAGCCAAAAAGCAGAAGATGACCGCCGAGCGGGACGAGCTGGCCGGCAGGATCGAATCCCTGGGTGCTGCCATCGATCCGGCGATCCTCTCCGTTTTCAAGCGGGTGGCCGCCGTCCGCGGGGGCGTGGGGGTGGCCCGGGTGGTGGGTGAGACCTGTATGGCCTGCCATGTCCGCCTGCGGCCCCAGCTGGTCTGCGAGGTGAAGCTGCTGACCGAGATCATGTACTGCGAAAACTGCAAGCGAATCCTCTTCTGGTCCGGAAATCAGTCCTCGCCACCAGCCTCGGCGGCGGAGGCGACCCCCTGATCATGGCCTCCCTGCTGAACAATGTTGAGGCGGTGAGAGAGCGTATCGCGCAGGCGGCACGGCACGCCGGCCGCGACCCCGGCGAGATCGAACTGCTTGCCGTGAGCAAGACCGTACCGCTCGAGGACGTGATCGAGGGATACCGGGCAGGTCTGCGACTTTTCGGTGAGAACTGGATCCAGGAAGGCACGGCCAAGATCGACCAGGCGGAAGATCTTGGGGAGGCCCGGTGGCATTTCATCGGCCACTTGCAGCGGAACAAGGCCCGTGACGCGGCCCGGTGCTTCCAGGTGATTCACACCGTGGACAGCGAGGACCTCGCGGTCCGTCTGGATCGCTGGGCCGGTCGGTTCGGCAAGACCCTTGATATCCTGCTCCAGGTGCACCAGGGAGGGGAGGAGACCAAGCACGGTGTCCTCGAGGGCGACCTTCCCCCGTTGGTGGCGGCGGTGCGAACGCTGCCCAACCTCCGGCTCTGCGGGCTGATGACCTTTCCACCCTTCGGGGCCGACCCGGAGGACGTGCGGCCCTGGTTTCGGCGGCTCCGGGAACTGCGCCACGAGCTGGCCGCCGGGGAAGCGGCGGGCCTCGATCACTTTCGGCACCTCTCCATGGGGATGAGCCACGATCTGGAAGTCGCAGTGGAGGAGGGGGCCACCATTCTCCGGGTGGGGACCGCGCTGTTCGGGCCGCGGCGACCCGGGGCATGAGAGGGACGACCAATGGCTGACAAGACGGAGCAGAGTGGCGTGATCATCCCGTCCCACCGTGAGGGGCACCAGGATACCGGCACACTCCAGGAGGCGATCCGGGCCGAGATCAAGCTCAAACAGGCCGCCGGGGAGCACCTCGACGTCGATCTGGTCAGTGAAGTGGAAATGGAACTGCGGGATCTGGCGGTGCGCAGCGGCCTGGATCCCGAGCTTGCCGAACAGTTGCTGTCCGAGGACGGCGACTGGAACGTCGATCCCGACTTCCGGATTTCCTCCCACCGCAACGGGGCCGGTTTTCTGATCGTCTGGTGCAAGAGGCTGGTCCGACCCTTTGTCCGGCTCTACACTGATTTTCTTGTCCACCGGCAGGCTCAGCTCAACCTCTACCTTTTTCGCGCCGTCCGTGTGCTGGTCCGCGACCTGGCCCTCCAGCGCCGTGACCAGCTGGACCAGCGTCACAAGTCGGCTGCGCTGGAGCGGGAGATCCACCGTCTGCGCGAGCGGTTGCGGCAGGAGGGCGTCCCTCCGGCAGACGAGGGAGCGTAACCGTACCTGCGGGGATTCAGATGCGACTGGCATTCGTGGTTCAGCGATACGGGAATGAGATCAACGGCGGCGCCGAACTGCACTGCCGCTGGATCGCCGAGCGGCTCTCCGCCAACCACCAGGTGGAGGTTTTCACCACCTGTGCCTACGAATACCTGCTGTGGAAGAATCACTACCCCGAAGGAACCGAGGACGTCAACGGGATTCCGGTCCACCGTTTCGCGGTGGAGCGCCAGCGGGACCTGGACAGCTTTTCCGAGATCTCCCACCGGGTCTTTCACCAGCAGCACAGCGAAGAGGATGAACTGCGCTGGGTGGAGGAAAACGGGCCGTATTCACCGGCCCTGGTGGAGGCCATCCGCAGCGAGGAGGGCCGCTTCGACTTCGTCATTTTCTTCTGTTACCGCTACTACACCAGCTTCCACGGAGTGCAGGCACTGGGCCGCAAGGCGATCCTGGTGCCCACCGCCGAGGAGGACGAAGCCGTCTTTCTCGGCGTATTTGCCCGGATGTTCGGCCTCCCCCGGGCCATCGTGCACAACTCGGTGGAGGAACAGGACCTGGTCCGCCGGGTCACCGGCGGACAGGCTGCCCCCGGCGAGGTGGTGGGGGTGGGGGTGGAGATCCCCGAAGACGTGGGATCCACCGAAGACTTCCGCCGCCGGCACGGCCTGGACGGGCCGTTTCTCCTGTACATCGGCCGGATCGACTGGAACAAGGGCTGTGACCAGCTCTTCGAATACTTCATCAGCCACAGCCGGATCCGCCATCTCTTTACCCGGCTGGTGCTCATCGGTACGCCCGTGCTGCAGATCCCCGAGCACCCGGACATCATCCATCTCGGCGGGGTGGATGACCGGGAAAAATACCAGGCGCTGGACGCCTGCTCCATGCTGGTGGTTCCTTCACGCTACGAGAGCCTCTGCATGGTGGTGCTGGAGGCCTGGGGGCGCAACCGGCCGGTGCTGGTCAACGGCCGCTGCCCGGTACTGGAAGGCCAGGTGCGGCGCGCCGATGGCGGTCTGAGTTACCGCAGCTTCGAGGAGTTCTCCCACTCCCTGAACCTGCTGCTGGAGCAGCCCGGGCTGGGCCGGTCTCTGGGCCGTCAGGGCAATGCCTACTACCTGGCCAATTACACCTGGGACCGGGTAATGGGGCAGTATGAACAGCTGCTTCGGGATCTCTCCTGAGACCTCTTCTGCTGAATAAAAAAACGGCTGCGCGCCGGTGGGGCACACAGCCGTTTAGAGATTTCAATCCTTCTATCTATTCCACGCCGGCCACGAGGGCGAAGTCCAGCTGTGCGGTCTCGTCCTCGACGATCGTCACGGAACCTTCGCCATACTCATAGTACCAGGACATGGCATAGCCGATGTAGGCGCCGGTGGCCACCTGATCCATCAGGTAGTAGCCGTTTTCATCGGTGATGGCCCAGTTGTGGCTGCCGCCCCAGCCGCCGCCCCAGCCACCGCCGCCGCCGCCGTGGTGCAGTGTGCCTTCGCCCATGCGCAGCATCACCCAGGCGCCCTCGATGGGATCGCCGGTGTCGGCGTCGGTGACATAGCCTTCCAGCGCGCCGTAGGTCATGGGCGTGAGAGCGAAGTCAGCAACAGCTGTTTCGCCTTCCATCACAAAGAGGCCCACCGGGTCAGCAGCGTTGTAGCCGCACATCGACGCGCGGACTTCGTAGTAGTCCACGATCACGTTGTCGATGGAGTAGGTGCCGTCATCGCCGGTCATGGCAAAATAGTGCTGGCCGCAGCCGCCGCCCCAGTGGCGGGTTCCTGCGCCGAAGACAAGGTTCTTGATCTTGGCCGGTTCGGCCACGGACACGCGGACAAAGGCGCCGGCCAGGGGCAGGGCGGTATCAGCGTCGGTCACCGCGCCGGAGAGCGCACCGAATACCAGTCCTTCGAGTGCGAAGTCGGCGGTGGCCATCTCTCCGTCGACCACTTCGATCTCGGTGTCGGCCGAATAGTAGCCGTCGCCCCGGGCCGTCACTTCATACAGCCCCGCATCCATCTCATCGATCAGGTAGGTGCCGTCCTCGCCGGTGATGGCCATCCAGTGGTGCCACCAGCCGCCACCGTGACCGCCGCCGGGGCCGCCATGGCCGTGGCCATCGATCTCTTCGTCCACGGGCATCGCTTTGACCATCACACCTTCCAGGGGCAGGCCGGTATCCGCGTCAGTGACCGTGCCGGCGATGCTGCCGGTCTGGGCCGAAGCGTTGACCGTGGCAAAGCAGAAAATCATGATTGCGCACAAGATGCTGAAAAGGGTGGATTTCTTCATTTGTTGGTTTGCCTCCACAATTGAATTTATTGGGGATTCCGGGAACGGGCCGCCAGCCGGCCCAAGGAACTTCGGATCGGGTTGAACTTCTCCTTTCCGCAGTGGTCTGCTCAAGTCCCCAGTGGTTTCGGTACTGTTGATTCCTGGTCAGTATGTCGGTCGTATCCGCGGCGCACTTGAGGACCTGGAGAGGATGGGACACCATCACCGGTCCGGCCTGATGCGCGTGGCAGAAGAACACTTCCTACTAGTGCTAGACAAGGTTCCCCTGGTCAGGGTTTAAAAAGTAATAAACATCCAGTTGATTGAATCGATGAATTCACTATGAACCTTCAGGAAAATCAAGGCTTTGTTGTTCCCACTATACATCGGAGTGGTCCTATTGGCAAATAGAGGATGGACAGGCCCTTTCCTGCGGCGATCCGTTGCCTCGGTCCGGAGCGGGAGGGGGAATGGTGCGCTGACCGGTATGCCGCAGGCTACTACGCTGAATCGCCGGGGACGACCCCGACAAACCGTCCACCGGGCGCACAGGGCGGTTCCGTGGGGTTCCGGCTGGTCAGGAAGCCCGACTGACCTGCCGGAACCATTCTGTTGTACCCGCTTGACGCTGACCGGTCCCGGACTGTCTCAGGCGCGTTTCAGCACCGGCAGACCGTTCTTGGTCTCCGAAACCATGTATCCCGCCGGGACTGCCGACAGGGCGCCTTCCTTTTCTTCCTTGGCAAAGAAGTAGATGGTCTGCTCCTTGCCGCCCTTCAACTGGACCGCCTTGGAGTGGAGGATGTAGGTGTTGCCCTTGGAATTGGTGTGCGCGTAGGCCATGGCTCCCTCCTTTGTGGCCGGTGGGCCGGGGCGAAATGCACCGGTTCCGCCGGAGTGGTGCGAACCGGTACGCAAACCGGTCCGCAGCCTCGGACAAAAGCACAACTTCATCGAAATGTGAGGGTTTTTCTTATAGTTGCCGAGTATCCTAGCAGGAATGTGAAGAATATCAAGCGTTTTTTCCACAGGCACGGTGAGGGTGAGGCCGTCCGGGTCAGCGGCGGTGCCGTATGATCCTGTCCCGCAGCAGCTCTTCTGCCGGCCGGCCCGGCCTGGTCTCGGCGGGATAGCCGGCTCCGATGACGGCCTGCACCTCGAGGTGCGGGGGGATCTTGAGCAGGCCGCGGATAAAATCACCGGCAGAGGTGATTTTATCGTGTTTCCGGGCACGGATCTGGACCCAGCAGCTGCCCAGCCCCAGGGAGTGGGCAGTCAGCTGGACCAGGATGGCGGCGATGGAGCAGTCCTCGACCCAGATATCGGAGAGGCTGCTGTCCCCACAGACCACGATGGCCAGCGCCGCCCCGGCCAGGAAACTCGAGCCGTGCGGCTTGGCCCGGGCCAGCTCACCCAGGGTCTCCCGGTCCTCCACAAAGATAAATTCCCAGGGCCGGTGGTGGTGTGAAGAGGGGGCGCGCAGCAGGGCCTCTTCCAGCAGGGCCTGTTTGGACTGTTCCACAGGCCGGTCGGCGTAGCGGCGGATGCTCCTTCTGCTGCGCAGCAGGTCGATCATCGGTTTTCGCATCCGTGCTCGCCGACCGGTGCCGCCGGTCAGAGCGTCAGGGTCCCCATGCAGTTCAGGTCCTCGAAAGCCCTGGTCAGCCGCTCCTTGAAGGAGAGTTCACCCTGTCGCAGCCAGGCCCGCGGGTCATACTGCTTCTTGTTCGGCTTGTCGTCGCCTTCGGGATTGCCGATCTGGCCCTGGAGGTAGTCCTTCTTCTCGCGGTAGTAGTTGTGCACCCCGTCCCAGAAGGCCCACTGCATGTCGGTGTCGAGGTTCATCTTGACCGCGCCGTAGGAGATCGCCTCGCGGATCTCTTCGGTGCTCGAGCCCGAGCCGCCGTGGAAGACGAAGCTCACCGGCTTGTCGCCGGTTCCGAACTTCTCCTGGATGTGCTTCTGGGTATTGTCGAGGATCACCGGCCGCAGCTGGACGTTGCCCGGCTTGTAGACCCCGTGGACATTGCCGAAGGCGGCGGCCACGGTGAAGCTGTCGCTGATGGCGCTCAGTTCCTCGTAGGCATAGGCCACCTCCTCGGGCTGGGTGTAGAGACGGGCGCTGTCCACGTCGGTGTTGTCCACCCCGTCCTCCTCACCGCCGGTGACCCCCAGCTCGATCTCCAGGGTCATGCCCAGCTTGCTCATCCGTTCCAGGTAGGGCTTGCAGGTCTCGATGTTGTCCTCGATGGGCTCGGCGGAGAGGTCGATCATGTGCGAACTGTAGAGGGGCAGGCCGTGGGCCTTGTGAAAATCCTCACCGGCGTCCAGCAGGGCGTCGATCCAGGGCAGCAGCTTTCTGGCTGCGTGGTCGGTGTGCACGATCACCGGGATGCCGTAGGCCGCGGACACCTGGTGGATGTGGATGGCGCCGGAGATGGCTCCGGCCACGGCCGCGGTGTGCCCTTCGCCGGGCATTCCCTTGCCGGCGAAGAAGGCCGCACCGGAGTGGGAGAACTGGATAATCACCGGCGAGTCCACCGTGGTGGCGGTTTCCAGGACAGCGTTCACCGAATTGGTGCCGACCACGTTTACCGCCGGAAGCGCGAACTGCTTTTCCTTGGCCGCGGAGAAGATCTGCTGCACACCCTTCCCGGTGACCACGCCGGGGGCGATCTGTTCCTTGAGCTTCGACACGGGACTCTCTCCTTTTTTCCTGGCCGGTCCTCGGGGAGGCGCCCGGCAGCTGGTTTGACCTGCGATCAGCAGGACGTGCCGGTTACCGTCCCGGCCCGTCCGCGGATTTCCATTCTATCGCAATTCCGTCCGAGTGAAAGGGGCTTTCGAGATCACTCCACGTGGCCCTCGAGCACCCTGATCACTTCCCATTCGTTCGATGCCTCCATCAGGGCCTGGTGGGCGGTGGGGTAGCGGAAGATCTGGGCGATTTCGCGGTAGATCTTGAGGTAGGCCGCTTCAGGTCCAGCTGTTTGTTGCTCTCCCGGCTCGCCGGGAGCCGGGCAGGGTGGGCCACGAGTGACGTCAGCAGACCGGTCACCGGTGCAAGCGTACACAGAAATTGTCAACGCGGGAGCTGACAGCGTGGGACGGGGCCGAAGGGATGGAACTGCCCGTGTCCGGCTAGTAGATGTCGCGGACCGTCTTCTCCTCGAAGCGCCAGTCGTAGGTGAAGAAGATCGTGTCCACCACCACGGTGTAGTCGGCTTTCACGGTCATCCGGCCCGGCTCCCGTTTCAAGGTGAGCTCTTCTGCGGTGACGGGCAGATCATTCTCCCTGGCGAAGCGGATCAGGTTGTCTTTGATGATTTTGTCGGAGCGGTGGGCGGCGAAACTGGCCTCTTCGTGCATCGCATCCTTGAAGGAGAAGGCATTGATCCGCACCGGGACGAACATGATGCCGAAATATACGAGGGCCAGCACGATCAGGATGAATAGAATGTTCCCCAGGGAACCTTTCCCCTGCTCGCTGGTAAAGGTGCTCATCGGTTATCCTCCTATCCTTGCGCCGTTTCCCGACGCAGGTGTGACCGCGCACAGAAGTTTCGTATACTCACTGTTTCGGTCATTCGGCCGGCCACCTGAAGCAGGGAAAAGAGTTTTCATGCGTTGACACGGGTGGCTGGATACAGTATTTTGCCCGCCATGGATATCGATGCTGGACAAAATCTGCATTATCTCGACAATGCAGCAACCACGTTCCCGAAGCCGACGGAAGTGCTCAACTTCATGATCGACTTCTGTTCGCGGGCCTGTGTCAACCCGGGCCGGTCCACTTTTGACCTGGCCCTGGAAGCCGAAACGGTCCTCCTCAGCGCGCGCCAGAAGCTCAGCGAGCTCTTCAACGGCGACGATCCAAACCGGCTGGTCTTTGGCTACAATGCCACCGACGCCCTCAATCTGGTGATTTTCGGCATCATGCGCAAGGGCGGCCACGTGGTTTCCACCCGTCTGGAGCACAACTCGGTGCTGCGGCCCATCGCCCATTGCGAGGACGATTTCGGCGTTGAATCGACTTTTATCTCCTTTGACGGCAACGGGTACATCGATCCCGAGGACATCCGCAAGGCCATCCGGCCCGATACCAAGCTGGTGGTGGTCAACCATGGTTCAAACGTGATCGGCACCGTGCAGCCGGTGGCCGAGGTGGGCGCCATCTGCCGCGAGGCCGGCGTCACCTTCTGCGTCGACGCCGCCCAGACCGCCGGGATGTTCCCCATCGACATGAAGGCGATGAACATCGACATCGTGGCCTTCACCGGGCACAAGTCGCTGCTGGGCCCCACCGGCATCGGCGGGCTCTGCGTGGGCAAGGATGTGGAGATCCCCCACTCTCGCGCCGGCGGCACCGGGGTGGCTTCGGCCGTGCGCCGGCACCTCGACATGTATCCTTTCCGCATGGAATACGGCACGCCGAACATGGTGGGTGTGGCCGGGGTGCTGGAAGGGGTGAACTACATCGAACGCGCCGGCGGCGTGGAGAAGGTCCGCCAGCACGAAATGGAGTTGGCCCGTCCGCTCTGGGAGTGCCTGCGCGAGACCGAGGGCATCACCCTCTACTGCTGCAACTCTCTCGAGAACCGCACACCGGTCTTCTCGTTCAATATCGCCGGTTACAAAGACCCGGCGGAGATCGGCATGCGCCTCGACGTCGACTACGACGTGGCCTGCCGCACCGGTCTGCAGTGTGCGCCGCTGGTTCACGAGACCATCGGCACGTCACCCAAGGGCACGGTCCGGTTCAGTCTCGGGCCGATGAGCACCGAGGCGGACGTTCAGGCCGCCATACCCGCCGTGCAGGAGTTGGCCGCCGACAAGCGATCGTAAGTTCTTCATCCCTTCTTCAGTGATCCGATAGCGGCGTTGCCGTCTTCTGTCCGGGCAGGACTCATAACTTCATCTGGAGTTCGAGAGCAAGGCGCCGGCCGACGAAAGAAGCGGAGCATACTTTTGTGGTATGTGACGCTTTTTGAGGAGGCCGGCAACGCCGCTATCGGGCTTCAGATGAAGTTATGGCCGCTCCCAGCCGTCGTTCGTGAGCTTAAGCTTGCTCACAGCATCCAGTGAGAGATCGTGGGGACCCTTGCGGGTGAACTGCTTGACGCCGGCGGCCGCGATCATCGCCCCGTTGTCGGAGGTCAGGCCGCGGTCGGGGAAGTAGACCTCCACGTTACGCTCGGAACAGGCCTGGGTGAAGCGTTCCCGGAGCAGGGAATTGGCCGAAACGCCGCCCGAGACGAACACCGACCGGGCGTTCTGTTCCTTGCAGGCCATCAACGTATTGCGGAGCAGCGAACGGATGGCGGCCCACTGGAAGCTGGCCATCAGGTCCCGGCGCGCCTCCTCCTCCGCCGGATCGAGGAGTGAGGGCTTCTCGGCCACCGCGCGGACCACCGCCGACTTGAGGCCGCTGAAACTGAAATCGAGGCTGCCGTCGCTCATCGACGCCGGCCGGAAGGGCCAGGCATCCTCGCGTCCACCGCGGGCCGCCTGCTCCACCACCGGCCCCCCCGGATAGCCGAGGCCCAGGCGCTTGGCCACCTTGTCAAAAGCCTCGCCGGCCGCGTCATCCCTGGCCCGTCCCAGGGTGCGCGCTGATTGCCCCACGCTCACCAGGTGGAGCTCGGTGTGACCACCGGAGACCACCAGCGAGATGGCGGGCAGTCTCGGCTTGGGGTGTGAGACAAAGATCGACTCCATGTGGCCGCGCAGGTGGTTCACCCCCACCAGCGGCTTGCCGGTGGTGAAGCAGATCCCTTTGGCCGCCGACAGGCCCACCAGCAGGCTGCCCACCAGCCCCGGCCCGCAGGTCACCGCCACCAGGTCCACATCGGAAAGCTTGATGTAGGCCTGCTCCAGGGCCTGGCGGATCACCGGAATGATCTGCTGCAGGTGGCTGCGTGAAGCCAGTTCGGGGACCACACCGCCGTAGCGGCGGTGCACGTCATCCTGGGAGGAGACGATGTTGGAGAGAATCTCACGCTCACCGTGAAGCACGGCGGCCGATGTGTCGTCGCAGGAGGTATCGATACCGAGAGTGATCATTGTGTGGCACCAGTGTGGGGGAAGAGGTGGTTCAGCGGCGGTACGACCGTACCCCGCTCGGTGACAAAAGAGGTGATCGAGCACCCCGGAGTGATGTCGAAAGCGGGATTCCGCACCGCCGTTCCAGGGGGACAGATGGCCCGGCCGCCCGCCCGGCGCACCTCGTCAGCCTCCCGTTCCTCGATCACAATACCGTTGCCGGTGGCCAGGTCGGGGTCGAGGGTGGAGGTGGGGGCCACCACGTGCGCCGGGATGCCGGCCTGCCGGGCCAGCAGCACCAGCCCCCGGGTGCCGATCTTGTTCGCCGTGTCGCCGTTCATCGCCACCCGGTCGGCGCCCACCAGCACCCGGTCCACATCGCCCCGGCCGATGAAATGAGCCGCCATGCTGTC
Organism: uncultured bacterium; assembly: GCA_965531145.1. Classification (GTDB taxonomy): domain Bacteria; phylum Acidobacteriota; class JAQAZP01; order JAQAZP01; family JAQAZP01; genus JAQAZP01. The sequence continues at coordinate 13,451 of CBESOE010000021.1, read as the reverse complement.
GGTGATCAGCTCGAAGGGCACACCCTCCCGGGCCAGCTCCCAGGCGGTGAGCCGGGCCCCCTGGAACAGCGGCCGGGTCTCACAGCAGAGCACCCTGATCCGGCGTCCGGCGACGTGGGCGGCCTTGATCACGCCCAGGGCGGTTCCCAGCCCGCCGGTGGCCACGCCGCCGGTGTGGCAGTGGGTCAGGATCCGTTCGCCCCGGCCCACCAGCTTCAGGCCGTGCCGGGTCATGGCCAGGTCCTGCTGCACTGTTTCCGCGTGAATCCTGACCGCTTCGGCTTCCAGGGCCTCGGGCAGGTCGGCAAACGCCCCACTGCCGCCGCTGCGGGGCAGCAGGGCCCAGAGCCGGTCCACCGCGTACTGGAGGTTTACGGCCGTGGGCCTGGTGGCCAGGATCAACCGGCGCAGCTGCCCCAGCCGGACCTTCTGCTCGGTTCCGCTCACGGCGGTGCGGGCGATCTCCGCCGCTCCCAGGGCCATGGCGTGGGCCGCGGCCAGGCCGATGGCCGGGGCGCCCCGCACCGCCAGCCGGCGGATGGCCCAGGCGGCCTCCACCGCTGTCCGGCAGGTCAATACCGTCATCTGCTCCGGCAGACGCCGCTGGTCGAGGATCATCACCGCCCCGTCCGCGGGCCAGACCGTGGGGGTCAGGGTGAGCCCCGGCGGCAGGTCGAGTTCCAGGCGCTCGGTGTAGCGCTGAAACGCCGCCGTTGACTGCTGGTCCAGGTTTCTCGATTCCGGCTGCTCTGTCCCGTGCATTTTCTCCTCCGGTGCGAAGGCAAAATAATATCCCAGCCGCTCGGGTCGGACAAGCCGGGCTCACCGGGCAACTCCCCGGGCGGCACTTGACTGGATCGGAATCCGCAGATAACATAACCTCCTTTTTCCGGTTCAATTTGCAGGAGCGAGCAGCCTGATGGCCTGGTTCAGAAAAAGCAAGACATCCAAGGGGGCGGTGGCCGGTACGCGGAAGAAAATTCCCGAAGGCCTCTGGACCCGCTGCAACAACTGCAAGGAGATCGTCTACTCCAAGGAGTTGGCCCGGAACCTCCACGTCTGCCCCAAGTGCAACTACCATTTTCGGATCAGCGCCAAGAGCCGCCTGGAGCTGCTCTTCGATGACGGCGCGTTCACAGAGTTCGCCACCAATATCCACTCTACCGATCCATTGCAGTTCAAGGACTCCAAGCGCTACAAGGACCGGTTGAAGGCCTCCATCGAGAAGTGCAAGATGCCCGACGCCCTGGTGGCCGCCACCGGCGAGATGGGCGGCAAGACCACCATCGCCTGCGCCATGGAATTCAAGTTCATGGGCGGCAGCATGGGCTCGGTGGTGGGGGAGAAGATCACCCGGGCCGTGGAAAAGGCCCTCGAAGAACGGGCGCCCCTGCTGGTGATCTCCTGTTCCGGCGGCGCGCGGATGCAGGAGGGCGCCCTCTCGCTGATGCAGATGGCCAAGATCAGCGCGGCGCTCTCCCGGCTGCACAAGGAGGCGATTCCCTACATCTCCATCCTGGCTGATCCCACCACCGGCGGGGTCACCGCCAGCTATGCCATGCTGGGCGATCTCAACATCGCCGAACCGCGGGCCCTCATCGGGTTTGCCGGCCCCCGGGTGATCAAGCAGACAATCCGCAAGGATCTGCCCGAGGGATTCCAGCGTTCGGAGTTTCTCCTCGAGCACGGCATGGTGGACATGATCGTGGAACGCAAAGAAATGCGCGAAACGCTGATCCGCTGCCTCAACCACCTCTATTACAAATAGCCGATTCCGGTCAGCACACCCACCGGCCTCTCATGAACTACTCGGAAACCATCGATTACCTCTTTGGGCTGTCCAACGTGGGGATCAAGCTCGGCCTGCGGAGGATTCGGGTCCTGCTGGAAGCGTTGGGCTCACCGGATCGCCGGATGCGCATCGTCCTGGTCGCCGGGACCAACGGCAAGGGGTCGGTGGCGGCGATGATCCACTCGGTTCTTTCTGCCGCCGGGCTGCGGGCCGGGCGTTACACCTCGCCCCACATCATCGACTTCGAGGAACGGATCGTGGCCGGAGATCGTCCGATCCCCCGGGATGAGGTGGCACGGATCGCCACCCGGCTGCGGGAGCTGGTGGTCTCACTGGTGGAGCGCGGTGAGCTGGAGAGCCACCCCACCTACTTCGAACTGGTCACCGCCATGGCCCTGGTCCACTTTGCCGAGCAGGGAATGGATGCGGCGGTTCTGGAGGTGGGACTGGGCGGCCGGTTTGACGCCACCAACGCCACCGATCCCGACATCTCGGTGATCAGCCGGGTGGCGCTGGACCACACGCACTTCCTCGGCAGCACCCTGCGCCAGGTGGCCTTCGAGAAGGCCGGCATCATCCGGCCCCGCCGGCCGGTGGTCACCTCCTGCACGCCGGACATCACCCTGGAGGTGATCCGGGAGGTGGCCGGCCGCTGCGGCGCCGATCTGCGGGTGGCCTCCGAACTCTGCCGCCGATCCGCTGTCCGGCCCCTGGACAGCGGGGGATACCGCTTCGACCTGGAGACTCCCGCCACCATGTACAAGGACCTGGTGCTGCCGCTGCGTGGCGAACACCAGCTGGAGAATGTCGAAGCAGCGGTGCTGGCCCTGGAAGCGTTGGCCGAGCGGGGGCTGCCGGTGGACGCAGAGCACATCCGGGAGGGCCTGGCCGGGGTCAGCTGGCCGGGACGGCTGGAACTGCTGCCCGGGTCGCCGCCCATGCTTTTCGACTGCGCCCACAATCCGGACGGCGCCCGGTCACTGGCCGGCTACCTGGCCAACCATGTTCGCCAGCCGGTCACGTTGCTCTTCGGGGTGATGGGCGATAAAAATGTAGAGGAGATGACGTCGCTGCTCTTCCCGCTGGCCCGGCAGGTGGTGATCACCCGGCCGGACTTCAAACGGGCCATGGAGCCGGCTGAGGCGGCCCGGATCGGCGGGCATTTTGCCGCTGAGCTGCACCTGGAGCCTGACCCGCAGCGTGCGCTGAATCTCGCCCGCCGGTTGGCCGGGGCCGATGGTCTGGTGGTGGTGGCCGGTTCGATCTTCCTGGTCAGCGACATCAAGAAGGAGGCCCCACCTTCCGCCGGTCAATCCCCGGACGCGGTGCCGCCTTCCCCCGGTGCCGGAACCCCGTTGCCCAGCAACCGGCGGTAGACCGCTTCGGTCCCGTCCACCATGGCCTGGACACTGAATCTCTCCAGCACCGTCCGCCGGCCCCTGCGGCCCAGCCGGGCCGACTCATCGGGGTCGGAAAGCAGCCTGTCCATTGCCTCGGCCAGCGGGCCCGGCTCTCCCGGGGGTACCAGGAGCCCGGATTCGCCGTGATCGATGATCTCGGGAATGCCGCCGGTATGTGATGCGGCCACCGGCAGTTCCATGGCCAGGGCTTCGAGGATCGAGAGGCCCAGGCCTTCGGTGAAGGAGGGGCAGACGGCCATGTGGCTGGCGGAGAGCAGGCGGGAGATGTCGGTGCGGAAGCCGGCAAAGAGGACCTGATCCTCGACGCCGGCGGTGCGGCTCAGATCCTCCAGTTGCCGGCGCAGGGGGCCGTCTCCGGCCAGGAGGATGCGCAGGCCGGGCCACCGGTCGCGGAGTTGCCGGGTCGCTTCGATCAGAGTCTGGTGCCCCTTGATTCCCACCAGGTTGGCCACACAGGCCACCAGCTTGGCCTCCGGCCCCAGCTCGAATTCGGCAAAAACCGATTCCCTGGCCCCGTCCACCCGCTCCGGGGGAACAATGCCACTGGGCACCAGGTCCACGTCTTCGGAGTTGAACCCCGAGTCGATCAGCGATTTCTGCACGGCCCGGGAGATGGCCACCACGCGGTCGATGCCCCGGCCGTATTTCCAGCGGTTGAAGGGGTCCCGGCGTGAGAAGTGGCTGGAGCGGCGGGAGACCACCCGCGGCCGGATCCGGGTCAGCATGCCGGCCATCACCCCCATGGTGTGTGCCCGGGAGGAGTGCATGTGCATCAGGTCGAAGCGGCCATCGCGAATGATCCGGGCCAGGCCGAACACCCCCCGGGGGTCGATTTCACCAAAGGAGGGGAGGGGGAAGACGCGAATGGCAAAGTTGTTCACCTGCTGGCAGAGGATGCCGTCGCGGTGGCAGACCAGGGTGACCCGATGCCCTTTCCGGGCCAGGCCTTCACAGAGGTGTGTCACCTGCTGCTGGCCGCCACCCCACCTGACTTCCGTATCCACCTGCAGCAGGTTCATCGATAGTCATCCCAGTCCACGCCGGAAGTGTTGACGTTGACATCCCGGCTGCCGGGCGCAGACTCGTGGCGGCTCGGTCAACGGGCTACACAGAGGGATAGTAATTCAGTTGGACTGCTTAAGCAAAGGGGGAAATTTTTGAGAGGGTTGGTGGGGCCCCGGTCGGTATTCAGACCCGACCGGGGCATAAGCTTCGTAAGGAACAGTGGCTGGTCATGAGTTGACCTGCCGGGGGGACATCTTATGATGGCAGGCCGGCTCCGAAGAGCCGGCAAATCTATTATAAAGCCGCTTCAGCGGCAGTCTCAAAAAAACTTTCAATCAGCAATCCTCGTTTTGGGATTGCATCTGGCTAGCAGAACCCCTCTTGAAGAGGAGGTTATGTCCTTCTTCGGTGGGTGTCTCAATTCACGTTGTCGTGAGAGACAACCCGTAGTTCAGGGCAACCGACGAGCATCTTGTTCAGTGCCAGCTCCTGATCACCGTTGGCCCGGGCCAGTTTGACCTCGAGGTGGATGACCAGTGACTGATTTCCGCTCTCTTTGACCAGTGCCGTGCACCGGTAGAGGCGAAGATCACAATTTGAGCTGCCATTGCCGCATCCCAGTTTGAGACACCCGGGGAAGGTTGGAACCCCTTCCAGTCCGGCTGCTTCCAGGATCTCTTCACCATCCCGGGTGAGGTCGGCCACTGCCCGGTGCAGTGAGGAGTAGCGGCGCGCTGACAGTTCCTGCCAGCGTTGCTCAAGAGCCCGTTCAAGTTGCCCGGCGATATCAAAGTCCGGTTCATCAGGCACTTGAATATTGCTCACAGCTTTGAATGCTCCACGAACCTATTCAGTTTTCATTGACCATGCCGTTGCACGTCACTATGTATACGCAAACAATATGCCAGCGTTCAGGTGTTTCTCAAAATAAATCATAAGATTAATGTTTGCTTCAGGTTAAAATTAATCTCAAATTTGCTGGTGCAGAATATGATAATAATTCCATTGCCCACATATGGGCAAGACGCCCACATGTGGGCAAAATCTGGTGTTTTTCCATGAGATCGTGCCGCTTATTTTATGTATTCCCGTCATCCATTCTTCACATTCCAAGCAGTCAATGGAGAGGAGTGCATCAAAATCGGCCCCACCTTGTTCGAACTAAATTGCTGACAATAATAGGCATAGACCTTCTCAGCGGACATCCACCCGTTAAATGGCGGGTTGTTCCCCGGGATCCCGGCATCCACCGACCCGGTTTGAGACAACCACGGTTTGCGCTGGTGGATACAAAAGTGGACGGTCCACAATGCCATGATCCTCCTGAAGGACAGAGGTTGCACCATCTGGAGATCCGATTGACAGCCTGTTCATCCCTCTGCTATTTTCGCTGCAATCCCTGAACAGGGCCGCCAGTTCGCTGCAGATGAATATTTCGGTGAGGTATGGCCTGCAGACCGGTTGCGGGTTCCGTCCGGCCGGCATCATCGGGAAAGGAGCCGCTTGAGAGCAACACTCATCCTCGAAGACGGGTCCGAATGGGCCGGGGAACTGTTTGGCGGCTGCGTCCCCACTTCGGGTGAGGTGGTTTTCAATACCGGCATGGTGGGCTATCCGGAAAGCCTCACCGACCCCTCCTATGCCGGCCAGATCCTGGTTCTGACCTACCCGCTGGTGGGCAACTACGGTGTCCCCCAGAGCCGCAACGGCGGACCGGCCGAGCTGGTCGGCAGTCCGTTCGAATCGGAGCGGATCCATGCCCGGGCCCTGGTGGTGGCCGACTACTCCCGGCACTATTCCCACTGGCGTGCCACCGAGAGCCTGCACAGCTGGCTGGAGCGGGAGGGCATCCCCGGTATCACCGGCATCGATACCAGGGCCCTGACCCGGCGGCTCCGACACTGGGGCACCATGCGGGGGCAGGTGGTTCTGGCCGACCGGGAGGCCCGGCCGCCGGAAACCGACATCGAATCCCATGTCCCCCTGGTCAGCGTGTCCGAACCGGTGGCCATGGGCAGCGGCGGACCGCGGGTGGCGGTGATCGACTGCGGGGCCAAAGCCGGGATCATGCGCAGCCTGCTGCAGCGGGGGGTCAGTGTTCTGCGGGTTCCCTGGGACTACGACCTCAGCGGTGAACAGGTGGACGGGGTGGTGATATCCAACGGTCCCGGTGACCCGAAGCAGTGCGGCCCCACGGTGGAGAACGTCAAGCGGTTGATCGAGCAGTCCAGCATCCCGGTGTTCGGCATCTGTCTCGGTAATCAGGTGATGGCCCTCGCCGCGGGTGCCGACACCTACAAGCTGAAGTTCGGGCACCGGGGACAGAACCAGCCCTGCATGCGGGTGGGCAGCCGGCGTTGTCACATCACGTCCCAGAACCATGGCTACGCCGTGGATGATCGTACCCTGCCCGAGGGCTGGGAGCCCTGGTTCTTCAATGCCAACGATGGCTCCAACGAGGGGATCAGGCACCGGGACAAGCCGTTTCGCAGCGTGCAGTTCCACCCCGAGGCCCAGCCCGGACCGGTGGACACCGACTTCCTCTTCGACGAGTTCGTCTCCATGCTGGACAAGAAGGGAGGCGGCAGATGAAGAAGGCCATGGACAGGCCGAAGAAGGTTCTGATTCTCGGTTCCGGGGCGCTGAAGATCGGCGAGGCCGGCGAGTTCGACTACTCGGGCAGCCAGGCGATCAAGGCGCTGAAGGAAGAGGGCATCCACGTCATCCTGGTCAACCCCAACATCGCCACCATCCAGACCTCCGAGCACCTGGCCGACCGGGTCTACTTCCTGCCGGTGGAAAAGGATTTCGTGGCCGGGGTGATCGAGCGGGACCGCCCCGAGGGTGTCCTGCTCAGCTTCGGTGGGCAGACCGCGCTCAACTGCGGGCTGCAGCTGGAGGCCGACGGCGTTTTCGAGAAATTTGGTGTGCGGGTCCTGGGCACGCCGGTGGATGCCATCCGGCTCACCGAAGACCGCCAGCTCTTTGCCGACAGCCTGGCCGAGATCGGCGTGCTGGTGCCCCGCTCCAGGGCGGTGTCGACGGTGGAAGAGGCCCTGATCATCGCCGACGAGATCGGTTACCCGATCATGATCCGTTCCGGGTTTTCTCTCGGCGGCCTCGGCTCCGGTATTTGCCCCGATGAGGCGTCGCTGCGGGACATCGCCATCAAGGCCCTGGCCCTGGCCGACCACATCCTGGTGGAGGAGTATCTCCACGGCTGGAAGGAAGTGGAATACGAGGTGATGCGGGACGGGCAGGACAACTGCGTCACCATCTGCAACATGGAGAACCTCGACCCGCTGGGTATCCACACCGGCGAATCCATCGTGGTGGCCCCGAGCCAGACCCTGAGCAACGAGGAGTATCACCGGCTGCGCGAGATCGCCATCCGGGTGATCCGGCACCTGGGTATCGTCGGTGAGTGCAACATCCAGTACGCCCTCGACCCCGAGTCGGATGAATACCGGGTGATCGAGGTCAACGCCCGTCTCTCCCGCAGCTCGGCCCTGGCCTCCAAGGCCACCGGCTACCCGCTGGCCGCGGTGGCCGCCCGGCTGGCGCTGGGCTTCTCCCTCACCGAGATCCGCAACGCGGTGACCAAAGTGACCATGGCCTGTTTCGAACCGGCCCTGGACTACGTGGTGGTCAAGATCCCCCGCTGGGACCTGCGCAAGTTCCGCCGGGCGGTGAAGACCATCGGCACCGGGATGAAATCCGTGGGCGAGGTGATGGCCATCGGCCGCACCTTCCCCGAAGCGCTGCAGAAGGCGCTGCGCATGCTGGAGATCGGTGCCCGGGGACTGATCGGAGACGAGCAGATCCGCTTTGACGACCTGGAAGAGGAACTGCGCCACCCCACCGACGAACGGATATTCGCCCTGGCCCGGGCCATGGATAAGGGCTGGACCCTGGAGAAGATCCACGACCTGACCCGCATCGATTTCTGGTTCCTGCACAAGATCGAGGAGGTGGTGCAGATTGCCGCCACCCTGCGGCAGTTCGCCGGTGGCGACTGTCCGGGCGGGGTGCTGCTGCAGGCCAAGCAGGCCGGATTTGCCGATGCGCAGATCGCCCTGCTGGTGGACCGCAGCGAAGACGCGGTGCGCCGGATGCGGCGCAGCCGGGGCATCGTGCCCTGTGTCAAGCAGATCGACACCCTGGCCGCCGAGTACCCGGCGGCCACCAACTACCTCTATCTGACCTACCAGGGCAGCGAGGACGACGTTTCCTTTGACGAGACCGGACAGTCGGTACTGGTTCTCGGTTCGGGGGCCTACCGCATCGGCAGCTCGGTGGAATTCGACTGGTGCTGTGTCAACGCGGTGCGCACGTTGAAGAAGCTGGGCTACCGCACACTGATGGCCAACTACAACCCGGAAACGGTGAGCACCGACTACGACGAGTGCGACCGGCTCTATTTCGACGAACTGAACCTGGAGACGGTGCTGGAGATCTGCGGCAAGGAACGGCCCAAGGGGGTGGTGGTTTCCATGGGCGGGCAGGTGCCCAACACTCTCGCCCCCCAGCTGGCTGCGGCCGGTCTGCCCATCCTCGGCACCTCGCCGGCGAGCATCGATCGCGCCGAGGACCGCCACAAATTCTCCAGCCTGCTGGACAGCCTTGGTATCGACCAGCCGGAGTGGATCGAGGTCGCCTCCACCGACGAAGCGGCCGCCTTTGCCGAACGGGTGGGCTACCCGGTGCTGGTCCGCCCCTCCTACGTGCTCAGCGGATCGGCCATGGGCGTGGCGGTGAACGGCGAGCAACTGGCCCGCTTCCTGACCAGGGCCGAGGACGTCTCCACCGAGCACCCGGTGGTGGTGAGCAAGTTCATCATGGGGGCCAAGGAGATCGAGATGGACGCCGTGGCCGCGGGGGGCGAGCTGGAGATGTACGCCATCTCCGAGCACGTGGAGAACGCCGGGGTCCACTCCGGCGACGCCACCCTGGTCCTGCCGCCCCAGCGGACCTACCTGGAAACCACCCGGCGGATCAAGCGGATCACCAGGGAGATCGCTCGGGCGCTGGATGTCAGCGGCCCGTTCAACATCCAGTTCATCGCCCGGGAGAACGCGGTGAAAGTGATCGAGTGCAACCTTCGTGCGTCACGCAGCTTCCCCTTTGTCTCCAAGGTCTGCAAGGAGAACTTCATCGAGGCCGCCACCAAGGCGGTGATGGGGGAGAAGGTGGAGTGGCGCCGGCGCTCCTTCTTCGAGCTGGACTATGTCGGGGTCAAGGCGCCGCAGTTCTCCTTCACCCGGCTCCACGGTGCCGACCCGGTGCTGGGGGTGGAGATGGCCTCCACCGGGGAGGTGGGCTGTCTCGGCGACAGCTTCGAAGAGGCCTTTCTCAAGGCGATGCACTCGGTGGGCTACCAGTTGTCCATCAACTCGGTGCTGCTCTCCACCGGTCCCATCGAGAGCAAGGCTGACTTCCTCGAGCATGCCCGGATGCTGGACAAAATGGGCATCCGCTTTTACGCCACCCGGGGCACCGGGGAGTTTCTTGCCCGCAATGGTCTGGAGACCACCATCCTCCAATGGCCCCTGGAGAAGGGGGAGCCCAACGTGATGAGCCACATCGCCGGCGGCCAGGTGGACCTGGTGATCAACATCCCCAAGAACTTTCAGGAGGAGGAGATCACCAACGACTACCTGGTGCGGCGCCAGGCAGTGGACTTTGGTGTCCCGCTGGTGACCAATCTACAGCTGGCCAAGCGCCTGGTGGAGGCGTTGCAGGTCAAGGACCGCAAGGACCTGCTGATCAAGAGCTGGGATGAGTATTAGAAGCGGTTCCAGAACCACAGCTGAGGTTCTGAAACCACTTCAGGCTGATATGGTTCGTTTTATGAACGATTTCTTGTATCATTGACGGTAGAGTCGAACAGTTGAACTCTGAAATGACTGGTGAAAAACGGAAACGGCGCGGGCGTATGCGGGAGCGGACCTGTTCGGTCTGCAGCGCGGAAGGCATTTTCTGCTGGCACTGCGCCAAGTGCGGGTTCATGATCTGCCAGGTCTGTATGGACGAGAACTCCTGGGGTCTGACCTGCAACAACCTGACCTGGGAATGCCCCGACTGCGGGGCGATACATTCATTTTAGCCGGAGGAGATTCATGGTTCCCTATTCTGTCTGGCGCCAGGCGTTCCGGATACCCTGGGTCCGGGAGAACAGCGACGCCGTACGTTTTCTCTCAGATGTCTTTTACCTCCTGCTGGCCCTCTATCGCAGCCACCGCTTCCACGATCTCCAGCGGCTGCAGTCGGTCTACTTCCGGATGATCGACTCCTTTGCGCAGAACGGCCGGGCCGAGGCCAAGGACACGGTGGACAACCTGCTGGCTGTCCCCTGGTTTGGCGAACGGCGCCGTGACGTCTACCGCCTCATCGTGGCCTACAACAAGATCGTGGAGCAGACTGAGGAGGGGGGCGGCTCAACCCCGGGCCCGTTCGAGGCGCAGACCAAGACCCTCGTCTATATCGATGATTTCGTCCGCAGCTTCAAGGTGCTCACTGATTTCGGGGCCGAGGACGAGGCGCGGGTGGACGGACTGGTGGAAGATCCCGAGGCTATTGCGGCCATGCTGGCCGAGATCATCGCCGAAGTGGGGTGAAGCGGCTTCAGAGCCTTATAAAAAAGGGGACTGGCTCAAAAAAGGGGACTGGTCAACGATTTCCGCAGGAAATCGGTGCCTGTCCCCTTTTTTATATCATCACGCTAACCGTGACATCCGCCCCTACTGTGGTGGACGGGTGTTGCCCTTGGGCAGCGTGAGGTCCAGGGCCAGTTCCTTGGCCGTCTTGGCCGTGAGCAGGTTGATCAGGTCCTGGGAGCCCATGGTTCCGTTGGATCCCGCCCCGCCGCCCATCACCAGGTTGGGCACCCAGTTGCCCTTGTAGTTCTCGATGGCCTGGGCGTAACGCTTGTTCACCTCGGTCCAGGCTTCCAGCTTCTGGGCCAGGGCGCCGTCGGCCTGCATCACCCGCCGCTTGTATTCCGAATCACCCTCGGCGCGCAGGATCTGCATCAGCTTGTACTCTTCGGCCGCCGTCTTGTCCAGCTTGGCCACCTCCAACCGCTGGGAGGCCTCGGTCTCGGCCACTTCCTTGCGCTTGCGGGCCTCCACCACCGCCCGCTCCTTCTCCACCTCGGCCTCGTACTTGGCGGTCATCACGTTGGCCTGCCCCTGGGCTTCGGCAGTGAGCCGGTCCTGCTGAGACTTTTCCGCCTCGGCCTTGGCCGCCACGGTTTTCATCATCGCATCCCGCTGGTTGCTGATTTGCTGCAGCACGCCATGCTCGTAGCCGAAGTCCTTGTCGAGGAAGAACTGGGTGATCCTGATGTCATAGAGGGCCAGCGAGTTTTCCTTGCGCACCGGTTGCCCGTCGGCGCCATACTTGATGTGCACGATCCGCTTGTTCTTCTTCTCGCCGGTGACCGGGTCGATGGTCTCAGTCTCCTCCGACTCGGTGATGTACACCCCATTTTTCACCTGGTCCCAGGCCAGCTGGGAGAACTCGGCCCGGCGGCCGGAGTAGCTCTCTTCGGCGCTCATCAGCGAGGCGGTGAGGATCAGCGCTTCGGCGATGGCCGGCTTGACCAGCGACTGGGAGATGTGGCTGTAGCTGCGGAATTTGTTGTGGATCTGGGTCATTGCCACCGGTTCCAGCGGCAGCTCGAAACGGGAGTTGCCGGAGAGCCGGGCCATACCGCCGTCGTTGAAGCGCACTTCCACGGCCTGGGAAACGGCGCTGTCCTTCACCTGATCCTCGGGGAGGGCTTCATCGGTAAAGGAGTAAGTGCCGGCCTGCTTGTATTCGGTGACCATGCCGAACCACTGGCCGAACATCCCCGGATCGGTGTAGATGTCGAGGGTTCCGGTGACCGGCATCTGGCGGATCTTGATATACCCGGCGTTGTTGGTTTCTACCAGGTACTTGGAAAAGAGCCCGGCCACGGCCAGGATGATGACCAGAATGATGACGATCGATATGGGAGCCTTGGAGCCCCCGACTTTTGCGGCCATGATGTTCCCCCTTCTTTTGTATTCGTGCTTGCCGGACTGGTTGCCGGCCCGGCACACCAATCCTCAAACCTGAATGATGAAACTTGGTTAGATTACGTATGATGAGTATAACAAATTCGAAAGGGGGTTTGTGAAGGAACGCGGGTGTCTTCAGTGCGATTGTTTCTATTCCGTCTCTGTTCCTGGTTCGGGCAATTGGGCCCTCCATTGGGCGGCTTCATCCGGTTTGCCCCAGGCCATGTATAGTTGGACGAGTTCTTCAACTGTGTCCGCCCACTCAGCGTGCTCTTTTCCCTGACGGGGTGATAGGGAATCCTGAGCATCCAACAAGGCGCTTTCCGCCTCACTAAATCTCTCCATCTCTACCAGGCATCGACCATAGTTTAGTTGAAAAGTGCCCGCTCGCCAGTCATTGTCTGGCAGGGTATTTTGTGCCGAAGCCACGATTTGGGTGAGTAGTTCATCTGCCTCATCGTGACGCCCTTGGCTGATATAAAGCAGGGCCAGGCTGCTCATGGTGGATAGGGAAGATAGGTGTTGCTCTCCCAGCGTCCTTTTTTTGATTTCAATAGCACGGTCATACAAGGATTCAGCATCATCGTGCCGCCCGGTACTGACATAAAGCTCGGCTAGGTTGCTCATGGTTACGAGGGTTTTCTGGTGCTCCTCACCGAGTTCGTTAAGATTTACTTTCAACAACACCAAATATAGGCTTTCGGCCTCACGGTAACGGTTCTTTCCGCGCAGATTCATTGCTGCGATGGGCAGTCGACTCTGATCACTGATGATCATTGCGTCCATCGTGGCTTCCTCACTTTGTTTGAGCAAGTACAGACTTACTTTCAGTGCCCCGGCCAAGACAAGGAGGATGATAAACAGTGAACCGAACACAAATTTGTGGCGGGCGACTAGCTTTCTCAATTGATATGCGCTGCTTGGAGGCCGGGCCATGATCGGCAGACATGTTAGATAGCGGTCCAGATCTTCAGCCAGGGCTGCGACGCCTTGATATCGACGCTCCGGAACCTTGTCGAGGGCCTTAAGGACGATGGTCTCCACATCGCCTCTGAGTTGTTTTCTGATTGAGCTGGGCCGGGTGGGCGGCTCTTCACGGATCACTCGGGTCACTTCATGGAAGGCCTTCTTCCTCACGTCATAGGGCAGTTGACCGCAGAGCAGTTCATACTGCACCACCCCCAGGGC
>CBESOE010000020.1:0-46237 GCA_965531145.1 uncultured bacterium | reverse complement strand
GTCTATCTGCAGAACAACTACGACGAGCAGAACCGACGGATGGCCGCGCGCATCAGCGTGGTCCTGGCCAACAAAGCCTACTTCCCCAACTGGCGAGCCGGTTACACCAATCTCGCCCCCGGGGAGAACTACACCATCAGTTGGATGCAGAACATCCCGGCCCTGGGCACGGTGATCGGCGAGAACCGTTTTCGTCTGATTGCCGAGGACGTGACACCGCCGCCATACAACCATCCGCCCTATGTGCCGGCGGGCGATACGGACACCAGCCTGCAGATCGTGACAGCGTATGCTCCTTGAGTAGAAAGATTCCAGGGGGTGAATATGAAAAGTGCAAACATTGGGGTCAGGTACTTTTCATTTTCATGTGCCATATAGTGTATGAATATGACTGCTTGAGACTTGTCAAATCAGCAAGGGATGAAAATGAAAAGTACCTGACCCCGATGTTTTGCATTCAGACCAGGGAGGCGTAGATCTCTTCCAGCCGGTGGGTGTGTGTGTCCCAGGAGTGCTCGGATTCCACCCGGCGGCGGCCGGCCGCGCCCATGGCCCTGGCCGTCTCCGGCTCGGAGAGCAGCCGGATGACGGCGGCGGCAAAACCCTCCTCGTCGCCATCGTCCACCACCAGGCCGGTCTCACCGTGGTAGACGATCTTGGCGCTGCCCTGGCTGGCCACCACCGGCAGACCGGCGGCCATGTAATTGAGCAGTTTGATCGGGAAACCGCACCAGGAACTCCGCGGCAGCAGGGCGACGCGGCAGCGGATGAACACCTGCCGTGCCAGCTCGAAGCGGGAGTGGTCGACAACGAACAGTGCGTCGCTCAACCCCAGCTCCGCCGCCAGTTCCCGGTAGGGTGCCGGATCGGAACGGCTGACCACCACCAGCCGGGCCCGGGGCAGCCGGGCCCGCACCCGGACAAAGGCAAGGAACATCAGCGGCAGGTTCTGGTAATCGTCGAGGTTCCCGGCATAGAGCGCCACCTGCTCTTCCCCGCCCAGCCAGGCGTCCAGTTCCTGCAGGACCCCAGCCTCGCTGGAACCCTCGGGCAACGGGTCATCCGACCACGGCTCCAGGGCGATCCCCGGCGGCAGACAGGTGATCCGCCCCTCCCCCACCCCCTGTTTGCGAAAGAAGCGGACCAGGTCGTCATTGATGGCGATCACGTGGTCGGCCCGCCGCGGCAGGTTGCGATCGATGAGTCCGGCCACCCGGTCGGCCGCTCCACGGGCCATGCCGGAGTCGAAAAAGGAACTCAGTTCGTTACTGATGGCGTTGTGCGAGTGGAAGACCACCGGAATGCGGCGGATCATCCTGGCGCTGAGCCCCACCAGCAGCGCCTCGTAGTTGTGGGCGTGGACCACCTGGATCCCGTGATCGCGGATGACCCGATTCAGCAGGCGCACCATCAGGGCATCCAGCAGCGGTTTCTGTATCGAGGGCCCGGCCCGGTACTTGCGGTAGATGGAAGGGTAGGCGATGCGGTGCAGCACCAGCCGCTCCGAGGTCTCCAGGGGGATATCCTCGCCAAAGTGATAACAGATCAGGTGCACCTGGTGGCCTGTCCGGGCCAGGGCCTCGGCGCTCTGTTTGATCAGCACCTGCGACCCCTGACAGGTGGGAAAGGGGCAGGCGGCCACCATGGCGATCCGATAGCGTTGCGGCTCAGTCATCTTCTTCCAGATATCCCAGCCCCTGCAGGCGCCGGCGTAGCAAGTCTTCTTCCTCCGGTGTGAAAATCACCGGTTCCTTTGTCGAGGCCCGGCCAACTCGAGGGCCCCTGTCCCTCGATTCGGGCACCGGCTGCTGGCGGAGCCAGACCGGGGAAAGCGCCTCCGTCAGCACCCGGCCATCCATCTGGGCCGGCACCTCGATGCCCATCAGGTGAAGCAATGTCGGCGCCAGATCTTCCAGACCGGCCCCGTCCACCCTGCCCGAAGCGCAGCCCTCGCCGCTGAGCAGCAGGATCCCGTCGCGGCGGTGGGTCCCGTTCATCCCCTTGCCCTTGGCCCCCAACCGGTCCTCCGTGGGAATCCTGTCGATGATCGGCCCGGTGTCCCCCGCCGGAGTGGGCAGACAGGTGTAGGAATAACCCCGGTCGAGATTCAGCTCCAGGACCAGGTCCGGCGCCCGCTCGAGACAGGGACCGAAGTACAGCTCCTCCCGTGGCCAGGCCCGGGCCACCACCGGCTCCCCGGTCTCCGGGTCCTTCAGTTCGGCCAGCCGCTCCACAATGCGCTCCAGGGTCAGGCGGTGATCCTCCCCCGGTTTCACCGTCCCCCCCGGCTCACGGCCCTGCTGATTGATCCAGATCGAGGGGAAGTAGTTCAGTTCGTCGGAATAGGCCCGGGTGCCCGGCCAGTGGATCGCCCCGTAGCGCGAGGCCGACTCGATGCGCGATGCGATCCGACCAGAGAATCGGCGGAATAGCTGCTCCTGCAGGCTCGGCGGCACCCGCTGCATGCCCCAGCGCTTGAGGCGGTTGACCAGCGTCTCCCCGCCACCACGTCGCGGCACGAACTCCAGCAGCCCCTCGCTCCAGAGCCAGCGGTTGAGATAGAGCGTCTTCAGCCCGGCGCCGCCAAAACCGTGGTCGGAGAGGATCATCACCCGTGTCCCGTCACCGCCGGCACGTTCCACCAACTCCCCCACCGCCCGGTCCAGGGCCTGGTAGACCCGCAGCAGGGCGTCGCGAAACTCCACGCCGGTGCGGGGATCGTGACGCGGGGAGAGCTGGTCGTGGAAGAGCCAGAAGTGGTGGGCCGCGGTGTCCGACTCGCCGAAGAGGACGCCGAAGCAGTCCCACGGCCCCTTCTTCTCCAGCAGGTAGCGGGCGTATTCCATCTTGCGCTCCAGGGCGGAAAAGATGCCCTGCAATGCCGCACGATGCCAGCCGGGACCGATGTCGATTTCCTGGAATTCGGTGATGGCGTACGTGCCGATCTCCCGTTTCAGTTCGTGGTACAGCGAGCGGGGAAAGACGAATGAAGAATCGATGCCGGTGGTCACCGGCGCGTCAAAGCCGCTGATCATGAACCCGTTCACCGGTTCCGGCGGGTAGGTGGTGGGAAAGCCCATGGCACCCACCCGCAGGCCGTGCCCGGAGAGGATGGACCAGATGGTGGGCATCCGGCGCCAGGTGGCATTGGTGTAACGTACGGCATAGCGCCCGGGCTGGTGGACGGTGAAATCAAAGATACCGTGCTTGCCCGGGTTGGCCCCGGTCATGAAGGTGGACCAGGCGGGGAAGGTCATGGGCGGGAGGGTCGACCGCAGGGGGCCCCAGGCCCCCCGGCGCATCAGCCCGGAGAGGTTCGGCAGGTGCCCGGCCTCCTGGAAGGGGCGGATCAGGTCCCACGTCCCCCCGTCCAGACCGATGATCAGCGTTCTGGCGGCAGGTGCGGACATGAGACCTCGAGTGATATTACTCCTCCAGGTATCCGAGGGCTTCGAGGCGGGACCGGGTGGCCTCGTCCATCTCCTCCCCTTCCACCCGATCGACACCCGACTCCAGGGCTTCGGTGAGCCGCTCCTCCAACTGGCGGTCCAGCTCGGCCACCAGTTCGGCATTCTCCGCAGCCAGGTTGGTGGTCTCCCCCGGGTCTTCCTCCAGGTTGTAAAGGGCCAGCACCAACAGGCCGCGGGGGTTGCCCTCGTTGGCCTTGATCAGCTTCCACTTGCCGGCGATCAGGGCGGTGATCTGGTTGCCCTCGTGGTCCTCCTCGGAGAAGATGTTGTCCAGCTGCCAGACAGTGGCGATTTCCTCACCTTCCGTTACGGCTTCAGCTTCGCCCTCCCCCTCCTCAACGGACAGTGAGACCAGACCGGCCACCGCCGGCATCAGGTCGATGCCCTGGAAGTCGTCGTGGCTGCCGCCGGCCAGGGCCAGCACGGTGGGACAGATATCGATCTGCCGCACCAGGCCGGGGACCCGCAGCCCGGCAAACTCGGCACCGGGGAGCTTGACGATCAGCGGAACGTTTACCTGTTCCTGGAAGAGCGTGAGCCCGTGCCACCAGCCCTGGTGCTCGTAGAATTCCTCGCCGTGGTCGGCGGTGAGCACGATGGTCCAGTCGTCGTAGATCCCCAGTTCGCGCATCCTGTCGAAGAGCAGGCCCAGACGCTCGTCAAGGAAACTGACCTCGCCGTCGTAGAGCTGGGAAAGTTCTGCAGCCATCTCGGCCGGAGGATGCGGGTTGCTCACCCGGGCCACACCATAGCCGTCATATGGGTGGGTGAAGTACGGATCGTGCGGGTCCATGTAATGGGCGAAGATGAATGTCGGCGTGGAGCCGTCGAGATTCTCCATCGCCTGGATCACGCTCTGGTTGACCACGTCAGCGTCCTGGTAGTAGTGCTGGACATATTTCTTCCTGGAGAGGAATCGCTCCCGGATCAGCCGCAGCACACTGTAATAGGCCAGCTGGGAAGAGGACTCGTCGGCCAGAAAGAAGTAATCGGGGGCGAGGTAGACAAAGCGGTCGAAGCCCTGCTGAAAGTTGAACGCCTCGGTGACATTGATGTTGTCGGCAAAACCGATGGTCCGGTAGCCCTGCTTCTTGAGCGCCTCGGGCAGGGTAACCACCTCATCGGGCAGCATGTCCGGTTTGAGGTATGTCTTGTGCGACGAGGGATAGAGCGAGGTGAGGATCGAGGCCACCGCCGGTCGGGTCCAGGAGGACTGGCTGATGTTGTTCTCGAAGAGGATCCCATCAGCGGCCAGCCCGTCGATCACCGGTGTCTCGTTCCCCTCGTAACCATTGCAGGAGAGCCGGTCGGCGCGCAGGGTGTCGATCATCAGCAGCAGCACGCTGGGGCCCCGGACCGCCATCTCCTCCCCGGGGGAACTGATCTGGACCGGCCCCTTGACCTGGTGCACATACGTTCCGGCCAGTTGGACAAGAAACAGAACAAAGAAGAAGCTGCCCACGATGAGCAGGGTCCCCACCACTTTGGCCAGGCCCTTGAGCGGGGTGTTCTTGACCAGCAGGCGGAGCAGGAAAGCGAAGACGAGGAAGAGCAGCCCGAACACCGCCAGCAGGGCCAGGTTGCCCAGCAGGGGTATGGGCTGTTCGTGCATCACGTCACGGAAAATCCGGAAACGGAAGATCACCAGGCCGTTCACGGCAAAAACCACCGCAAATATCAGCCCGTAGATGCCGGCGGCCTCACCGGTTTTCTTCAACATCATGCTGAGGATACCCAGCGCGGCACCAAGCCCCAGCCCCATGGCGGCTCCGATCAGCGAGTAGAGCACCGCTCCGTAAAGCAGGACACCGGGACTGATCGACCCCCAATTGAAGACGAGAAGCCACAGGCCTTCCAGCATGCCCATCAGGGCGCCGGCGGCCAGACCGGCCAGCAGGCCGACCCGCAGCCGGAGAAACAGTTCGCCGGTCAAGCGGTATGCTCTGTTTTCGGACTTGGCCACGATTCTAAATCCTCCTCTTTCCTGTCATGGATGGCCGGGCCAGACGGCCCGCCGGAAGTACACCGAAAAGCCCGGCCGTGACAGGCGGCTGAAGCCGCGAAAAGGCCCGGGACAGATCACGCCAACGGAAGACGAAGTATATCAGTTTTGGCCGGGCACCTCCACGGAACCGGCCCGGGTCAGCTCCACCAGCCCATCCCGGGCCGCCAGGTTCTGCGGGTCGATGGAGAGGGCGCGGTTGAAGGCCGAGCGGGCTTCGCGTTCCTGCTGAAGTTGCAGGTAGAGCTGGCCGAGCCTGGAGTACACCAGCGACCGCTGCTCCGGAGGCAGGTTCTTCTCCAGGGTTGCCACTTCCGTGCGGGCCATTCCGGCCAACCGTGGCGAGAGACGGGCCGCCTCCCCGAAACAGCGGATCGCTCGGTGGAGTATTTCACCAACGCCGGATCACAGGCGGCCAGCAGGGCGGCGACAAGCCCGGCCCCCTCACCGGCCAACCGCCGGCCGACAAGGAAGAGCACTAGGACCAGCCCCAGCCCGGAGATCACTGAAACAGCCATTCCTGCCGTTTCCACCGTGGGGCCGGTGAGGGAAATGGCCGCGGTGAGCAGTGAGTAGAGCGGCTGGTGCAGGGCCACCCCGGGAAAGATGGACCGGGAGAAGTCCCCCTGCTTCATGTTCTCGGCCATGGAGAGGTAGACGCAGGAATCGGGATAAAACAACTCCTCCCGCTGCAGGCTGATGCGCAGAACGAGGGCAAAAAGCAGAGTCGCTGCCAGGACCGTAATGGTGATCCTTTTTCCCATGATCCTGGGCCAGAACGGTAGCAGAATCAACCACTCCTCACAAGCAGCCCCCTGCCAACGATTTAAATAAAGGAAGGAAACTGTTAAGATAGGGTAAATTGCAGTTTTACCCGTTGAGGCAGAATATGAATATCGAGTGAAAACCTCCGGGCGGCCGTTTTTTTAGCCCGACTTTCCCAATTCTGGACCATGGCACGTTATCCTGTATGGAAGCAGAGAGTAGAGTCGCTCTACGAAGGGCATTTCAACGTGCTCTACCGCATGGCCCTCCGCTCGCTCAGCGACCGGAACCTGGCTCGGGATGCAATTCAGGAGGCGTTCGTGAAACTGCTCGGTTCAGACCGGAATTTTGATACCGACGACGATGCGGCCCGCTTTCTCTTCCGCACCTTTCGCAATCTGCTCATCGACAAGATGCGGCAGACCATGCGGTGGAAATATCAGGACCTGGACGGTCTTCGTCCCCGCCGGCTGTCCACAAACCCCGGACAGGAGGACCAGCTGGTGGCCCGCCGTCTGGAAGGCCGGAAAGTGCCCCTGCCCCAGCCGGACCGGGGCATCTTTGAAATGGCATATTTCGAGAAGCTGAGCGACGAGCAGATCGCTCAGCAGTTGGACTTGAAGGTCACCACCGTTCGCTACTGCCTGAAAAAGGCCCGGAAGGCGATCAGGGAAATTCTGGTGAACAACAGCGCAATCAATGAAAAGGGGCTGGAATCGTTCTTTTCCAGGGCAAAACAATGAACGACCACATTCCGGATGACGAAACAGCTCGAGAATGCCACAAGGTCCTCCACCAGAACCGGGAGTGCCCGGCGGCGGACACCCTGGTATCGTTCCGCGAGGACGAGCTTGCCCCTGATGATGCCGTCACCGTGGCCGCCCACCTGGGCGGGTGCCCGGAGTGCGCCCGTCTGATTGAGCAGTTGGACGAGGCCGAGGGCCTGATGACCGAAGATGCGTCCTATCTCGCCGGCCGGGAGGAGGACCGCCACCAGGTGGCCAAAGCCCTCGGGTTCCGCGTCGGGCGCCCCCCGGCCACGCCCCTGCTCCAGCGCCTCTCCTGGATCTGGGAGGCTCGGATTCCGGCCCTGGCGCCGGCGGCGGTCTGCGCCATGCTGCTGGCGGTGATCCTCTGGCCCGCCGCGCCCGAATCGCCGGTCAATCTATTCAACCAGCCGTTCCAGTTCACGTCCGACGACATGCAGCTGCGCGGGGGCGCAGGCGAATACAACGCCCCGGTGAATTCCCTGATCACCGTCAGCCACTATTTCATGCGGCAAAAGGTGGAAGAGGGGACAATGGTCAGCGGGGAACTGACCGGCACGGATCTTACGGTCCATCTGCTACCGCAAACCGTGATCATGGCCGGGAAAGAAGGGGTGGACACCGATCTGCCCTGTGTCGTCATCCCGCTGCAGATCAACAAACCCGGAATATTCCATTTGCGGCTCAGTCATCCGGAAAATGCTTTTGAACCCGTGGTCCTGAAGATCGTTGTCACGGACCGCTGATCATACCGCCGGCACCAGTGCCGGACCTGGATTGACAACACCTGAAAACCTGGCACGGGAGAAAAGACGCGATGCGGGAATCGATCCCGAACCAGCGCCACCGTCCCCCTGTTCGCCGCCCGGGTGTAATGTTCCCATCGATTCTCGCCCTCGTCATGATCGCCCTCCTCTCCTGCAGCGGTTCGATGCTTCTCGACCAGTCCCACGTCGACGAGGTCAGGGCACTGATCGGGGACGGCTGGCGGGTACAGGCCGAGGCACGGGCCGCCGAGCTGCTTGATCAGTCTCGACCGGGTGAGGGCGCCAGCGCCCTGGCTCGGGCGGAACTGATGGGGCTCCATGCCTCGGCCCTGCGCCGGTCAAACCCTGAAAAACGTGCAGAAGCAAGAGAGCTGGCCAACCAGGCACTCCAGTTGAAGATCGACCTCGTAGGCGCATCGCACCCCAGTGTGGCCGACACCTGGTACGACCTGGGGATTTTCCACGAAGTGATGGGCAATCCGGATGAAGCCCTGGGGGCCTATGAAAAATCGCTGGACATCCGGCGTAGTGCTCTCGGCACGGAGCACCCTTCGGTAGCCCTGTCGCTGATCCAGTTGAGCAGCATCCAGTATTACACCGTAAAGGATGCCGAGAGCGCTCTTGCTCTCCTGGACGAGGCCCGCCTGATTCAGGAGAAGTCCCTCCCGGAGGTTCACCCTGATGTGGCCACACGCCTCATGGCCGTCGGCTATATCAAGCAGGGCCTCGGAGAATATACGGCCGCATGTCGATGCTATGAGGCCGGCCTCGAGATCCGGCAACAGTGCCTGCGTCCGGATCACCCGTTCACCGGGATCTGCCACTCGAGCCTTGGCGCCCTGCTGAACAACCTGGGTGAGTTTGCCGGAGCCCGCCGGCACAAGGAAAAAGCGTTGGAGATCGATCTGGCCGATCTGGGACCGGA
This sequence comes from uncultured bacterium, assembly GCA_965531145.1. Classification (GTDB taxonomy): domain Bacteria; phylum Acidobacteriota; class JAQAZP01; order JAQAZP01; family JAQAZP01; genus JAQAZP01. The sequence continues at coordinate 37,541 of CBESOE010000020.1, read as the reverse complement.
CCACCTGTTCATCGCCCACGATTTGACCGGCATCGCCCAACTGCTCCACAAAATGGGAGACCTGGATGAAGCGGAACGGCTGTTCCGCCGAGCCCTTGCCATCACGGAGGAAAATCTCGGTGACACCCACCGGGAGTCACTCAAGGCCGTCGTGAAACTGGCCATTCTGCTCAGAGACCAGGGGGAGTATCAGGAAGCCAGCGAACTCTACACCCACGTGCTGGCCCACTGGGACTCGGAGAATGACACGGACGTCGAGCAGAAAGTCATGCTGCTCAATCGCTACGGAAGCGTCCTGCAACTGCTGGGACGGGACCGCGAGGCGGAAGAAACCATTGAAGAGGCGTTGACCCTGGCCCTGGACAAGCTGGGGAAAAATCACCAGCGCACCCGTTCGGTGATGCTGAACCGTGCAGCGCTGCTGCAGATCAAAGGGAAAACGGAAGAGGCGGACCAACTCTTCAGGGAGAGCCTGGAAAACTATGACGAAATCCCCGGCGGGCTACTGCCGATCAAGTTGTTCGGCCTGACCAGCCACGCCCAGGTTCTGGCTGAGCTCGGCAGACGTGAAGAAGCGCTGACCTCGGCCCTGCTGGCAGAGTCGCTGGCCCGGGAACACTTCCGAATCACCGCCAAGTCTCTGGAGACCGGTCTGGCACTGAAATATGCCGCCTGGGGAATGGACAGCCTGCACACGGCGGTTTCCATCGTGGCTGATTCCGCAGAGGACGATCCACAACATTTCCGGGAAGATACCGCCGACACCATCATCCGCTGCCGGGCCCTGGTCCTCGACGAACTGGCCGCCCGGGCACAAACGGTTCGGGAATCGGCCGACCCGCACGTCGCCGCACTGCACCTGGAACTTCGAGCCGCGCGCAAGAACCTGGCCGAACTGGCGGTGAAAGGGACAGCCACCGATTCAGTGGATTTGACACAGGCCGCCAAAACGAAGGAACGGGTGGAGCGGGACCTGGCCGAGGCCAGCATTTCCTACCGCAACGAGCAGCAAGAGCACCGCATCGGCCTTGAAGATGTGCGGGAGAATTTACCCGAAGACTGTGCCCTGGTGGCCTATCTGAGATATTTCGACTCCTCCCCCGCTGCAGACGGAGAGGATGGGGACGAAAAGGAAAGCTACCTGGCACTGATCCTCCACGATCCCCGGGCACCGGTCAGGATTATCCGTCTGGGCGAAGCGGAGGAGATTGACCGCCTGGTCCTGGAGTGGCGTGACGAACTGCTCAAGGGCACCGCGGCCGATGTACCTGGACTCAATCTCGAAGCGTCGTACCGCCGGGCCGGCCAGGTGCTCCGCCGGCAGATCTGGGACCCACTTGTCCCCCATCTCGGTTCTGCCGATCAAGTCTTCCTCGTCCCGGATTCAGCGCTTCACCTGGTGAGCTTTTCCGCATTGCCCACCGGCGCTGAAACGTACCTCGTGGAGGATGGCCCGACCATCCACTACCTGTCGGCCGAACGGGAGATCGCCCGGCAGGACGGCAGCGATCCGGCCCAACCCGCCGCCGCCGCCGGCCTGCTGTTGCTCGGCAATCCGCAGTTCGGCGCCACGGGTTCCGAGCCGCCGGCAAACGCGCCGGTGAACCAGCAGCAGCCCGACTCGCTGCTGCTCCGTTACGCGTCCCTGGAATTCACGCCGCTGCCGGGAACCGCCCAGGAAATCCACCGGGTGGCCGCGCTCTGGCGCCGTCACTTATTGAAACCGGGTCAGGAGAACGGATCGCTGGTCACACTCACCGGCGAACAGGCCAATGAACCGGCGTTCAGACAGGAAGCGCTAAACTGCAGCACACTGCACCTGGCCACCCACGCCTACTTCCTGCAACCCGAATCCGGTGACAGAAGTGACCGCTTGAACCCGCACCGGATTCAGACCGGCCAGCGATCATTCCAACTCTCCCGGCCGGATGAGAACCCCCTGTTGCGCACCGGTCTGGCCCTGGCCGGAGCAAATCTCCACCACGAGGGCGGCGATGACGGGATTCTCACTGCTGAAGAAATCGTTTCCCTCGACCTGGGCGCGGTAAGACTGGCCGTGCTTTCAGCCTGCGACACCGGACTGGGGACCGTCCAGTCGGGCGAAGGGGTATTCGGGCTTCGCCGGGCGTTCCGCCTGGCCGGCGTCAACACGGTGATCAACTCCCTCTGGCCCGTGGAGGACGAATCCACCGCAGAATGGATGGAGGTTTTCTATGCCACCCACCTGGACGGTAAAGCCAGTACCGCGAAGGCCGCCCATCGGGCCAGCCTCGACATCCTCAACCACAGGCGTGAACAAGGACTGAGCGGTCACCCCTTCTTCTGGGCCGCTTTTGTCACATCGGGGGATTGGAGGTGATGGAACAGGTGTGCCATCTCCGGGAACGTCACCCGTCGTTGCATGTCTCCTCCAACATGACCACCAATGCCTGGTATCTCGACCAGGCCGTTCTCGCGGAGCTGGTGGGCCTTGGCGTCAACCTGTTCCAGGTCACCCTGGATGGTCCCCGGCAGTGGCATGACCGCCGGCGCCTTCTGGCCGGCGGAGGCGGCACTTTTGACCGGATATGGGCCAATCTCCGCTCCCTGCGCGAGACGGAAGAGGAGTTCACTGTTGAGATCCGGTTGCATGTGGACCGGGAGAATGCGGGGGACATCCCCCAGTTCCTCCGCCAGTGCGCAGATAGCTTTGCCGACGACCGGCGATTCAAGATTTTCCTCTACCCTCTGGGCCGGTTGGGCAGCGCCCGGGACAGCGAGCTGCGCACCCTGTCCTGCGAACAGGGTCAACCACTGTTCCAGGAGTTGCAGGATCTGGCCCTCGCCCTGGGCTTCGAATCATCCTCCCCCTATGAGAAACCGGACGCCTGCCACACCGCACGGGCAGGGGCCTGGCTCATCCGCGCCGACGGCCGGGTGGGCAAGTGCCCGGTGGGCCTGGAGGACCCGGCCAACCAACTGGGCCGTATCTACCCCGACGGCACAATGAACATCGACAACGACCGTTTCCTGCCCTGGATGCGGGGGGTGATCAGCGGCGACGGGCAGGAGTTGGCTTGCCCATTGAAAGGGATCCCCGGACCGCCGGCCGACGAAGCCGAAGCGCGCCGACGCGCCGCAGCGTTTGTCGAAGCGCTTGGCCGGCGGCTGAGAGACCTGGAAAAGAGCATCGACACCTCACCGGGCGTGTAACCTTTCGGCTCCAGCTGCGTTAACAGTTTAGAAGGGACACCTGTGACCGTTCAAAACTGAGGAGCCATCATGCCAAAGATGTTTCGCCTTTTGCCCGCCGCGCTGCTGGTCATCCTGATGGCAACGCCCGCCTGTACCCTGCGCGGCCCTGAAGGGATTCGCCAGGATATCTCCCGTTCCACCGGCACCACCTACACCCGGGAAGTGGGATTGACCCTGGGCCGGGTCGGCCTTGCCGTGGCCCGCATGGCCCTCGATGAAGATGACGAGGAATTGCAGGTACTCAAGGGGCTGACCAAGATCCAGGTCGGTGTCTACCAGGTCAAGGACCGGCCCAATGACCCCGGTGATATGCAGCTGGGACAGGTTTCCATGGCCAGCTGGGAACCGATGATGAGCATGAAGGAGGACGATGAGGACGTCCTGATCCTGCTCAAACGGAAAAAGGGCCAGGTACGCGAAATGCTGGTGGTGGTCAGCGAAAGCGATGAGCTGGTCATCGTCCGGATGAAGGGCAAGCTGGACCAGGTGCTGGAAGAGGCCGCAAACTTCGGCCGGAAAGAGGCCCGCCAGGAGGCCGATCGGACCTAGAGCCGATTTTATCTAGATACCCCTGAAAAACCTGCCGTAGTTACCCCTGTGCCGCGCCGCTCAGATCCTTTGACAGAGGCTGTGGTTTCCTCTATCCTTACAGGCTTTAGACGGCCGTCAGCGGCCCGAAACGGGGTGGATTACGGGAAGATGAAGAACTGGCGCAAGGTCCACATCTTTTCCTTCGGTTACTTCAAACTGGTGAGCCTGATCACCAGCACCCTGCTGCTGATCATTGCCCTCACCGGCATCCTCTACAATCACCACCACGACTTCGACTTCCTCAGCAATGGGCGAATTCCCACCAGCATTCTGCCCGATAAGTACCAGGACAGGATCGACGATGTCCGGCAGGCCCAAGGTCTGGGCGATCTTTTCCCCGAAGAGGCGAACAGCGTGCCGGTGATGTGGGTGGTGATCGACCTGCACAACGGCGAGTTTTTCGGCGGGTTCTGGGGCCGCATATTTTATGACCTGCTGGGCGGGGCCATGGCGGTGCTTGCATTCACAGGTATTTACATGTATTTCAAGGTTCGGAAACGAAAACGCTGGTGAGCACGCGACCGCGGCTTACCGGCACTGGAGAAAAAGCGCCTGATTCTGTTATAATTTAAAGATCTTTTAAGGAGGCAATGCAAATGAAACTGATCGAAAAACTGTCCATCCTCTCCCTGGTCCTGTTCCTTTCCCTCGGCATCGCCACTGCAGGCACGGAAAAGGGCACCGCGGAAAACCCGCTGACCCTTTCCCAGCTGGCTGAAGGCATCGACAACTTCGAGAAAAAGGAAATCGTGGTCACCGGCACGATCATCGGCGCCTGCAAGAGCGGCTGCAAGATGTGGATCTCCGAGGGCGAGTGGAAGGAAGGCGACCTCAACGCCCTGGTGCGGGCCAAGGACGACGCCTACAAGTTCGCCACTGACGCCGCCGGCAAGAATGTGACCCTCACGGGGTTCGCCGTGGCCAAAAAGATGGATTACTGCGCTGAAAAAGGCGAGTTGAAGAAAGACGAGGCCACCTGCGCCAGCCCGGTGGACGGCAAGGAAGGCGCACAGAAGGAGACGAAGCTGGAGATCACCTTCTTCGCCACCTCCGTGGAATATGCCAAATAACTGCCGCTGACAACTTCGGCGGCTCGAAAACGAGCCAATAGGGGCCGGTCTCCACCAGGGGCCGGCCTTTTTTTATTTCCCTCTCCCCCGCCCCGCCCCGGATTCGCCCCATCCCCCGAAAATTCAGAAAGATAAGCGTCGAACTGCAGCAGCTGGAATTCCGTATAGTCTGGAGACAGGTTAAGCAGAAAGGAGCCTTCATGACCAGGAAGAGATTGCTCATTATCGCCATCGTTCTGATTATCGCCGCTGCCGGTGTCGGCAGCTACTTCAAATTCTTCAAGGCCGAAGAGGCCGGACTGGAAGTGGAAACCGGTCCCGCCGAGCGGATGACCATCGTCGAAACGGTCACCGCCACCGGACGGATCCAACCCGAGACCCAGGTCAACATCAGCGCCGATGTCAGCGGCAAGATAATCCGCCTGGAAGTTGAAGAGGGGGACCGGGTGGAAAAGGGCCAGTTGCTGCTGGAACTGGACCGTAAGCGGCACTCGGCCGCGGTGGAGAGCACCGAGGCCAACCTTCGCATGGCCCAGTCAAACTCAAGGGTCACTCTGGAGAACCTGTCCAAAGCCGAAAAGGACCTGGTCCGAATCCAGGAGCTCTTCGACCAGAAGCTTGATACCCAGGCCCAGCTGGACGCAGCCGAGTCTGCCTACCAGGCGGACAAGGCACGATACCAATCGGCCCTGAACCAGGTGGAACAGGTCCGGGCCTCTTTGAAGCAAAGCACCGACGACCTCTCCAAAACCCGGATCTACTCGCCCATGGCCGGCACCATCAGCAAGATGAACAAGGAGATCGGTGAGATCGCCGTCGGCTCACAGTTTCAGTCGGACGTGATCATGGTTCTCTCCAATCTCTCGGGAATGGAAGCGCTGGTGGACGTGGACGAGAACGACATCGTTTCCGTATCTCTGTCTGACGCGGCAACAATCGAAGTGGACGCCTTGCCCGAAAACGAGGCCAAGGGCGTGGTGACCGAGATCGCCAACAGCGCCAAGGTCTCCGGCCAGGGCACCACCGACCAGCGCACCGAGTTCGAGGTGAAAATCACCGTGATCGACCCGGTCACCGAGTTGCGGCCCGGCATGACCTGCTCCTGCGACATCGTTACCGAAACCCGCGAAGAGGCGCTGGGCGTGCCGATCCAGTGCGTGGCGGTGAGAACCCCGGAGCAGCTGCAACAAACTGGACCGGCTGGAGAGGGAGACGCAAGGGAATCGGACGAAACGGAGTGGACACCGGACAAGGACGGTTTCGTGGAGATCGTCTGGGTCTACAGCGAGGGCCGGACCTGGGCCCGCCAGGTGAAAATCGGTATCCAGAGCGACACACACATCGAAATCGTCGAAGGCCTGGAAGAGGGCGAGCAGGTGGTCACCGGCAGCTACCGGGTGATCAGCAGAGATCTGCAGCACGGGGCCGAAGTGGTGGTTACGGAGAAGGACGCGCCGGCCGGCGAGGAAACCGCCGGGGAATGAGCGAGGCATCAATGACTGTTCAAGTGAATCAACTGGAAAAGATCTACCGCATGGGCAGCGTTGAGGTGCCGGCCCTCAAGGGAGTCACCTTTGACGTGGCCAAGAACGAATACGTGGCGATCATGGGCCCCTCCGGATCGGGAAAGTCGACGATGATGAATCTCCTCGGCTGTCTGGACACCCCCACCTCGGGCAGCTACATCCTCGATGGGGAGGACGTGAGCACGCTCAAGGAGGACCAGCTGGCCGAAATCCGCAACCGGATGATCGGCTTCGTTTTCCAGACGTTTAACCTCATCCCGCGGACCGACGTCTTCTACAATGTGGAACTGCCGCTGATCTACGGCGGGCTGGCCCGCGGCAAACGGAAAAAGCAGGTGGAGGAGGCCATCGAAGCGGTGGGGCTCACCGCCCGCATGCACCACAAGCCCAGCGAACTGTCGGGGGGCGAGCGCCAACGGGTGGCCATTGCCCGGGCGCTGGTCAACAAGCCGTCGATGATCCTCGCCGACGAACCCACCGGAAATCTGGACAGCGTCACCGGCGAAGAAATCATGAGCATTTTCAACCGGCTGCACGAGCAGGGAAACACCATTCTGCTGGTGACCCACGAAGAGGCCATTGTCCGGCACACCGAGCGGGTGATCCGGCTGCGGGACGGACTGATGGAGGATGACTCCTCTGTGCACCGGCCCGCATTACAGGTCGTGATGTGAGTATTTTCCACGAAGCCGCGGAGTCGCTGAGGATCGCTTTTGGAGCGGTGCGGGCCAACAAGTCCCGCGGTATCCTCACCACCCTCGGCATCATCATCGGCATCGTCGGCGTGGTGACAACCATGACCGCGGCCAACGGCATTTCCAACTCGTTCAAGGAAAGTGTTTCGGTTCTGGGTTCGGATGTGCTCTACATCTCGAGGACGCCCTGGGTCTTCACCGGCAGTTTCTTCGACTTCCGCAACCGGCCGAACGTCGACCTCAAGGACTCGGAAAAATTGGGCCGGGCGCTGGAAAGCGCTGTGGCGGTCAATCCCACCGCCCATACCAGCCGAGCCATGAAATACAACGCCGAAACCATGGAAAACGTGGATATCATCGGCACCACCCACAAGCAGATGCTGGTCTCCAGCGCGGTGCCCGAGTATGGCCGTTTCCTCAGCGCCTACGATGTCCAATACAAGAAACGGGTCTGTGTCATCGGCTGCACCATCCACGAGGAGCTGTTCGACAACGCCGACCCGCTGAACCAGACGGTCAAGGTGGGTCGCCACAGCTACCGTGTGGTGGGGGTGATGGAAAAGCAGGGCAGCGCCGGCGTGTTCGGCGGCCCGGACTTCGACAGTCAGATTCTCATCCCGATCACCACCTTTGCCAGTTGCTTCGGCATGGCCAACCGCAACCTCGACATCGCGGTCAAGGCCCCACCCGGGGAAAGGCTCGAGGACTTCGAGTTCGAAGTCATCGGCGAGATGCGCAAGATCCGCCGTCTGCGCCCCACCGAGGACGACAACTTTGCCATCAACAAAATGGACGCCCTGGTGGCGATGTTCAACAACGTGATGGGAGTGGTGGTGCTGATCGGCATGCTGATCACCGGCGTTTCACTCTTTGTTGGCGGCATCGGCGTGACCAACATCATGTTTGTTTCGGTCACAGAACGGACGAAGGAGATCGGCATTCGCAAGGCCATCGGCGCCAAGCGGCGGGCGATCCTCTCCCAGTTCCTCATCGAAAGTTCGGCCATCTGTCTCGCCGGGTGCCTGGTGGGACTGGGGCTGGCCTACGGGGCCACAGCACTGATCGACCGGCTGGTGATGCCGGCCAGCATCTCGCTGGGGATCGTGCTGGTGGCCATCGCCGTTTCCCTCGGGGTGGGGCTCGTCTCCGGCCTGATCCCGGCACTCAAGGCGTCCCGTATGAGGCCGTTGGAAGCGCTCCGATATGAATAGACGTCCCGACAGCAGGAAGGAGATCTGAACCGTGCAGTGGATCGAAGCCCTCAGAATGGCCCTCTCCGCCATCCGCGCCCACAAGCTGCGCTCGTCGCTGACCCTGGTGGGGATCATTGCCGGCGTGGCCTCGATCATCGCGGTGATGACCGGGATCTCGGTGATCCAAAGCACCATGGAGCAGGAGATGAGTGTTCTCGGCACCACGACCTTCCAGGTGCAGAAGTGGCCTGCCGGAAATTTCCACAACGACGTGGATTGGGCCGCAATCCAGCGGCGTGCACCGGTGACCGTGGCCAACTGCGACGCGGTGCGGGAAAACGTTGAGAGCGTCGACCTGGTGGGCGCCGAGCTGTGGCAGATCGGCAGTGTGACCGTCAAACACCGCGGCGAATCGACCGAACCGAGAATGACCGTCTGCGGGGGAACACCTGAATACCCACCAAACAACACCCACTACGTCGAACTGGGGCGCAACATCTCCAACGAAGACGTCAAGGTGGGCCGGCGGGTGGCCGTGATCGGCTTCGAGATCGCCAACGAACTCTTCCCCTTCTCCGACCCGTTGGACAATACGATCAAGGTGGACGGACACAAGTTCACCGTGGTGGGGGTTTTCGAGGAAAAGAAGTCGGCCATGGGCGGCGGCTTCGACAATTACGTTCTGATGCCGGTGACGACGTTCAAGAAGATCTACGGCATGCGGGACGGCCGGGGGAACGCACGGTCGGTGAACATGACCGTCCGGGCCCGTTCACCCGAGGTGCTGCAGGACGCCATCGAAGAGACCCGGGCCGTGCTGCGGATGGATCGCGGTGTGGACCCGCGGGATGGCGACGACTTCGACATCTTCACCAACGACAGCAACATCCGGCAGTTCAACGACGCCACCGCAGGCGTCAAGGCCGGAGCCTTTGTCATCGGTATCGTCGCCCTGGTGGTGGCCGGCATCGGCATCATGAATATCATGCTCGTCTCGGTCACCGAACGGACGCGGGAGATCGGCATCCGGAAAGCCCTCGGTGCCAAACGGAAGCAGATACTCTGGCAGTTCCTTCTCGAGGCGGTGATCCTCTGCAATCTTGGCGGCATCGCCGGGGTGGCCCTGGGCTTCGGTCTGGGCAACATCGTCACCCTGTTCACCGAATTCCCGGTGAACATCCCCCTGCCCTGGGCCATACGTGGCCTGCTCTTCTGCACCACCGTGGGTCTCACCTTCGGCCTCTGGCCGGCAATGAAGGCTTCCCGGCTGGTGCCGGTGGAAGCCCTGGGCTACGAGTAGATCTCCAGGTCACACCGTTTTCGCCGGCTTGTCGAGGTAGACCGCGGTCAACCCCCGCGCCGGATTGGCCCGCGCCTCGCACGCCTCGATCCAGGCAAGGAACTCCCCCAGGTCGAAAGGCTTGTGAAAAGTCCGGCAACCCAGGTCCCGGGCCCGGCTCAGTTCGGCATCTGTCCAGTTTCCCGACATCACCGCCGTGTTGGCGGCCAGCCCGCGGCAGCCGAAACGGAGCTGGTTCTCGATGAAATCGAGGCCGCTCATCCCCGGCATCTCCCGGTCGGTGATGAAGAGGTCACCGCACTGCCAGCCATCAGGACATGGGCACTTCTCGTTGAGCAGGATCGGACAGCGAAATGGCTCGGCAAAGGCATAGACCTTGTGGCCCCGTTCCTCCAGCACATCGCTGACCAGATCCCTGAATCTCTGGTCATCCTCGATCAGAAATACTCGCAGTTTCATTATATTACCTCGCTATACAATTAATGATCTATCTATTGTATCGACAATTACCCCGTCCAGGTCAACAGTTTTTTTAGATCACTTTGAATATACCGCGGCATTTTTCGGTCAAGGGATTTGGCCAGCCATGTCCATCCGTGGATAATGGCCGCAGTTCGCTCCCCCCCATCGCTGCAGCAAACGGGAGCCAATCGTCTCTATTCAGGGAGGAACAGACCGTGAAACGGAACATCTCTCGCCGCTCCTTTCTCCGCCGGAGCACCGGCATCTGCGCCGCCTCGCTGGTGGGTGGCCGGGTTCTTTCAGACCTGGCGCTCGGCAGCAACCAGCCCCCGGCAGCAAACGAAAAGCCCGGTGACGGAAAGGCCCGGAAGGAAACCGCGCCGGTGCCGGACATTGCCGTGGTGCGGGGCGATCAACGCCTTGCTCAAACCGTGGAAGCCGTGCGGCTGCTGGGCGGGATGGAACGGTTCGTACCCCGGGGTGCCAGGGTCTGCCTGCTGCCCAACGCCCAGCGGAGCAATCCCGGCACGTTCACCAAGCCGGAGATCGTCCGGGCCGTGGTCACCATGTGCCGCGAGGCCGGTGCCGCAGAGGTGGCCTGCCTCAGCTGGCTCCCCGAGGCCAGTTGGGCTTCCACCGGTCTGGACAAGGCACTTGCTGAGTCCGGCGCGAAATTGAGGATCGTCGACCGTTCCGACGAATCGCTGTTCCGGGAGGTGCCCGTCCCACGGGGCGTTCGGCTCAAGCAGGCCCGGGTGATGGAATTGTTCTTCGAATACGACGTGCTGATCACCCTGCCGATCACCAAGGACCACGCGGGCAACCGGTTCACCGGCACACTGAAAAATATGATGGGGCTCAGTTCGCCGAAGACCAACCGCACCTTCCACACCGGAAACTTTAAAAACGATGACATCGGGCACCTGGACCAGTGCATCGCCGACCTGAACACCATCATCCAGCCGGCGCTTTGCGTGGTGGATGCCACCGAGTTCATCATCACCAACGGCCCCTTCGGCCCGGGGGAGCTGCACCGGCCGAACAAGGTGGTGGCCGGTACAGACCGGGTGGCGGTGGATGCGTATTGCGCATCGCTGTGGGGTCTCGACCCGGCGACCATCATCATGATCGACAAGGCCCGGCGCCACGGCCTCGGGCGGCTGGACCTGCAGAAGCTGTCCGTTCGGGAGTCGGCGGTCTGACCTTCACCGTTCAAAGGGGGGCCTGGAAAGATGCGAATCGCTGGTGTCACCCTGCTGGTCATGGTACTTGCATCAGCAGGCCTGTTGACGAACTGCACGGAGAGTATCGACCGCACCGAGGCGGAACCGGTCATTGACAGTCCCGCCGGACTGCCCGAGCTGCCGGAGGAAATCGCCGGTTGGCAGGCGGCGGGAGACCCGCAGCACTTTGTCGAGGATGACCTCTATCTCTACATCAACGGCGGCGCCGTGACCTGGATCGAGTGCGGCTTTCGCCAGGTCGTGGCACGGGAATACGCCAACGGCACGGATGCCCGGCTTACGCTGGAGACATTCGAGATGCAGGACAGCCACTCGGCTGCTTGCATCTACCAGCGACGGGCCGGCGATGGCGGCGAAACTCTTGAACTGGGAGACGGCGGGCGGCTCTACGACTACTACCTCGAGTTCCACCACGGCCGGTTCCTGGTCACCATCACCACGCTCACCGCCCCCGGAGAGATCCGGCCCGGATTGACCGCCCTGGCCTCTGAGATCGATGACCTGATGATTCCCCGGATGGAACTCGGTACATAAAAAAACGGGATGAAACCCGAAGGCCACATCCCGTCTTTATCAGGCAACTAGCGGAGTGCTACCACCGGGGGCGCCGCTCCTCGCGAGGCCGAGCCTCGTTGACCTTCAGGTTCCGGCCGTCGAGCTCTTTGCCGTCGAGGGCCTGGATGGCCTCGTCGCCGCCCGAAGACATCACGACAAAACCAAAGCCGCGGGGCCGGCCGGTGTCGCGGTCGGTGATCAGCTTGACTTCGTCCACGGTACCAAACTCTTCAAAAGCCTGGCGGACGCTACTCTCGGTGGAATCAAAGGACAGGTTGCCAACGTAGATATTCTTGCTCATAGTCTTTCTCTCAATTCGTCCTCTCGGCTCAGCAAACTCAGGCTGAATGCTCGGAGGGCCCCCTGTGGGGCTGATGTTCTCTTGATCCGACTCCGGCAGGCTGATTCAACCTCCGGTGTCCTCCTCAGTTAACTTCCGTCTACGCATTCCTTTCTGAGCATTCAAACCTGGAGGCCCCATAGTCACAACAGCAGCCTCCGCGACAGCTTTAACGGACCGGCAGTCTGAATGGGGTGCCGCCCCAGCCGCCGCAGCGGCCCCAGGTTTTCGTCCCGTATCGACAACTAAAAAAAGGGCGATCTCAAGACCGCCCTTTCACTATCGTGTCGACATGTCCGAAAACGTGAATGAACTTTACCACGTTCGGAGTCAAATGTATAGTCTTTTTTTCACATCGTGTTCATCTATTTCCTCAGCGGTTTCCGGGCCGGCCCGATAAACTCCGCCCTGCCCTCATTCAGGATTACAGATATCCGGCCCATTGATCGATAAGAATTTTGGGATCCACTGGATTCAACGGGTTAGCGAATGAAACATGGTCACATTCAAAAGTGCTGAAATGGAACCATCCATCTCTTCAAACGCCGTAAAGCGGCGGAATATATTTCTTCTCCGCGGCGCACTGGTTGCAGCCCTCGGCGGCCTGGTGTTCGACGCCGGAGTTGAGAGCGCTGGTGTTTCCACTATCCTGCTGCTGATCGTCTTCGCCTTATCCGATGCCCTGGTTCTGTGGACTCCCTTGAGAGTGGTGGCCTCCCCCCAATTCAACCTGCTGGTCGGAGCCGCCGACATCATCTTCGTTCTCACCGGAATCCTGCTCCTGGGGGGCGCATCAGCCAAGGCCCTGCTCATCTCCTATTTTCTGATGGCTCTGGTGGCCGTGCTCACGCACTACCGGTCCCACATGCTGGCCGGCGCCGCCGCCGTGGGTGCCCTCCATTCATGGCTGGTGCTGGAAACCGGAGTGGTCACCTCTTCACAATACAACCTTGTTCTCCAGATTCTGTTCCTCTGTACCGTGGGAATTTACTACGGCTACCTCGCCGAGAGCATCCACCGCTCCCGGCGGGAGTCGGAGATGGAGCAACTGGAGGTCCGTGAACTCACCGCCCTGCTGAACATTCTCGACACCATCACTTCGTCCCTCGATCTCCGCGAAGTGACCCATGGAATCGTGAGCCAGATCGCCAAGATCGTCCCGGCGGTCCGATGCTCACTCCTCTTTCTCGACGAAACCAGCAAGCAGTGCCTGGTGATGTCTTCACACGACGACCCTGACGTCTACATGCTGGAAATCGATCTGGAAAAATATCCGGAAATCCGGCAGGCCATCAAAACACGGAACCCGGTGGTCATCCAGGACGTGGCCAGTGATCCGCTGATGGACGATGTGAAAGAGGTCCTGAAGCATCTGGATTTTCATTCGATTCTCGTGATCCCCCTCACCTTTGGGGAGGATATACTGGGGACGCTCTGTCTGAAGACGGCCCGGGACAACCAGGAGTTCACCGCGAGAGAGATCAAGTTCTGTACCGCCGTTGCCCGGGCTTCGGCAAATGCGTTCAAGAATGCGATGCTCCACCGTCAGGTGATCAAGGAATCGGGCGGCCGCCACCGCACCATCCGCAAGCTCGAACGTGTGCTGGACCACTCTCCGGATTTCATCCTCACCACGGACAAGGACGGCCTGATCACCGAATTCAATCACAGTGCCGAACGTCTTTCCGGCTACGGCAAGAAAGAGATGCTGGGTAAATCGTTCCGGGCCCTGTTCGGAGAGAAAGGTGACGGCGAACTGGTGGACCATATCTGCACCGCCGGGGAAATTTCCAGGTATTCCACCAGCCTGACCCGGAAGAGCGGTTCAGAAGTAAACCTGGAACTGAACATGTCGATTCTGCGAAACGAGGAGAACGACCTCATCGGAACGGTCTGGTTGGGCCGTGACGTCACCGAACTCAAGGCGGCTCAGTCGCAGCTGCTGCAAGCGGAAAAACTCTCCGCCATCGGCGAGGCCATCTCCGGGGTGACCCATGAACTGAACAATCCCCTGAGTGTTGTCCTCGGCTTCTCGCAGCTGCTGATGGTTCGCAATGCCGGCAGCCCGATGACTCGCGAGCTGGAGAAAATCCACGAGTCGGCGATCCGCTGCCAGAAGATCGTGAAGAACCTGCTGTCATTTGTCCGGGGATACAAGCCCGAGCACACCTATCTCGGCATAAACGGCATTCTCGAAAAAACTGTGGACCTGGTACACGACCGGTTCCAGGAGAATGACATCGAGATCGTCATGGAGTTGAGCCCCCAGATCCCCCGCACCATGCTCGACTTCCACCGTGTGCAGCAGGTCTTCCTCAACCTGATCAACAATGCGCGCCAGTCCATGATGGCCACCCGGGATCGGCCGGCGCGTCTCCTTATCCGGACCTCACACGGGGACGGAATGATCAGGGCGACAGTCGCGGACAACGGTGAGGGGATGGACAAGGCCACCCAGAAACGCATCTTCGACCCGTTCTTCACCACCAAGAAGCAGGGTGGGGGCACAGGCCTGGGCCTTTCGGTGTCCTACGGCATCGTGCGGGAACATGGAGGCCAGATCAGCTGCCACAGCCGGCCGGGTGAAGGGACGACCTTCGCCGTGGACCTCCCCATCCTCGAAAACGAGGGGACACCTGCGGGTGCGGATCTGGTGGATAGCGGAGATCGGACAGGCGATGGTAAATATGAGTCCAGCATTCTGGTGGTGGATGACGAGCCGATGATCATCGATCTCCTCCTCGAGGTATTGAGGGATCAAGGTCACCGGTTGGATACCGCTTCCAACGGGGAGGAAGCCTGCCGCAAGGTGCTCTCCAATACCTACGACCTGGTGATCACCGACATCCGCATGCCGCGAATGAACGGTATCGAGTTCTACAGTACCGTGGTTGACGAGCGCCCCGACATCAAGGGGAAAGTGATCTTCACCACCGGCGATCTCAACAGCCAGGAAATTCTCGACTTCTTTGCCACGGTGGATGCCTGGGTCCTGCCCAAGCCTCTGGAAGCCGATGGGATCAGGGACATGGTGTCCAAAGTATTGCAGGCGAATGCCGCGCATGGTCAAAAACCATCCGGGCATCCGCCGGTAAACCCTCTTTTTGGCTAACAACTTCCCGCCAGGCAAACCTGACGCGTTCCTCCGATCACCACTCCTGGCTTATGGCGCAATCCCCGGAAAAGAGGTGTGCACTGTGGGGATTCTGTTGCCCATCACCCCTGCAATCGTTACATCCCGGAGGGTTTGTCACCTGACAAGCCAGGATGCCTCTCTGTAAACATCACTTGTCAGAATGACAGCATTCCCGGCCTCGGCGCCCCGCCACTTCAGCCCTATCCGGCAGCACAGGGCTGGAACACATCTTGCTCCTCATCAGAGGATGCTCGCCAGAGTCGTCACAACCAGTCTGCTCGGAGTTGAGGCCCTCCGGGTCCAGGTGGAGGTGGACCTGCTCCGCGGTCTGCCCGGGATCTTCATCGCCGGGCTGCCCGATGCCGCAGTGCGGGAAAGCCAGATCAGGGTCAAGTCCGCGATCATCAACTCCGGCTTCGAGTTCCCCCGGCAGAAGCTGGTGATCAACATGGCCCCGGCCGACCTGCGCAAGGAGGGCAGCGCCCTCGACCTGCCCATCGCCCTGGGCGTGCTCACCGCTTCCGATATTGTGCCGTCGGGCACAATCGCAAAACTGCTGGCCATGGGTGAGCTGAGCCTCGACGGCACCCTCCGCCCGGTGCGCGGGGCGCTGCCGGCGGCGTTGCTGGCCCGTCGCCTGGGGCTGGGCCTGATGCTGCCCCATGACAATGCCCGTGAAGTGGGCATGGTGGAGGGGCTGGACATAACGCCCGTGGATTCGCTTGACGAAGCCGTGGCCATCCTGCGAGGCCAGGTGGAGCCCTCTCCCCTTCCGGTACGTCCCTCCGACGATGAAGAACGTATCCGAACTGCCCGGGGAGACGACGAGGACTTCACCGACGTCAAAGGCCAGGAACAGGCCAAGCGGGCCATCGAGGCAGCGGTGGCCGGAGGACACAACCTGCTGCTCATTGGTCCGCCCGGGTCGGGCAAGACCATGCTGGCCAGCCGCATCCGCACCATCCTGCCGGCCATGACCGGCGATGAGGCGCTGGAGACCTGCTGCATCTACAGCGCCACCGGGCTGCCGGCCAACGGTCACCTCCGCACCCGCCCCTTCCGCTCGCCCCACCACACCATCAGCGCCCCGGGACTGATCGGCGGGGGCCAGGTCCCCACCCCCGGGGAAGCCACCCTGGCCCACAACGGCATTCTCTTCCTCGACGAGTTGCCCGAGTTTCGCCGCCACGTGCTGGAAGGGCTGCGCCAGCCGCTGGAGTCGCGGGTAATTCACGTCACCCGGTCCAACCGCACCGCCCGCTTCCCCGCCGGTTTCATGCTGGCCGCGGCGATGAACCCCTGCCCCTGCGGTTTCCTCGGCGATTCCCGGCGGGAGTGCAACTGCACCGCACCGCAGATCCAGCGCTACCTCTCGCGGATCTCCGGCCCGCTGCTGGACCGCATCGACATCCAGGTGGAGGTGCCGGCGGTGAAACTGGAAGATCTTGAATCGGTGGAAAGGGGCGAGGGATCGGCCGCGATGGCCGAACGGGTAACTGCAGCACGGGCAGTACAGGCCGCCAGGTATGGCCGAGCAAGGACCAATGCCAGCCTCTCACCCAAAGAGCTGGAAACAGTCTGTGAACTGCCCGCGGATGCCGCGGCACTGCTGCGCCAGGCGATGAAGCAGCTGGGCCTCAGTGCCCGCAGTCGGGCCCGCCTGCTCAAGCTGGGGCGCACCCTGGCCGACCTGGCAGGTTCAGAACGGATTGCTGCTGAGCACATTGCCGAAGCGGTTCAGTACCGGGTGCTGGACCGCAAGCTCTGGCTCGTGGGGTGAGGATCGTGGGCTTCCGAAGTTCCTGCCGTCAAGAACTCTCAGAGGTGGTGGGAAAGAGTTTTGTTACACACTACATGTTTCAGCTGAGCAGCAAAGAGTTTGAAGACTTGATATGCCAAATAGGCATTTCAAACAAGTAGGGAATCCTGCGAAAGCGATAGCTTGACACATGACCTGTTTAAGGACTAAATTTAGTCCTACCCGAATATGGAGGCGCCCCATGAAGCTGTCAGACAGGATCAAGCCAATCAGTTACCTCAAAGCCCACACCGCCGAGATCGTCAGAGATCTCGCTGAGCAGGGGGAACCGCTGGTCATCACCCAGAACGGTACGGCCAAGGCGGTGATCCAGGACATCGAGAGCTACGAACAGATTCAGGAGACTATGGCGCTGTTGAAAATCCTTGCCCTGGGAATGCGGCAGGTGGAGGAAGGAAAAGTTGTGCCCGCCGGGGACGTGATCAGGGACCTGCGTAACCGCGGGGAGGGCGACTGATGCCGTACGCGGTCTGGCTGACCGCTGACGCAGCCCGAGATCTCGAGGAGCTGTACGACTTCATTGCCACGCATGATGCTCCACGGAAAGCGGATCATGTTCTGAAGCAGATCGAGAAAGCCTTCTCCAGGCTTGCCGAGTACCCGGCGCGGGGTGCATTCCCAAATGAGCTTCTGGCGCTCGGGGTTCGCGAATACCGCGAGGTCTTTTTCAAACCCTACCGCATCATCTACCGAGTTCTGGACAAGGATGTCTACGTCCTGCTGATCGTCGATGGTCGGCGTGACATGCAGTCACTGTTGCAGCGGCGGTTGCTGGGCGCCTGAATCAGCCACGGATCCCATAATCCACCAACCACTACCTCGATTTTAGTGGTCCGCCACTGGAAATCCCCTCGAATCTCTCCTACTATGAAGGCTTACAACCGAAACACGAGGATAGCCATGACCAAACAGACCACCACCCCACGTCTCCCCAGATCTCTCGGCAAACAGATCGGGTCGCTGGCCCAGCTGCGCAACCAGTTCGGCGATGAACCGCGACAGTGGAAGCTGGCCCTGCTGCGGCACCTCTCGGATACGGAAATTCTCGACCCCGAGCTGCTGCTGGAGTATCACGAGGCCCTGCTCTTCATCCGCGTCTACCCCGACGACAAGGAAGTCTTCCGCCTTGCTCGCCGTGAGTGCGACCGCTTCGGCAAGCGGGTGCTGCTGCTCAAGGAGCAGGATCCTGATGTGGCGGCAGCGCTCGACGAGGAGGCGCTCCCCGAAACCGCGGTGAGCTATCAGTATGACCACACCACCGTGGCCGAGCTGGTGAAGTGGTATGGCCCGGCGCTGGAGGTTCAGTGGGAAGAGTACGAAGACACCGAGAAACTCGATGCCCTGCTGCCCCTGCTGGCCTCCTGGGCCGAGAGCGACGGCCTCGACCTGGCCCCGGTTTCCACCGAGGAGTGGGTGGATCTGGCCCGCGGAGACGGCGGCCAGACCTGTTTGCAGTGGCTGCTGGCCAGGATAGACAAACTGCGGGTTCCCTACCTGGTCAAGCGGCAGCTCTACGACGCCCTGGAACTGCCAGTGGTCTGGCAGCTGGGTGACACACCGGCCTGCCGGACCCACGCCCGGGTCACTGGAAGTGAGCCGTATTTCCACGATGGCCCGCTGCTGCGGAAGATGGAGAACTTTAATAAGGAAGTGAAACGACCGCTGGACCGTATCAGCCTGGCCACCCCGCGGGCCGCACGGCAGCTGATCAAGACCATCCGCTGCGCCCTGGCCGTTCGTCACCGGGGCCTCTACCCGGTGGAGTACGCCTCTCCGGACGAGGTGATCGTGGCCCAGTGCAACCGGGGCTACCAGTTGGTGCTCTTCGGCATGAAGCCCGGCTACCGCCTGCCGGTGGAGAGCGACTACGCTTCGCTGATCATCAAGAACGGCTTTGTCATCGGCTACGGCGTGGGGGCGATCCTTTTCGACCAGTGCGAGATCGCCATCAACATCTTTGACACCTGGCGGGGCGGCGAAGCGGCCTACATCTTCTCCCAGTACCTCAGGGTCTTCCACCAGCACTTCGGCTCGACCCGCTTCCGCATGGAACGCTACCAGGTGGGCTACGAGAACGACGAGGGCCTGCAGTCCGGATCGTTCTGGTTCTACCGCAAGCTGGGCTTTGTCTCCGAAAACCCTGATGTCCGGGCCCTGACCGAACAGGAGCTGAAGAAGATCAGGAAGACGCCGGGCTACCGCACCCCCATCGCCACCCTGAAAAAGCTGGCGGTGAGCGACATGTATTACACCATGAAGGGCGACCCGGAGAAGATACGCGAGCAGTTCCCCCTCACCGGGCTGAGTCTGGCCACCACCGGGCTGATCGGTGAGCGCTTCGGCGGCGACCGGGAGAAGGCCATGGCCGTATCGGCGGATGCCCTGGCCAAAATGCTGGGTGTCCGCGGCCGGAAAAAGTGGCCGTCCCTGGAACGCCTCTGGTTCCAGCGACTGGCGCCCATGTTCTCGCTGATTCCCGGCCTGGAGAAGTGGTCCGCCGGGGAAAAGAAAGACCTGGCTGAACTGCTCCGGGCCAAGGGCCGCCCGCAGGAGAGCGGGTTCGTGCGGCTGCTGGCCGGGAACCGCAAGCTGCGCCGGGCCCTGGAAGCCATAGCCCGTAAGGGATAATTCTGCCTATACCGCTTTTCCGGAGATCAATCTTTTTTTCAGAGAGTTTCTCTCTATTCGCGGTGACCCTCGCCTTCTTCGTGGCCGTGGCGGCCGGAATCCCGGACCACGAGGAGTCGGATGGCCGGTTGAAGGTCTTCATCCTCGCCGGCCAGTCGAACATGGAGGGCTACGGGTCCGAGCTGAGCCTGGGGCACATGGCCGACGACCCGGCCACCGAACCGGCTTTTCAGCGGCTTGTCTCTGTAGACGGTTTCCTCGAGCGGGACGACGTCTGGGCCCGCTGCGGCCCCCGCAAGGGTATCCTGGCCCTGGGGTACGGCGCCTTCGAAAACGGGCCACCGCGGGATGGCCGGCTCTTCGGCCCGGAGTACGGATTCGGCATGGTGATGGGGGATCTGTTCGAGGAGCAGGTACTGCTGATCAAGTGCTGCTGGGGAGGTGCGTCACTGGGCCGCCAGCCGGAGGCTCTGGGAGTACGGAAAAACGATTTTTACCCGCCCGGTGCGGGGGGTGACGCAAAGACCGGTCCGCGCTACCGGCAACTGGTGGCCAACGTCCGGGCAACGCTGAAACACCTGCCCCGCCACTTCCCGGTCTATGACGGGGCCGGGTACGAGATCGCCGGCCTGGTCTGGTTCCAGGGATACAGCGATCAGTTCGGCGGTCGCCACCAGGAATACGAATTAAACCTGACCCACCTGATCCACGACCTGCGCCGGGACCTGGGAGTTCCCGACCTTCCGGTGGTTATCGGCGAGCTCGGCACCGGCGGTCAAACCGTGCCTCCGGGTTCCCCGGAAACGGTTATCAGGAAAGCCCAGGCGGCCGTGGCCGCCAGCCCGGAGTTCCGGGGCACTGTGACCTTTGTCCCCACGGCCTGCCTGACCGATCCGCTGGCGGAGCGCCTCTACCGCGATCAGGCCTGGACCATCGACCCCGACCGCTACCATGCGGTCCTCTCCAACAAGCCGATCCACTACTTCGGCAGCGGGAAGATGATGTTCCAGATGGGTGACGCCTTCGGCCGGGCCATGGAAGGGCTGCTCACCCGCTAGCCGGGTTCCGCCTGTTTGACAGATTTTCAACTTTTCCCTATTCTTCTGGTTTTGCGGCTGAATTCGTTTGCCACCAGGGTGCACTCCCATGCTGGGAAGCTCCCCTTGACAAGAAACTCGATACGAGGACATGACGACGATGAAGATCACCTGGACCAAGATCGACGAGTCGCCGGCGCTGGCATCCTATTCCCTGCTTCCCGTAGTGCAGGCTTTCACCCGGGGAACCGGCATCGAAGTGGAGACCAGCGATATCTCCCTGGTGGGTCGCATCATCGCCAACTTCCCCGACAACCTCACCGACGCCCAGAAGATCCCCGACGGCCTGGCGCAGCTGGGCGAGTTGGCCAAGACCCCGGAAGCCAACATCATCAAGCTGCCCAACATCAGCGCCTCCATCCCCCAGCTGCAGGCGGCGATCAAGGAGCTGCAGGACAAGGGCTACGACATCCCCGACTACCCTGAGGAAGCCGGGAACGACGCCGAGAAAGAACTCCAGGCTCGTTTCGCCAAGGTGCTCGGCTCGGCGGTGAACCCGGTGCTCCGTGAGGGCAACGCCGACCGGCGGGCGGCGAAGTCGGTGAAAAAGTTTGCTCTCAAAAACCCGCACAAGATGATGAAACCCTGGCCGGAATCGGGGTCGAAATCCCGGGTGACTCACATGAGCAAGAAGGATTTCTTTGCCAGTGAGAAATCGATGACCATGGAGAAGGACGGCTCGGTGAAAATCGAGTTCGTCGGCAAGAAGGGCGAAGCCAGTCTGCTCAAGGAGGGCCTGGCGCTGCTGGAGGGAGAGGTCATCGACACTTCGGTGATGAACGTGGCCGCCCTGCGGAAGTTCTACGCCGAGCAGATCGATGAGGCGCAGAAGGAGGACGTACTGCTCTCGCTGCACCTCAAGGCCACCATGATGAAGATCTCCGACCCCATCATGTTCGGACACTGTGTCTCGGTGTACTACGAGAAGGCGCTGGATAAGCATGCCGCACTGCTCGACGAGATCGGGGCCAATGTCAACAACGGCCTGGCCGACGTGCTGGAGAAACTCGACAAGCTACCGAAAGAGAAGAAGGCCGAAATCGAGGCGGATATCGAGGCAGTCTACGCGAACCGCCCGGCGCTGGCCATGGTCGACTCGCGCAAGGGCATCACCAACCTGCACGTGCCCAACAACGTGATCGTGGATGCCTCCATGCCCAACGTGATACGCGACGGCGGCCGGATGTGGAACAAGGACGACCAGCTCCAGGACTGCATCGCCATGGTACCCGACCGCTGCTATGCCACCATGTATGGCGTCATTCTCGAGGACGCCAAAGAAAAAGGCCAGTTCGACCCGTCCACCATGGGCAACGTGGCCAACGTGGGGCTGATGGCCCAGAAGGCCGAAGAATACGGTTCCCACGACAAGACCTTCGAAGCGCCGGCCCATGGCAAAATGCGTGTGGTGGATGAGTCAGGCTCCACACTTCTCGAACAGACCGTGGAGCCGGGTGACATCTTCCGCATGTGCCAGGCCAAGGACGCGGCGATCAGCAACTGGATCAAGCTGGCGGTCACCCGGGCCCGGGCCACCGGTTCGCCGGCCATCTTCTGGCTGAATGACAAAAGAGGCCATGACCGGGAAATCATCACCAAGGTGAAGCAGTATCTTCCGGAGCACGACACCGCCGGACTGGATATCCAGATTCTTGCCCCGGATGACGCGATGAGGTTCACCCTGGAGCGGGTGCGCAAGGGCGAGGACACCATCTCGGTCACCGGCAACGTCCTTCGTGACTACCTCACCGACCTGTTCCCGATCCTCGAGCTGGGCACCAGCGCGCGGATGCTCTCCATCGTGCCGCTGATGAACGGCGGCGGGCTGTTCGAGACCGGCGCCGGCGGTTCGGCACCCAAGCACGTCCAGCAGTTTCTCAAGGAAGGCCACCTGCGGTGGGATTCCCTGGGTGAATACTGTGCCCTGGTGCCGTCCCTGGAACTGGTGGCCGAGCAGACGAAGAATGAGAAGGCGGCGATCCTGGCCAGGACCCTGGACCAGGCCATCTCCAAGTATCTGCAGAATGGCAAGCTTCCCTCGCGCAAGGTCAACGAGATGGACAACCGTGGCAGCAGCTTCTACCTGGCGATGTACTGGGCCCAGGCAGTGGGCAAGCAGAAGAAGGACTTCGAACTGAAGATGCGCCTGGGAGCCGCGGCCGCGGAGATGGAGGCCAAGGAGGAGAAGATCAACGAGGAACTGATGGCCGCCCAGGGTGAACCGATGGACATCGGCGGTTACTACTTCCCCGACCCGGACAAGACCGAGGAGGCCATGCGCCCCAGCCGCACCTTCAACGCCATCATCGACACGATATAAAACCATTAACGGGACGGAGTGCCGCGCAACGAGCGCTCCGCCCCGTTTCCGTCTCCTGCCTGGAAGTGGCTTCTAGAGAAACATCACCGCCACGCCAACCACCGCCACCACTGCGCCCACCACCTCCCGCTTGGTGGGCCGCTCCTTGAAAACGATGATCGCCGGGACGATGATCAGCACCGGCACGATGGACATGATGGTGGCCGCCACGCCCGACTCGGTGTATTGCACGGCCAACAGCGAGAGGGACACCCCGAGGAAGGGGCCGAAGAAGGCACCGAGGGTGATGCGCTGCATGGCCGCGCCGTCACGGAGTGCCGCCCCCACCCGCCGCCATGTGGGACGGATAAAGAAGAGCAGTACGAAACCGATGGCGCCGGCGATGATCCGGATCTGGGTGGCGGCAAAGGCATCGTAGTCACCCATGCCATACTTGCTCAGCACCAGGCCCACCGCCTGCCCGAATGCTCCGCCAAAGGCCAGCAGGATGCCGGTGAGCCGGCGTGAACCCGGGGAACCGCTCGCGGCGTCCGCCTCGCCCCGCCCCCGCTCCAGCACCACCCAGCTGATCCCGGCTATTGTCAGACCCATGCCCACCAGGTTGGTGAAAGAGAGACGCTCGCCCATGATCATCCAGCCCAGCACGGCGGTGATCGGCGGCACGGCGGCCATGATCAGCATGGAGATGCGTGATCCGATGACCACGAAGGCGCGGAACAGGAGGATGTCCCCCAGCAGGAAGCCGATAATGCCGGAGACCGAGAGCCAGAGCCAGGCGTGGGCCGAGGCGTCGGTGGGGAACAACCGCCCGCGCATCACCAGCGAGTAGAGGCTGAGGAAGACAATGGCCATCAACAGCCGCAGCAGGTTCACCGGCAGCGACCCCACCCGCTTGCCTGCGGATTCGAAGGCCATGGCGGTGACGGTCCAGCAGAGGGCCGTGGCCAGAGCGGCAACTTGTCCGATGTGCGCGTCCACTACCTTCTCCATCTCCTGGAAACCTGCGCAGTGAAGTGCGCAAGCTGCGCCGGGCATTGTAACCGCTGGCGCTGTTCCCGGAAACCCTGGGGGGCGATCGAACTGTCAAAAAAAGGACAGTCAAGGATACTTATCAAACCCCCAGACGTTCCTCGGAACATCAGCAAAAAAGAGATAAGAATGATAACAATAATCAATGTCACGATTGGGTCAGCTTTCCTTGACAAGAGGGGGCGTTTCGGTTAAAAATTCGTCGATTGTGTTCAAACGATGTGCAAATTATGTGATGCCGGTTTGTTGCCTTTCCGGCCTTTTATTTCAAGAAGTTGTAGCCAAACTTACAACGAGGAAGGTTGAGTTCATCCTCGTGAGGAGATGCACTTCATGCTGCACAGGCATATTACGCTGATCGTCATTCCCGACGCCAAGCACGTTTTCAAAAAATTCAGTGTGTCCCAGCGCCTGCTCCTTGGCGGTGCTGCGATGGCTATTATGGTCCTGCTCTTTTCCGGTTATTCCCTGGTGGAGAACTTCAAACTGCGGTACCAAATCTCCGGGCTATCCAGTGTTGAAGAAGAAAACCAGGCACTGAGAGTGGAGAACGCCCGGGTTGAAATCGCCGCGCAAAAGATGCGCGAGCGCCTCGTCTCCCTCGAGGCCACCACTACCAAGCTCTCGGTGATCGCCGGTATCCGGAACAGCTTCACCTCGAGGCAGGACCTGGAACGGGGCGTGGGAGACATCCCCGACGCCGAGAACTCCGACGACTTCGTACCCCACGGCCGGACCCAGCTGCCGAACAACGAGTCGGCCACGCTGCGCGGGGAGATGGAAGAGCTTGAGCAGCAGTCCAGCGAAATCGAGGAGAGCCTCAAGGACCTGGAATCGCACTACGCCGACCAGGAAGACGCGCTGGCCCGCACCCCGTCCATCCGCCCCGTTGCCACCAGCATTGGCTATAACTCCAGCTCCTTTGGCTGGCGGGTCGATCCGTTCACCAGGAAAAAATCCTTTCACCACGGTATCGACATCTCGGCTCTGCCGGGTACCAAGGTTATCGCCCCGGCCGACGGCACGGTGACCAAGGTATACAGCGACCGGCGTGGCGGCAGGATTCTGGAACTCAGTCACGGCGACGGCTTCAAGACCGTCTTCGGCCACCTGCAGGACTACAACGTCCGCCGCGGGGACAAGGTGAAACGCGGTGACGTGATCGCCTATGTCGGCAACTCCGGCCGGAGCACCGGACCGCACCTGCACTACGAGGTCCAGGTGGACGGCAAACGGATGAACCCCAAGTGGTTCATCCTCGACTGACGCTCCGCGCCCTCCATGGCCGGCATCCCGCGGCCGCCCAGCCAGCGTCTCAACCGCATCAGGAAGGAATGGATTCCGTGCAGCAGATCACCCTCGAGGTCGGCGGCGTTGCCTGCCGGTTCGAGTTCAACCGCGACGACATCGTCGAGGACGTGCTCGATCGCTACGGCCCATTTGTGGTCACCAGTTCACCGCCGGCGGTGGAATTCCGCGTCGATCTGGTGGATGAGCTGAACGGTGTGGTGTCGGAACAGATGGCCGGCCTCGAACCGGGAATCCCCGAACTCTCCTTTGACGGCAACCGTATCCGCTACGGCCGGCTGGAATTCACGGTGGACCTGGAGTGGGATGAGGGCCGGGCCCACGCCCGGATGCTGCCCAACATCTACAGTTTCGACGCCATCTACAGGATCTTCTACACCATCTGCACGGTCAAACTGGGCGGGGTCTTTCTCCATGCCGCTTCGCTGGTGCGCGACGAGAAGGGCTACGTCTTCACCGGGGTGACCGAATCGGGGAAATCCGAAATCTCCGAGATGGCCAAGGCCGATTCGATCCACCTCACCGACGAGCTGAGCGTGATTCTTCCCGTGGAGGGCCGGTTCCAGGCCTTTGGCACCCCGTTCTGGGGGCTGTTCGCCACCGGCGGCGCCAACCGCGGAGTGCCGGTGGAGAAGCTCTTCTTCCTCGTCCGCGACGAGAAAACCTTTGAAGAACCGCTGACCCCGGCCTGGGCGCTGCCGCGCCTGATGCGCAACGTGCTCAACTTTGCCCGTGATCCCGGCTTCAACACCCAGCTCTTTCTCAACGCCTCCCAGCTGCTGCAGAGCGTCTATTTCTCCGAACTGCACTGCGTCCCCGACCCCTCCATCTGGCCCCTGGTTGATTCGCCGATAAAAAATACTTGATTCTCACCTGAAAAATTGCTATATCTTGTAGTACAAACGTTAATTCCTGTGGACAGCGATACCCGTGTTCTGTCCGGCCTCTGATCGAGCGTACGGTCAGCCGTCCACGAACAGGAGTAGTGCCATGGACCCGCTCAAGCGCCACCATGGTTTGCGATGGGCTCAGGCCCTTTGCCTGATACTGCTCACCGGCCTTCCTGCAACCGCCGACGTGATCAATGTTCCGGGCCACCACTCCACCATCCAGGCAGCCATCAACGCCGCGGACCACGGTGACACCATCGTCATCGCCCCGGGAACCTGGACCGGCCCGGAAAACCGCGATCTCGACACCGGGGGCAAGGCCATCGTCATCCGTTCCCTGCTGGGGCCCGGGACCTGCATCATCGACTGCCAGAACCTCGGCCGGGGGTTCTACTTTCACAGTTGCGAGTCGACCGCCACCGCCATCATCGGGTTGACCATCCGCGGAGGCTCCGCTGAACGCGGCGGCGGTATTGCCGGCTACTGGAGCAACCCGAGGATTGTTGACTGCATTATCAGCAGTTGCAGCGCTGCCGGCGGAGGGGGAGGCATTGCCGGCCAGTATTTCTCAGCTGAAATTATCGACTGCCTCGTCGAGGGTTGCCGGGCCATGGATGGCGGCGGTGTCGACCTCGACCACTGCCCCGCCGCCCGCCTGATCCGTTGCACCATCAGGGAGAACCAGGCCGAGCGCCATGGCGGGGGCTTCAGCAGCACGGATGGCTCAACACCGCTGCTGCTCCACTGCACCATCAGCGACAACAGTGCGCTCCTTGGCGGTGGTATCTGCAGCCGGGACTCGGCAGCCGTTGTCCAGGGCTGCCTCATCGAAAGGAACCTGGCATGGGACGGCGGTGGTCTCTTCTCCTGCGGCCCGCTCGGCCCACACCTGCTGGACACGCAGCTCACCGGAAACAAGGCGGACAGCGGAGGGGCGGTCTACGCCGGTTACGGTGTACTCCAACTGACCAACTGCCTGCTGACGGCAAATTCGGCCACGGTGACCGGAGGTGCTCTCTACGGCCGGCAGCTGGACAGCACCATTTCCAGTTGCACCTTCAGTGGAAACACGGCTGATCAAAGCCGCGGTGGCGGATTGACCAGCAGGGCCAGCCGTCTGGTGGTCATCGACAGCATTCTCTGGGGCGATTGTCCCGACGAAGTGTATACCGCCAGCGGCGAAAACCCGCTGATCACATTCTCCAACGTGGCTGGCAGCTATCCCGGCGCGGGGAACCTGGACAGCGACCCATTGTTTACCTGCGCCCCCTGCGGCTCCCACTGCCTCTGTCAACTGGCAGCGGGAGAACCGGCCCAGAGCCCCTGCGTCAACGCCGGCAGTCGTCCGGCCCGCTCCCCTGCCATCGACGGTGCCCCACACTCCTCCGGCACCATCACCCGTTCCGACTGGGGAGCCGACACCGGCCGTCTCGACCTCGGCTACCACCACTGCCTGCACACCGTCCAGGCCAGGATCGATTGCCTGCCTGCCGTGGGGTGGCTTCCCTTCCGAACCACCATCAACGTCACCCTGGTCAACCCGGTCCCGCCCAGGCGCCGCTTTGCCGGCCGGATCGACGTGACCACCGCCACCGGTATTTCATACCCCTGCTGGCGGCGGGGCTGGACAGACCTCGATCAGGGGAAGGACGCCTCCTGGGACTGGAGTGTGGACCTCCCCGCCCTGCCGCAGCTGGCCGGCGCCTGCGCCTTCAGCCTGGCCGTGGAGGATGTCACCCCGGCACCATACAACCTGCCTCCTTACCCACCGGCCGGGCACCGGGCCATTGACCGCTGCAGCGTCACCGGCATCCTCCCGCCCGGGTGATTCCACCCTGCACCGCAGCTTGACAGCCCCAAACACCGATGATAGATTATCGGATTCATAAAATGTTGAAATAATTGAGGATTCTCCTCTTTGCATCCGCATCCACCGGAGGATTTCATTCCGTGTCGATTATCAACTCGGTCCTGACCAAGTTCATGGGCACCAAGCACGAGCGCGACATGAAGCTCATGCAGCCACAGGTGCAGGCAATCAACGCACTGGAACCGGAAATCTCCGTACTTACCGACGACCAGCTGGTGGGCAAGACCGCCGAGTTCCGCTCCCGGGTGGAAAACGGCGAACCGCTGGACGACCTGCTCAGCGAAGCCTTTGCCGTGGCCCGTGAGGCGGGCAAGCGAGTGCTCAACATGCGCCACTTCGACGTGCAGCTGATGGGCGGCATGGTGTTGCACGAGGGCAAGATCGCCGAGATGAAAACCGGTGAGGGAAAGACCCTGGTCTCCACCCTTCCCGGCTATCTCAACGCCCTCTCCGGCAACGGTGTGCACGTGGTGACGGTCAACGACTACCTCGCCGGCCGCGACTCGGAGTGGATGGGCAAGATCTACCGCTTCCTCGGGCTCTCGGTGGGCGTGATCCAGCACGACATGGGCGACGACGAGCGCCAGCAGGCCTATGGCAGCGATGTCACCTACGGCACCAACAACGAGTTCGGCTTCGACTACCTGCGGGACAACATGAAGTTCGACCGCTCGCACTTCACCCAGCACAAGGGCCACAACTTTGCCATCGTCGACGAGGTGGACTCGATCCTCATCGACGAAGCGCGGACCCCGTTGATCATCTCCGGCCCCTCGGAGGAGTCGGTGGAGAAGTATTACACAATCGACCAGGTGATCCCGCGGCTGAAGGGCGAAACCGACTACGAGGTGGACGAGAAACACCACTCGGCCACCCTCACCGACGAGGGTGTGGAGCGGGCGGAGAAGATCCTCAGCGTGGATAACCTCTTCAATCCCGCGAATATCGAGATCCTGCACCACGTCAACCAGTCCCTGCGGGCCCACACCCTGTACAAGAAGGACCGGGACTACGTGATCAATGACGGCCAGGTGGTGATCGTCGACGAGTTCACCGGCCGGATGATGCCCGGACGCCGCTGGAGCGACGGGTTGCACCAGGCGGTGGAGGCCAAGGAAAAGGTAAAGATCGAGAAGGAAAACCAGACCCTGGCCACCATCACCTTCCAGAACTACTTCCGGATGTATGACAAGCTCTCCGGCATGACCGGCACCGCGGACACCGAGGCGGCGGAGTTCGACAAGATCTACAGGCTCGAGGTGGTGATGATCCCCACCAACCGCCCGCTGATCCGCATCGAATACCCGGACGTGATCTACCGCACGGTGAAAGAGAAGTACAACGCGGTGGTGGAGGAGATAAAGGAACTGCAGCAGGCCGGCCGGCCGGTGCTGGTGGGCACCATCTCCATCGAGAACTCGGAGACGCTCTCTGCCCTGCTCAAGCGCCGGGGGGTGAAGCACAACGTGCTCAACGCCCGCTTCCACGACAAGGAAGCGGAGATCGTGGCCCAGGCCGGGTCCAGGGGCGCGGTGACCATCGCCACCAACATGGCCGGCCGCGGCACCGACATCCTGCTCGGCGGTAACCCCGAGGCTCGGGCCAGTGAGCGCTTTGACCCCGAGGAAAACCCCGAAGCCTACCAGCGGGAAGTGGAAAAGTACACCGAACAGTGCGCCACGGAAAAGCAGGAGGTCATCGACGCGGGCGGCCTGCACATCCTCGGCACCGAGCGCCACGAGGCCCGTCGCATCGACAACCAGCTCCGCGGCCGCGCCGGCCGGCAGGGCGATCCCGGATCCTCCCGTTTCTATCTCTCCCTGGAAGACGACCTGATGCGGATCTTCGCCTCGGAGCGGGTCTCGGGGATGATGGCCAAATTGGGCATGGACGAGGGGGTGCCCATCGAGGCCAACATGGTCTCCAAGGCCATCGAACGGGCCCAGAAGCAGGTTGAAGGCCACAACTTCGATATCCGCAAGCACCTGCTGGAATACGACGACGTGAACAACGCCCAGCGCACCGAGATCTACGGGCTGCGGCGGGAACTCCTCGAGGGTAAGGATAAAACCGAGTACATCCAGTCTATCGCCATAGACCTGGTCAGCTACCTGGTGGACGAGTTCACCTCCGAGGACCAGCCCGGCGAGTGGGACCTGGACGCGTTGTCGCGCGAACTGCGCCAGAAGCTGAATTTCAACACCACCGAAGCCGGCCTTGTCCTCGACCAGCACGGGCCCCAGGAACTGAAGGACCTGATCTGGGAGAAGTGCTGGGCTCGCTACGAAGAGAAAGAGCAGGCGTTCGGCCAGGAGATGATGCGGCTCCACGAGCGGATGATCACCCTGCAGGTGGTGGACAAGCGGTGGAAGGACCACCTCTACGCCATGGACCACCTCAAGGAGGGCATCGGTCTCCGGGGTTACGGCCAGCGCGATCCACTCACCGAATACAAACGGGAGAGCTTCGAGATGTTCGGGTCGATGAAGGAGCGGCTGGAGGACGACATCATCCGCTACCTCTTCCATCTCGACCCGGAAGCGGTGGAGGAACAGGCCCGCAAGCGCGAACAGGCCCGTCGCCAGCTGAGCTACAGCGCCCCGCCCAAGGAGGGCGAGGCACGGAAGAAGAAACCGGTAGTGCGCAAAGAAGCCAAAGTCGGGAGAAACTCGCCCTGCCCCTGCGGCAGCGGCAAGAAATACAAGAAGTGCTGTGGCGCCTGACGCCGCTGGAGAGGAGGATCCGCAAATGCTTGACCACACCCCGGAAATCGGGCTGACCTTTGATGACGTTCTGCTCGTCCCCCGCAAATCAGACTTCTTGCCCCGGGACGCGGAAACCGTTACCCGGCTGACCACTGGCATCAGCCTGAACATCCCCATCGTAGCCGCGGCCATGGACACGGTGACTGAGGGGTCGATGGCCATCGCCCTGGCCCGCCTGGGCGGCCTCGGGTTCATCCACAAGAACCTGAGCATCGAACAGCAGGCGGCCGAGGTGGACAAGGTCAAGCGCTCGGAGAGCGGCATGATCGTCAACCCGATCACCATGAGCCCCGAGAACAAGATCCACGAAGCGCTGGAGCGGATGCGCCACTACCATATTTCCGGAGTGCCCATTGTCGAAGGCACGAAACTGGTGGGCATCCTCACCAACCGTGACCTCCGCTTCGAAAAACGCACCGACCTGAAGATCTCCGAGGTGATGACCAAGGACAATCTGGTCACCGTGCCGGTGGGCACCACTCTCGAGCAGGCGCACTCGATGCTCCACGAGCACAAGATCGAGAAGCTGCTGGTGGTGGATGACGACTACAACCTCAAGGGCCTGATCACGGTCAAGGACATCGAGAAGAAACGCTCCTACCCCGACGCCTGCAAGGACGATCTGGGCCGCCTGCGCACCGGCGCCGCGGTGGGTGTGGGCCCCGATACCCCGGACCGCGCCGCCGCGCTGGTCAACGCCGGCGTCGATGTGCTGGTGATCGACTCGGCCCACGGCCACTCCGCCGGGGTGATGAACATGGTGCGCGAGCTGCGCAGTGCCTACCCCGACCTGCAGCTGGTGGCCGGCAACGTGGCCACCGCCGAAGGCACCCGGGACCTGATCGAGTGTGGGGTCAACGCGGTGAAGGTGGGGGTGGGGCCCGGCTCCATCTGCACCACCCGTATCGTCTCCGGGGCCGGTGTGCCCCAGGTCACCGCCATTGCCAATGCCGTGTCGGTGGCCCGCGAGGCCAACGTCCCGGTAATCGCTGACGGCGGGATCAAGTTCTCCGGTGACGTGGCCAAGGCCCTGGCCACCGGCGCCGACTCGGTGATGATCGGCAGCCTCTTTGCCGGCACCGACGAGAGCCCGGGCGAAATGATCCTCTACCAGGGACGCAGCTTCAAGAGCTACCGCGGCATGGGCTCGCTGGGCGCCATGGCCGAAGGGAGCAGCGATCGCTACTTCCAGGACGAGGAGGAGGACCGGGGCAAGCTGGTGCCCGAGGGGATCGAAGGCCGGGTACCCTACAAGGGCTCGCTCTCCGGCGTGGTGGACCAGCTGATGGGTGGCCTGCGCTCGGGCATGGGCTACTGCGGCTGCCCTTCGATCCAGAAACTCCAGACCGAGGCGCAATTCATCCGCATCACCGGCGCCGGCCTCCGCGAGAGCCACGCCCACGACGTGATCATCACCAAGGAAGCGCCCAACTACCGCATCGACTCCTGATCAGTCGTCCGGGGTGAACTCCAGGCTCTCCCCCGCTTCCACGATGATCAGGCGGCGGTCCTCGCCCTGGTCCTGGATGGAGACCCGGAACCACCAGGGGTGCCGGGTGAGATCCCAGGCCGTGCCGTCCACTTTCTCCGCCCACTCCACTGCACAGACATCCCCGTTGTCTCTGGAAAGGATTTCACGCAGGCCGATGCCCTCGCAGTCATCCGGCGTCTCGATGCGGTAGAGGTCCACGTGGTGGTAGGTGCGGCCCGAGGGCAAAGGGTGCTCGTTGACCAGGGTGAAGGTGGGGCTGACCACGTCATCCACGTCCTCAACCCCCAGGCCGTCGGCCAGGCCCTTGGCAAAAAGGGTCTTCCCGGCCCCCAGCTCGCCGCTGAGCAGGACCACCAGCACCGGTGAACCGTCTGCCTGGCCCGCCGCCAGCTGCCGGCCCAGGTCCCGGGCCACGCCAAAGGTCTCTTCCGGGCCGTTGGTTTCCACTGTCTGGGCGTCACTGGTCGTCATCGTCGAACTCCACCTCCTCGTCGGCACAGACCAGGAAGGCATCCGGCAGGTATTCCAGCTGGTCTCCGGCCATCAGTGACATCTCACCCACATCCTCGGCGGCCATGTCGCCGGCCAGGCCGTGGACGTGAACACCGAGGATCGCTGCGTCAACCGGGTCCAGACGCTGGGCAAGCAGAGCGGCGATGATGCCGGTGAGCACATCACCCGAACCGCCTGAAGCCATACCGGGGTTGCCGGTGAGGTTGACCCAGATATCCCCTTCGGGTGCCACGGTGAGCGTTCTGTAGCCCTTGAGCACCACGATCAGGTTGCGGGCGGAAGCGAACGCTGCCACTGGCCCGATCCGGTCTTCCAGCAGGTCATCGGTGCCCATACCCAGCAAGCGGGCCATCTCCCCCGGGTGGGGAGTGATGATCACCGAGGCATCGCGCCCGGTGGCGTCAAGAGCGCCCGGGTCACCGGCAAAGGCATTGAGACCATCGGCGTCGAGGACCAGCGGCGTGCCGGCCAGCTCGGGGGCGGCAAAGAGGCCGCGCACGAACTCGCCGGTGGAGGGGTCGGCGGAGATGCCGGGGCCCAGGGCCAGCACGTCACGCTCGGTGGCCAGTTCAACCGCCCGGGCCAGAGCCTCGGGAGAGAGGGTTCCGGCCGGCGTCTGGGCCAGGGGTTCGGTCATCATCTCCATACTGGATCCCGCCACCACCGGCAGGCACTCCGCCGGCGTGGCCACGGTAACCAGCCCGGCGCCGCTGCGGTAAGCCGCTTCGGCCCCCATCACCGCCGCACCGGTCTTGCCCACCGAGCCGCCCACCAGCAGCACGTGGCCATAGTCACCCTTGTGGCCGGTGCGTTCCCGGGGGTCGGGCAGCAGGAAGCCGGCCAGTTCATCGGTGACCACGAAGGGCCCGCCGCCGGCCCGCTCCATGGCAACCTCGGGGATACTGATGTCGGCCACCGCCAGATCGCCACACAGTAGATCGCCCGGGGGCAGCAGGTGCGGGTATTTGGGCGCACCAAAGGTCACCGTCAGGTCGGCCATAATTGCTTCTCCCGGCGGATTGGGCGTGTCGGCGGAGAGACCCGAAGGGATGTCCACCGCCACCACCGGGGCGGCGCCTTCGTTGATCTCGTTGATCACCCGGGCAAAGTGACCACGCACCGGGCTGCTCAACCCGGTGCCGAAGATGGCGTCCACAACCACGGTGTATTCGTCGGGCGGCAGGATCAGCCCGTCCTCCATCAACTGCTCGAAGGTCTCCCAATCAGGCGCCTGGTGGACAGCCCCATCCATCCGGCAAAACACGTCGTGGTTCAGCCGGGCATCCCCGGTGAGCCCCCCGCCCTCACCCAGCAGCACCACGTCCAGTCTGGCCGTTCCGCGGTTGAACAGGTGGCGGGCGATGACAAAGCCATCTCCCCCGTTGTTCCCCTTGCCGCAGACAACCAGCACCGCAGATTCGTCATCGTAGAGGACGTCGCCATACCGCTCCTCCATGGCGTCCACGGTCTGCGATCCGGCGTTCTCCATCAGCACCGCACCAGGGACGCCGTATTCCTCGATGGTGATCCGGTCCGCCTCGGCCATTTCTGTGGCACTGTAGATACGCATCATTTCCTCCGCTGTTGCCGGGCATGTGGGGGTTGGCTATCGTGACCGGATGATTCTAGGCAGGGGCTTGAGTGGGAGTCAAGAAAAGCGTTCGGTGTTCATGGTAAAAATGGGGACAGTCACCGATTTCCTTTGGAAATCTTGTGACAGCCCCCATTTTTACAAAAAAACGGCCGGGGGTTACCCGGCCGCATATATATGGCGGGAGCGACGAGATTCGAACTCGCGACCTCCGGCGTGACAGGCCGGCATTCTAACCAGCTGAACTACGCCCCCGCGTGTAAGCCTTGATCTGTTTCTGCCCCCCACCCTCAAGCCCGCCGGGCTGGTGGGCGGTACAGGAGTCGAACCTGTGACCCCCTGCGTGTAAGGCAGGTGCTCTAACCAGCTGAGCTAACCGCCCGTTGGCCCTCCGTGCGTTTGCCGCAACGGCCAGGATCGGTCGGGGCCACTGGAAGCAACCGGGAGTATACGAAAGGGCCCGGGGACCTGTCAAGGGTACTACGGCCCCCCGCGTATCTCCGTGATTACTAACGCTCAGGCCACCACACCGTGCTTCTTGCCCACCTTGGTGAACGCCACGATGGCCTTGTCCAGCTGTTCCCGGTTGTGGCCGGCCGAAATCTGGACCCGGATGCGGGACTGGCCCTTGGGCACCACCGGATAATAGAACCCGATGACGTAAATTCCCTCTTCCAGCAGGTCGCGGGCCATGTCCTGGGACAATTTGGCGTCGTTGTCGAATTTGCCGAGCATGATCGGCACGATGGCATGCACGCCCTCAGGAATATCGAAGCCGGCTTCGGTCATCCCTTTGCGAAAGTGCATCGTATTCTCTTCCAGCTTGTCCCGCAGCGCCGTGGTCTCGGACAGCATGGTGAAGACTTTCAGCGAGGCGCCGACCACCACCGGCGGCACGGTGTTGGAGAAGAGGTAGGGCCGTGAGCGCTGGCGAAGCAGGTCTATCATCTCCTGGTGGCCGGCGGTGAAGCCGCCGGACGCGCCGCCCAGCGCCTTGCCCAGGGTGGAGGTGATCACATCGACCTTGTCCAGCACGCCGCGATGCTCGCCGGAACCGCGGCCGGTCTTGCCAACGAATCCGGTGGCGTGGCAGTCATCGACCATCAGCATGGCGTCGTATTTCTCACAGAGGTCAGTGATCTGGTCCAGCTTGGCGATATCCCCGTCCATGGAGAATACGCCGTCGGTGGCCACCATGCGGAATTTGTTGCTCTGGGACTCCTTGAGACACCGCTCGAGGTCGCCCATGTCATTGTGGACAAAGCGGTAACGGTCCGCCTTGCAGAGCCGGACGCCGTCGATGATCGAGGCGTGGTTCAGAGCGTCGGAGATGATGGCGCAGTCCTTGTCCAGGAAGGGTTCGAACACGCCGCCGTTGGCGTCGAAGCAGGCGGCGTAGAGAATGCAGTCGTCCTTGCCGAGGAACTTGGCAATCAGGCGCTCAAGCTCCTTGTGAATGTCCAGGGTGCCGCAGATGAAGCGCACCGAGGACATGCCGAACGCATATTTGTCCAGGGTTTCCTTGGCCGCCTCGACGATTTCCGCGTTGTTCGCCAGACCGAGGTAGTTGTTGGCGCAGAAATTGAGCACCTTGCTGCCGTCCTGCAGGCTGATTTCCGACGACTGGGACGAGGCGATGATCCGCTCGTTCTTGAAGAGGCCGGCATCCTTGATGTCCTGCAGTTCCTTGGTCAAAAATTCCTTCATCGCACCATACATCGTCATTCCTCCCGGAATTTCGCTCCGCGGAGCGTTTCCACATTAACTTGTATACGGCAACTCGACTGCTCGAGGGCACTGCCGGAGCTTGGGTCGGACCTGGCAGTCACGAACCGGCCGCGGTCCGGCGGTAGAGCTCGGAACCGTTGCTGGCCGGTACACTGGCGGGCCGGACAGGACACGAAAAACAGATCATAATTTTTGGGCGGAGTCATGTCAAGAAACCAGCCGGCGGCCGGGGGGCCGTGATCGGCGGAAGGTCAAGGCATCGAGGCGATAACCTGGCACGAAACCATTTCGCCATACCCGCTGGGCAGCCCGCCGTCCGACGATGGCGGTGTGCGGTCCGTGCCGGTGAGGAAAAAAGTGGTCAGACCCACCAGGGTCCCGAATTGGGGGAAGTCGATGGGCGCGCCGGTGCTGAATACCTGGCCCGGGACCAGCACCACGCTCCCCTGCCGGTAGGCGAGGTAGGTGGTGCCGCCAGGCAGTTCCAGGTCGATGGTCATCCCGTAAGAGCGTGGGAGATGGCAGCTGTTGGTCAGGCTGAAATCCAGCAGGACGGTATCCGGAAGGGTCAGGGTTTCCGGGGTGCAGGCAAAGCTGAGATCCAGGGTGTCCGGCAGTCCCTGGGGATCGAGATTCAGGCAGTAGAGCCCCTGGAGGCCGCACGCGTACAGACGAGGCTGCCAGACCCTGCCATCGTAGCCGAAACGGTAGACGGAGTTTTCCGGGTATCCGACTCCATAGTCCTGATACACCATACCCCCGTCCTTGCTCAGCAGCACCGGGAACCCGCCGCTGCAGGCATAGACAATGCTGTCGGACAGCTGGTCGGTAATAACGGCGTGGGACTGTCCCTGGGGGAACCCGGTCAGTTGCCAGCTGTCACCGCCGTTGCTGGTTTTGTAGATGCCATGGTTGTAGAGCGAGGCGTAGGCAGTTGCAGAATTGTCGGGGTCCACCGCAACGGTTCGGCAGTTTCTGGGCCCCGCGGGGAGCCCGTTGTCCACGCCGGACCAGGTCCGACCCGACCCTGGACCACTCACCGGTGGGGTGGCCGCGCCGGTACAGGCCGCCGACCTGGTTGGCGAAGTTACGGCCGGTGGTGACCATTATCGAACAGACGCTGCCATAGTATTCCAGGCTGATGG
>CBESOE010000019.1:0-52545 GCA_965531145.1 uncultured bacterium | reverse complement strand
TGACTGGTAAAAGGAGGCAAAATGTTAGCACACAGCCAATGCCAGCGCAACAAAGCATGACACCCCTTCACATGGCAGGCAGTACCGTTCAATACAGACTACAGCTAGCGGTGCAGGGGCACGGCTGTTCTTTGAAATCAAGGGCATATACGTGGAGAACTTCATCGCTCAGCAGTTCGTATCCCCGTTCCGAATGAACATGGTGGAGAGATCTGGATCGAACTCCTTGATAATGATACAATTCTTTTATGATCACCGAGATAGAGAAGAAGACCATCCTGCGTATCGCTCGCAAATACCGTGCGACAAAGGTGCTGTTGTTCGGTTCGGCCCTGTCGGATAGAGGGGAGAGCCACGATATCGACATCGCCG
This sequence comes from uncultured bacterium, assembly GCA_965531145.1. Lineage (GTDB taxonomy): Bacteria > Acidobacteriota > JAQAZP01 > JAQAZP01 > JAQAZP01 > JAQAZP01. The sequence continues at coordinate 52,173 of CBESOE010000019.1, read as the reverse complement.
TCGAGGGGATTGCCGACGAGGATTTTTTCACATTTTATGGAGAGTTGATCTGCGCACTTTCTAAACCCGTGGACGTCGTCGACCTTTCCCGAAAAACCAAGTTCATTGAACTGGTCCAGCAGGAGGGGCTTCCACTACATGCCTGATTACCGCCTGCGCATCGAAGCCGAGTACGAGGCGATCGAGCAGACATTGTCCGGCCTGCCGCAGCAACCGCTTGCTGAGCTGTCCAACCTTGAGCTCGCCGGTGTGGCGGCACTGCTGCATAACTTTTACAACGGCATGGAGAACGTCCTGAAGCAGGCCTTCAAGGCCAAAAACCTCGCTATTCCCGCCGGATCATCCTGGCATCGTGATCTGTTGCTCGCGGCCGGGACGAACGGTTTTCTCTCCGAATCCCTGATTGGGGAACTTGGTCGGTTCATGGCGTTCCGCCATTTCTTCAGCCACGCCTATGCTCTTGATCTCATCCCTGATCGAATGACGCCGCTTGCGCAAAGTTCAGGAAACGTCTTCAAATCGTTCAGAAAATCCATTGACGCACAGATTCCCTGACTCACATCCTCCCGCTTGTCAGTCACTACATCAATGGCAGGTTAATTGCGGACAATCTCCTTTCCGAGCCCCAGAAAAATTTGCGAAAAAGCGCACTTTCAGCTAACACCGTTACTCTTATCGGCGGATGACAGCAAACCAACGTCCGAATGAGGCGAAGCTTGCTCTCGGCAGGATCATGGGGGATCGAGATATCCGGGTTCTTCCCACAGTCGACCCAGGGCCACATGGCCACCAGCGCCATAAGTGCCCTCCTCGAAGAGCAGGAAACTTCGCCGTTCAACCAGTTCCAACTCGTTTCCGTCATAGTTCCAGGTCTTCAGGCTGGCAGGATAATCGGGGCGCGTCCCGGGAAGGGTCAGCACCTCACAGACCCAGTCATTATCAACATCCTCGCAGGCCACCACGCAACCGAACCCTTCGGTCAATTCGGGATAGGCAATGAAGTTCACATCATGCATCGCCGAAATCGACTGACCGTCATAGTTCCAGCCACGGACATGCGATCCGAACATCTGCCCCGGGCCGGGCCCGGTGACGATCTCGTCGATCAGGTCGCCGTCGATGTCGCCACAGGAGACATTCACCCCGAAGCGGTTCGTCCCGTATGCCAGAAAACTCAATCCCGGAATCGGCGATACCGAGGTTCCGTTCCATCGCCACCCACGCACGTGCGGGCCGAACACCGCACCCGGCCCCGCGCCGGTGACGATCTCGTCCGAGCCGTCTCCATCGATGTCACCCGCGGAGACGTTCACACCGAACCGCCGGGTGCCGTAGGCCAGGAAACTGAGACCGGGCAAGGGGCTCACCCCCGACCCGCTCCAGGCCCACCCACGGACATGCGGGCCGAAGACATCCCCGGGACCCGCCCCGGTGATGATCTCGTCCCTGCCATCACCGTTCAGATCACCACAGGCCACGTTGCACCCGTAGCGCCGCGCCCCGTACGCCAGGAAATGACTCAATGGCTGCCCCGCCCCATTGGTAATCACGACCAGGGGCGGATGGTGTGCTCCCGGGCCCGGCCCGGCAACAATCTCGCCGTACCCGTCACCGTCCAGGTCGCCGGAGGCCACAACAGTACCGTAGGCATTCACCAGCCAGGGCCGGAACGATTCCAAATACTCTTGATGGCGAAAGGCGTCCCACACCCGCACTTCGGAGGGGTTCGCAGCCGATGGCCCCGGCCCCGCCACCAATCGGGGTACAGCGTCGATGGGTGGTTGGCTGAGAAAGACATGTATCTCTCCACAGCGGTCTCCCTCCTCCCGGTCGGCATACCCCAGGCCAATGCAGATATCGTCGAAGCCATCCTCATTGATGTCGAGGAGCGGGGAACTCATAATCGTGCCCCCGTCTTCCGCGTCGTCCCCCAGAACCTTGACTGTCGGGTCCGTCTTGGCCAGCAGGATCACCTGGTTTGGTGGGTGGCCGGAAAGGCCTTGGAAAAGATAAAAAGCACCGGCAAAATATTCTTCAATATTTTCTCGATCATTGGCGGCCCCAAGAAGCAAGTCACAGCATCCATCACCATCTGCCTTCCCAAAGGCGATCGATCTTCCCAATCCAGCATGAGGGCTATCTCCATAAATGGTGGTGTCCGCTTGTTCATATGCAAGGTCGATTACTGTCTGTGCGGGTGAGTCGTTGCGACCCAAAAATAAGTGAGCGGAGCCAACCTTCTCACCCAAAGTGTCATCGGCAAAAGCAGTGACACAGAAATCGGCGTATGAATCGCCATTGAAATCCCCGACATCAAGATGAGTGCCGAAGGAAGAGTTGGGCTCCGGACCTTTGATAGTCACATCCGCTGCCTGGTGATTGAGCAGAATGCTGTGATCAGGCGGCAACTGGTCCGAACCGTAGACGACATAGGCCCACCCCCGTTTCTGCTCCGAGTAGTCTGCATCCCAGGCTCCGACGACAAGATCGTCGATACCATCCCCATTGATGTCGCCCAGGGCGACATCGCCTCCGAACTTGTCTCCGGCTCTTTCTCCGTATACCGACAGGTCTGCCGGTTCCTGAGACAAATCGATCAGGGTTGGGGTGGCAAAGGAGTCGGAGCCATGGATGACAAAGACGGCCCCGGTACCGATATCCTCCGGGCTTCCACAATAATCCGCCCCGATGGCCAGGTCCTCGATACCATCTCCATTTACATCACCAGAGGCCAGACTGAATCCCAAGCGCATTGCATGACCAGGGATGTTGTGATGAATCGTGATGTCGGCAGGAGTTTGCTCGAGATCGATGACCATGCCAGGTTGCCAGGTTTCATTGCCGAACAACACATATACCTGCCCGACCTCAATTACGCCCTGGTCGTAGGCGAGTGGATCACCTATCGCCAGGTCTTCAATACCGTCATTGTTCCAATCGCCGGTTTCAAGTGAATCCCCGAAGAACGTGGAGTTGAGATACGATGGGCTGCGGATCTCAATATCATATGGTTCCTCAAGGAGGTCCAGATACCTGTTTGGTAGGCCAATCAGTTCAACATCCAAAAAACCATAAACAGCAGAGTTGATCCGGTCATTGAGGAACAAGTCACCAATACCGTCATCGTTGAAGTCAAGGAAGGCCATTTGCGATGTGGTGCTCCGGTACCCCCTGCCCAGGATCTTGAGATCTCCATTGATCTCGCTCATGTCGTAGATGGTCTGGGCCGCGATCCTCTGTCCGGCCATACAGGTAAGCATGAGGGAAAAGGCTACACAGCAAAAGACGATAGCGGAGTATCTGTTCATAAGCCTCTCACTCTGTGGCCTCCAGTTTCACCGCATCGGCCACAAGAAGGCCTGCGGCAGCCAACCCGCAATGGTCAGCCTGGGCACTGATCCTGATTACGACAACATCAGCAAGCCGGATAGTTCACCCGGTAGAGAAAGAGCCCCCGGGCCGGGGCTGTGGGGCCGGCTTCAGCCCTGTCTGCGGAGCCGATGATCCGCTCCACCTCGGCCGGTTCGAGCTTCCCCCGGCCCACTTCGATCAGCGTGCCCACCATGGTGCGCACCATCTGCTTGAGAAAGCCCGAGGCCTGCACCACGAAAACCTGGAGATCGCCCTGGTGGAACAGTTCGGCGGCGAGCACTGTCCGGACTTTGTCCCGCACCTCGCTGTCGGCGGCGCAGAAGGCGGAGAAGTCGTGGGTCCCCAGGAAATGGCCGGCCGCCTCCCGCATCCGCCCCGTATCCAGCGTTCCCCGGTGGTGGTGGGCATGGGGGTGGAGAAAGGGTGATATCACCTCCCCGGTGAACACCTGGTAGTAGTAGACCTTGTCCACGGCATGAAAACGGGGGTGGAACTCCGGCGCCACCTCATCGGTGCGCACCACGCGGATGTCACGGGGAAGCTGGCTGTTCAGCGCCCGGGTCATGTCGCCGGCGGTCATCCGGGTCTGGAAATGGAAGGCGGCCACCTGGCCCAGGGCGTGAACCCCGGCATCGGTGCGGCCCGCCCCCTCCACACGCACGGGATCCCCGGCCATGCGTCCCAGCACCGCCTCCAGCTCGCCCTGGATGGTGGCCCCCCGGGGCTGGACCTGCCAGCCGTGATATGCGGTGCCGTCATACTGCAGAATTATACGAAAGTATTTCATGCAGGAATCCCTCTTTTCCGCCCGTTTCACCGGCCTTTGTCAGCCGGTTTCCGTCAGCATCCTATCGGCTCCCGACGGCCCCGGTCAACCGCCAGTTTTGACCCGCCAAAACCCCGCTAATTCGTTGACATATTTGGACTGTTCTGCTAGACTCCCCCACTCTTGGATCGATCTGTCCCCACGGACGTAAGGGAGGTGCTTAGCTCAGGGGGAGAGCGCTACCTTGACACGGTAGAGGTCGAGGGTTCAAATCCCTCAGCGCCTACCAATTCCAGGAATTTGTTGTTGTTTTCACGGCCAGGTAAACCGGGGCGTGACAGGAGGTACTTGTTGCCTCTTTTTTTTTCTCTACGGCCCGGGTTCACCCCTGGCCTGCTCACTCTATGAGGCAGGACCATGATCACAGTCACCTTGCCCGACGGCAGCAGCCGGGAATACCCGCCGCAGACCACCGTGGGTGACGTCGCCATGTCCATCGGCCCCGGTCTGGGCAAACAGGCCCTGGGCGGCATGGTGGACGACCAGCTGGTGGACCTGAGATTCGAAATCACCGAGGACTGCCATCTGCGCATCCTCACCAAGCGCGACCCGGAGAGCCTCGAGGTGCTGCGCCACAGCACCGCCCACGTACTGGCCCAGGCGGTGCAGGAGCTCTTCCCCTCGGTGAAGCTCGGCATCGGGCCGGCCACCGAGGACGGCTTCTACTACGACTTCGACTACGACGGCACCTTCGGCCCCGAAGACCTGGAAGCCATCGAGCAGCGGATGCGGGAGATCGTCAAGCGCAACCTGGAAATCGAACGGGTCTATTTCGACAAGGATGACGCCCTGCAGCAGTTCGACGAGATGGGCGAGAAGCTGAAAACGGAGTTGATCGAGGCCAAGGCCGAGCCGCCGGTGAGCTGTTACCGCCAGGGCGACTTCATCGACTTCTGCCGCGGCCCGCACCTTCGCTCCACCGGACAGATCCCGCAGATCAAACTGCTCACCTCCTCCGGCGCCTACTGGTTGGGGGACGAGCACAACCAGATGCTGCAGCGGATCAACGGCACCGCCTTCTGGAAGCGCCAGGACCTGGACGAGCACCTCCAGCGGCTGGAGGAGATCAAGAAACGGGACCACCGGCGGCTGGGCCGTGACCTGGAACTGTTCAGCCTCCAGGAGGATGCCGGCGCCGGACTGATCTTCTGGCACCCCAAGGGGGCGGTGGTCCGCGAGCTGATCGAATCCCACTGGAAGGAGAAACACCGGGAGTGGGGCTACCAGCCGGTGTCCACCCCGCACATCGCCCACCACGAGCTGTGGAAGACTTCGGGGCACTACGACTACTACCGGGAGAACATGTTCACCCTGGACATCGACGATCACGAATACGTGCTCAAGCCGATGAACTGCCCGGGGCACATTTTGATCTACAACTCCAAGCGCCGCAGCTACCGCGACCTGCCGGTGCGCTACTCCGAACTGGGCACCGTCTACCGCTACGAGAAATCGGGCGTTCTGCACGGCACCCTGCGGGTGCGCGGGTTCACCCAGGACGATGCCCACATCTTCTGCACCCCGGACCAGCTGGAGGCCGAGGTCATCAGCGTCTTCGACCAGGCCGAGGACATCCTCAAGACCTACGGCTTTGACGAGTACCGGGTGGAACTGTCGCTCAGCGACCCGGACAACATGGAAAAGTATGCCGGCTCCCCGGAACAGTGGGCCCACGCCGAAGGCCTGCTGCAGAGAGTGCTGGAGGAGCGGAACGTCGAATATAAAGCCGAACATGGCGAGGCGGCCTTCTACGGCCCCAAAATCGACCTCAAGCTGCTCGACGCCCTGCGGCGGGAGTGGCAGCTGACCACCATCCAGTTCGATTTTGGCCACCTGCCCAAACAGTTCGGCATCAATTACGTGGGGGATGACTCGAAGGAGCACCAGTGCGTGGTCATCCACCGCGCCCTGCTCGGTTCCATCGAGCGTTTCTTCGGCACGCTCATCGAGCACTATGCCGGAGCCTTCCCCTTCTGGCTGGCCCCGGTGCAGGCGGTGGTGCTGCCCCTCTCGGACAAGTTCAACGACTACGCCGAAAAACAGTACAAGGCATTGAAAGAAAAGGGCTACCGCGTTGAGATCGACCAGCGGAAGGAAAAGCTGAACTACCGGATCCGCGACGCCCAGCTGATGAAAATCCCGTTCATGCTCATCGCCGGGGGCCGGGAGGAGGAAGCCGGCACGCTCTCCGTGCGCAACCGCTTCGAGGGCGATCTCGGATCCTCCGGTTTTGCCGAGATGTGCACCATGTTCGACGAGCTGGTGGCCAGCCAAGCGGTGAAACCCTGAAAAATCGGCAAGAAGGTTGATTCCAGAAGCGTTAACCGCTATGATAATGGATTGTGTACAGGTTTGATTCCGGTTGGGGAAACAGGTGGGGGCGGATTCCCTTCCCCGAAGTGCCGGCAAACCGATAAGGTTTTAATATATCAGTGGGTTCGGGCCGCAATATCCGCCGTAAGCCAAGACCCCAGATGGAGGATTGGAAGCCATAAGAAGAGATTTCAGAAGGAGTGAGCCGAAACTGCCCGATACGAAAATCAATGAAGACATTCGGGTTCCCGAAGTACGGGTGATCGGCGAGGACGGGACACAGCTCGGAATCCTGCAAATCGAAGATGCGCAGCAAAGAGCCCAGCAGCTAAATCTCGACCTGGTGGAAGTGGCGCCGGAGGCAAAGCCCCCGGTCTGCCGTATTATGAACTACGGCAAATACCTGTTCCAGCAGAGCAAGAAAGCGCACGAGGCCAAAAAGCGGCAAAAGCAGTTCCAGGTCAAGGAGATCAAGTTTCGGCCCAACACCGATGAACATGATTTCCAATTCAAGAAACGCCACGTGGAGCGTTTTTTGGCCGACGGGGACAAGGTGAAAATCACCATCATCTTCCGCGGCCGCGAGCGGGCGCACAAGCAGAACGGTGTTCGGATCATCGATCGGTTGAAACTCGAGCTCGAGGGAAAGGCCATTCTGGAGACCCACCCCAAAATGGAGGGGATCCGTATGGTGGCCGTCTTCTCACCCGACAAGGGCTGACCGGCGCGCACTCCATCTGACCCAATAGAACCAGGAGTATGGAACCACCTGTACGCACCGGCGACCGGTCACCGGATCGCGTGCGAACGGGTAATTTTCTGAGTACGCGTACGAACAAGGAGACCAGAAGGTGCCAAAACTGAAAACCCACCGCGGTGCAGCAAAGCGTTTCAAGCTGACCAAGGGGAAGAAGATCAAACGCATCAAAGCCTACGCCAGCCACATCCTGACGAAAAAGAGTACTAAAAGGAAGAGGGGGCTCCGGAAGGCGACCTATGTCCACGCCAGCGACAGCGCCCGGGTCAAAATGCTGTTGCCGTACGCCTGATTCGCCGGAGGAAGAACAATGCCAAGAGTTAAACGAGGCACAAAGAGAAAAGAGCGGCGTTCCAAATACCTCAAGATGGCCAAGGGCTACTACGGGGCCAAGAGCCGTCTCTACAAGTCGGCCAAGGAATCCGTGGAGCGGGCCCTCAGCTTTGCCTATCGGGACCGCCGGACCAAGAAACGTGAGTTCAGACGGCTCTGGATCATCCGCATCGGCGCCGCCGCGCGGCTGAGCGGTATCTCCTACAGCCGGTTCATGAACGGTCTGGCCAAGGCCAATGTGGCCCTGGACCGCAAGGTCCTTGCCGAAATGGCGGTCAAGGATCCGGCCGGGTTCGCCGAACTGGCCACCCTGGCCCAGGGCAGCCTGGACACCTCCTCCTGAAGCAAGGATCTCGGGAATGGAAAAGTTCAAGGTTCTGGAAGAAAAGATACGGCTCGCCGCGGAGCGGATCCAGCATCTGAAAGTGGTTCGCATCGAACTGGAACAGCAGGTGGCCTCGTTGCGTGACGAGCAGCGGGGGCTCAAGGACCGGGTGGCCGAACTGGAGGCCGAGCGGGCCGGACAGGCAGCCTCCTTTGACGAGCTGGACCGGCTGCGCGAAGAGCGGACCGAGATCAAGCAGCGGGTGGAGAGCCTGATCAACGAGCTGGCCGGGCTGGACCTGGAAGAGGCGCCGGTGAAGAAAAAGCCGGCCACGGCCGGGAGCAGGAAAGCCTCCCCGGCAAAGAGCGCTGCGGCCGGCGGATAGAAACCGCTGGCCCGGAGGACCGAGAATGGTGACCGAAGAAAACGGACAGTTGATCGAGGTCATGATCTTCGGCCAGAAATACACGCTCAAGGGCCAGGGCGCCAGCGACGACATCCAGGACGTGGCCGGTTACGTCGACCGGAAAATGAAGGATATTTCCGAGGGGACCTCAACGGTGGATTCCCTCAAGGTGGCCATTTTGGCTGCACTGAACATTGCGGACGAATATCAGCGGTATCGGGCGCTCAAGGAAGAGAACGAGGGCGCACTGATGCAGAGAGCCGAGGATTGCTGCCGCATTCTCGAGGCGGTGATGGATCAGGAATGATCCCTCGGCGGGCCCCGGGCGGAATGACGCGGGTCCCGGTTGTGGAAAAGATCGAATCACGGGCGAAAACGGCCCGAATGTCTCTGAACCTCATAGAGAAGAAACATGGTTACCTGCCGGCACGGAACAGACAGCACGGACCGCCGCCGGACCCACTGGCCGCCCTGGCGGCTTCCCGCGGGGCCGGACCCGCAGTTGACACATCCGGTGTCAGGGTGACCGACAGCTGATTCTTCTTGAGCCAGATTCGATCCCCGCCGGGCGCACTCCTTCCACCAGCCCTTCTCTGTTGCCAGTCCTCTTGATCAATGCCCTGAGCCGTGCCGTCGCCGGTGGCGACGGTATGGCTGACGGCATTGAACGATCGACCGCAACGGCGGTGTCTTTGATAAACAGCTGAATCGCACGATTTTCCCCATGATCCCGACCTGGAGGTAGGCGGATATGTCCGACCTGATACTGAATGCAGTCCTCCCAGGTGGTATTTGCCTCATCTTCTTCATCATCTGGCTGCTGTCCCGCGGGGCGGTTGCCAGAAGAACCACGGCTCGCGCCGAAAAAGCTGCCGAGGAATTTCTCCAGGAAGCCGAGCGGGAGGCTGAAGCGGCCCGCAAGGAAGCCGATCTCGAAGCCAAGGAACGGCTCTACAGCCGTAACCAGGAGTTCGAGAAGGAGACCCGCGCAAAACGGGAGGAACTAGGCAGGCTCGAGAAAAAACTCCGGAACAAGGAAGAACAGCTGGACCAGAAGTTCGGCATCATCGACCAGAAGGAGAAAGATCTGTCCACCCTGGAGACCGACCTCCAGGATCGCGAGCAGCGGGTGGAGAAGCTGAACAGCCACCTGGAGACGCTGGTGGAAGACCAGCGCCAGCAACTGGAAAAAATCTCGGGAATGACCCAGGAAACGGCCAAGCGGGAACTGATGCGCTCCATGGAGAGCACGGCCCGCAAGGATGTGGCCCGGACCATCCAGCGTATCGAGGACGAGGCGCGGGAACGGGCCAAACAGCGGGCCAAGGGGATCCTCTGCACCGCCATGCAGCGGGTGGACAAGGAGGAGATCATCGAGCCCACGGTCACGGTGGTCAAACTGCCCACCGACGAGATGAAGGGCCGGATCATCGGCCGGGAAGGCCGGAACATCCGCGCCCTGGAAATGGCCACCGGCGTGGACCTGATCGTCGACGACACCCCCGAAGCGGTGCTGCTCTCCGGATTCGACCCCCTGCGCCGGGCGGTGGCCAAAGCGGCACTGGAGCGGCTGATCTCCGACGGCCGGATCCACCCGGCCCGGATTGAGGAAGTGGTGGAAACCGTCCGGGTGGATTTCGAGCAGATCGTCCGCGACGAAGGGGAAAGCCTGGTCTTCGACCTGGGGATCCTCGACCTGCACCCCGAAATCGTCAAGGCCCTGGGCATGCTGCGCTACCGCACCACCGGTGGCCAGAACGTCCTGGCCCACTCCCGGGACGTCGCCATCATCGCCGGCGCCCTGGCCGCGGAGCTGGAGGTCAATGTCTGGGCCTGCAAGCGGGCCGGCCTGCTGCACGACATCGGCAAGGCACTGATCGGCGATTCGGAGGGTTCACACACCCAGGTGGGGGTGGAACTGCTGCAGAAGTATAGCGAGTCACCCAAGGTGATCCACGCCGTCGAGGCACACCACAACCAGGTGCAGCCGCTGACCATCGAGGCCAACCTGGTCCAGGTGGCCAACCGTATCTCCGCCTCCCGCCCCGGTGCGCGGACCGAAATGGTGGAAACCTTCTGCACCCGGATGCGCCGTCTCGAGCGGATCGCCGATTCGTTCAAGGGCGTGCACAAGTCATTCGCCATCCAGGCCGGCCGCGAGGTCCGGATCCTGGTGGACAGCAGCCTGGTCAACGACAAGGAAACGGTCTGGCTGTCCAAGGACATCGCCCAGCGCATCGAGAGCGAGCTGGAGTACCCGGGCCAGGTGCGGGTCAACGTGATCCGTGAAGTGCGGGCCAGCGAATACGCCAAATAGGTAGAGAGACCGGGTGTCCAGGTGAACATTCTCTTCGTCGGTGACATTTCGGGCAGGGCGGGCCGCGAGGCCTTTCACAAGCACTACCTGCCCGCGGTGGAACGGTACCGCATCGATTTCACCATCGCCAACGTGGAGAATGCCGCCGGCGGCTTCGGCGTCACCGGGCCGGTGATCGCCGAGTTCTTCGAGGCCGGCGTCGATGTGCTCACCTCGGGCAACCACGTCTGGGACCGCCACGACGCCGCCGACCTGCTGGACAACGAGCCGCGGCTCCTGCGCCCGGCGAACTACCCGCCGCCGTCCCCGGGAAGCGGCCTGATCGTCTGCCGCCGGCGGGTGCCGGTGCCGGTGGCCGTGATCAACCTCCAGGGGCGCATTTTCATGGAATCCATCGACTGCCCCTTCCAGGTGGCCGACCGCTTGCTGGAGGCCGGGACCAGGGAAGCGAAGATCGTGATGGTGGACTTTCATGCCGAGGCCACCTCGGAGAAGGTGGCCATGGGCTGGCACCTGGACGGGCGGGTCACCGCGGTGCTGGGCACCCACACCCACATCCAGACCGCCGACGAGCGGGTGCTGCCCGGTGGGACGGCCTATATCTCCGACGTGGGAATGACCGGCCCCTACGACTCGGTGATCGGCATGCGCACCGATGCCGCCCTGGAACGGTTCATCACCGGGCGGCCGAAGCGGCTCTCGCCGGCCAAGCGCGACGGCCGGTTTGCCGCGGTGGTGGTGGAGGTGGACCAGAAGACGGGCCGCGCCACCGCCATCCACCGCCTGCTGGAATCGGGCTGACCCGACACCAAGGACGAAACCATGCCTCGATCCATGCCCACGCCCACCGACAGCCGGCGCCACACCGTGTCGGAACTGCTGGGCCTGCTGCGCAGCGAGGTGGAATCGAACTGGGCCAACATCTGGGTGGTGGGTGAAATATCCAACCTCGCCCAACCCGCTTCCGGCCATCTCTACTTCAGCCTCACCGACGAGGACGGCCGTCTGAAGTCGGTGATGTTCCGCGGCTTTGCCCGCCAGATGGGTTTTGAACCGGCCAACGGCCTGCAGGTGCTGGCCCGGGGTACCATCACCCTCTACGCCCCCCGGGGCGACCTGCAACTCTCGGTGCAATTCATGGAGCCGCTGGGGGACGGTTCGCTGCGGCTGCGCTTCGAACAGCTCAAGGCCCGGCTGGCCGCCGAGGGTCTGTTCGACGAGGACCGCAAGCGGCCGCTGCCGCCCTTTCCCCGCCGGGTGGGGCTGGTCACCTCCCCCACCGGGGCCGCGGTGCAGGATGTATTGAAGATGTTGCGACGCCGGGCGCCGGGCGTGGAAGTGGTGATCGCCCCCTGCCGGGTCCAGGGCACTGAAGCGGCGGGGGAAATCGCCGCGGCGGTGGAGTTGCTGGGGCGACAGGGGAAGGTGGACGTGGTGGTGGTGACCCGCGGCGGCGGTTCGCTGGAAGACCTCCAGCCGTTCAATGAAGAGCTGACCGCCAGGGCGGTGGCCCGCTGTCCGGTTCCGGTGATCTCTGCCGTGGGCCATGAGACCGACGTCACCATCTGTGACTTCGCCGCCGACCACCGTGCCCCCACCCCCTCGGCCGCCGCCGAAATGGTGAGTGCCCGTTACGAGGACCTGGCCGGAAGATTGGCCGGACTGCGGCAGCAGCTGCGCTCGGCTCTCCGGTCGCGGATCGCCAGGGCCGCGGTGGCGCTGGAACGGAATTCACCGGCCCGCATGGTGGGCCGGCTGCGGCTGCGCATCGTGGAACGGGCCCAGCGGGTCGACGACCTGCACTCCCGGCTGGTGGAGGCCACGGTCCAGGACCGGCGGGAGCAGGGCCGGCGACTGGAACGGCTGGAGGGGCTGCTCAGCCGGCGGAGCCCCGGCCGGCAGCTGGAGCGCCGGCGGTCGGAGCTGACGGCGCTGAACCGGGAACTGGGCACACTGATGACCCTGCGCCTGCAGCGGGGGTCGGCGGACACCCAGCGGCTGGGGCAACGCCTGGGCGGCCTGAGCCCGCTGGCGGTCCTGGAGCGGGGCTATGCCATCTGCCGCCGGGCCGACGGATCGGACCGCGTGGTCCGCCAGGCGAACCAGATGAAGACCGGTGAGCGGGTCACCGTTCTGCTGCACCGCGGGGAACTGGGCTGCAGCATCGACGAGACCAGAGACGCTGAGGAGGCGAATTGATGGGCAAGACGGTAAAATCCTTCGAAGCGGCGATCAGCCGTCTGGAAGAGATCGTGGAGACGCTGGAGAGTGGCGAGCTGAGCCTCGAGGAATCGATTAAAATCTTCGAGGAGGGCGTGGGGCTCACCCGCACCTGCAGCCGGCAGCTGGAAGAGGCGGAACAGAAGGTGAGCACCTTGCTGGCCGAAGCGGAAGGAACCGCTGGCGGGGCGGACGACCAGTAGCGGAGGAGAATCGCGTGCAGGATTTGCTGGCATTTCTCGAAGAGTCGAGGCGCCTGGTGGATGACGCCCTGGAGGCCCACCTCCCGGCGGAATCAACCGAGCCCCGGACACTGCACCGCGCCATGCGCTACAGCGTGTTCGCCGGGGGCAAACGGATCCGCCCGGCACTGGTCATCGCCGCCTCCGACCTGCACGACGGCCGGCGGGAGGCGGTGCTCCCCGCCGCCTGCGCCATGGAAATGATCCACACCTACTCGCTGATCCACGACGACCTGCCGGCCATGGACGATGACGACCTGCGCCGGGGCCGGCCCTCCTGCCACAAGGCTTTTGACGAGGCCACGGCCATCCTCGCCGGGGATGCCCTGCTGACCCACGCATTTCTGATCCTCGCCCGGCAGTCCGGGCCCGCACCGGGGCACCTGCTGCGCATCATTGGTATCCTCGGCGAAGCCGCGGGCAGCGCGGGAATGCTCGGCGGGCAGATGGCCGACCTGGAATCGGAAGGCCGCCTGGTGGAGCTGGCCACGGTGGAGCGGATCCACCTGCTGAAGACGGCGGCACTGATCAGCGCCTCCCTGGCGATGGGCGCGGTGCTGGCCGGCGCCGGTGAGGAGGAGCTGGAGCGGATGCAGCGGTTCGGCCGCCGCATCGGACTGCTCTTCCAGATCACCGACGACATCCTCGATCGTACGGGAAACCCCAAGGAACTGGGCAAAACGGTGGGCAAGGACGAAGCCCAGGGCAAGGCCACCTACCCGGCGGCCGCGGGGATGGACCGGGCCAATGCCCGGGCCCGGCAGCTGGCCCGGGAGGCCACCGAAGACCTGGCACCCTACGGGGAGGACGCGGGCATCCTCCTCCAGCTCACCGACTACCTGCTGCGGCGCAGCTACTGAGACATCTATGAAAAGCCGGCCGAGGCTGGACAAGGAGATGGTGGATCAGGGAGTGGTGGAAAGCCGCCACCGGGCCCGGGCCCTGATCCTGGCCGGAGATGTACTGGTGGACGGCCAGCCGGCGGGTAAACCCGGGACACCGGTGCCGCCCGGTGCCCTGATCAGCCTCAAGCCCCAGGCCCCCGCGGCACGCTACGCCAGCCGCGGGGGATTGAAACTGGAAGCAGCCCTTGCCCGTTTCGGTGTTGACCCCACAGGCCGGGTGGCCATCGACCTCGGCGCCTCCACCGGCGGTTTCACCGACTGCCTGCTGCAGCACGGAGCAGAGCTGGTCATCGCCGTGGACGTGGGCTACGGTATCCTCCACTGGCGCCTGCGCACCGATCCCCGGGTGGTGGTTCGCGAACGGCTCAACGCTCGCTACCTCGAGGCGGAGCACCTGCCCCGGCAGCCCGACCTGGCCACCGCCGACCTCTCCTTCATCTCACTGGAAAAGGTCCTGCCGCGGGTAGTAGAATTGGTCCCCGGCCTGGAGATGGTGGCGCTGGTCAAGCCCCAGTTCGAGGTGAGCCGCCAGCAGGTGGGAAAGAACGGCGTGGTCCGCGACCCGGCCCTGCACCGGGAGGTGCTGTCGCGGGTCAGCAGCGCCCTGGCAACGGCCTGCGGCCTGGCCACCCTGGGGGTTACCTTCTCGCCGGTCACCGGGCCCAAGGGCAACCGGGAGTTCTTCCTCCACCTGAAGCACGGCGGCCGGGGGCTCGACCCGGCGGACCTGGAGGCGGCGGTGGAACGGGCGGCAGCGCCGGAGCCGCCGCCGGACAACAGCACGGCATCTCACGGAGAGCGACAATGAAAACCGGTATCGTGGTCAAACAGCACCCCAGCATTCTCGGAGAGGTGCTCCACGACCTGATCCAGTGGCTGGCAGAGCGCGGCATCCACCCGGTGCTCGAATCGGACATCCCCGATACTTTTGGCCCCGATTGCCCGCGGGCGCCGCGCAACGAGCTGGGCGGCCGGGTGGAGCTGCTGGTGGTGCTGGGGGGGGACGGCACCCTGCTCAGTGCGGTCAAAGGCCTGGGCCGGCACCCGGTGCCGGTGCTGGGGGTGAACTTCGGATCGCTGGGTTTTCTCACCGAAATCAGCTTTGCCGAAATGTATGACACGCTGGAAGAGGTGCTGCAGGGCAACTTCACCACCGAGAACCGGATGACCCTCAGCTGCCGGCTGGTCCGTAACGGCCAGCCCCTGGAGTCCCGCCAGGTGCTCAACGACCTGGTGGTGAACAAGAGCGCCCTGGCCCGGATGATCGATCTCCGGGTGCGGGTGGATGGGAAATTCGTCAACGATTTCAAGGCCGACGGCCTGATCCTCTCCACCCCCACCGGCTCCACCGCCTACTCCCTCTCGGCCCAGGGGCCGATCATCGTCCCCACCATCGAGGCCATCCTGCTCACCCCGATCTGCCCCCACATGCTGGCCAATCGGCCGCTGATCCTGCCTCCGGACGCACGTATCACCCTGGAACTGCAGTCGGACCACCCGGACGGCGACGTGTTTCTCACCCTCGACGGCCAGGAGGGCTTTCCCCTCCGCCCCCAGGACCACATCGAGGTGCTCCGCGGCCGCCACCCGGTGCGCCTGATCAAGTCGAGCAGGGCCAGCTATTTCGACATTCTCCGGCGGAAACTCTCCTGGGGTGAGCGCCGCACGGAAGCCGACAACGGCTGAATATCCGCCACCCTTCACACCCGCCGCCACCCCCGGGCCACCGGGGCCAGAAGTGCAATGTTTCATTAAACTTCTGACGGAAGACGAATGTTGTCAAGGGTTCCCTGCTGTGCTATATTATGCGTTTCCCGATGTATGCCGCTGTCATGCATTTCAACTGCCCGGCAGTGCGCCAGATCAACCATCTTCAGGCCGCTGGACAAGCGAAGAACATCCGGCCGACAGACATGAGAGCGTGGTCAGGACCGCCTCGCTCGTGAGGTGCGACGAAGAATGAAAGTCTATCAAGCAGACCAGATTCGCAACGTGGGCGTCATCGGCCACGGCGACAGCGGCAAGACATCACTTGTTTCAGCCCTGCTCCACAGCGCCGGTGCCATCAACCGGCTGGGCAAGGTGGATGACGGCACCACGGTCACCGATTTCGACCCGGAAGAGATCGACCGCAAGATCACCATCGCCTCCGCGATCTGCTACGCCGAGTGGAAAAAGAACAAGATCAATTTCATCGACACTCCCGGGTACGGTAACTTCATCCTCGACGCCAAAAGCTGCCTCCGCGTGGTGGAATCCGCCCTGGTCACCGTCTGCGCCGTTTCCGGTGTGGAAGTCCAGACCGAGAAGGGCTGGGCCTTCTGCGAGGAGTTCGGCCTCTCCCGGATCGTCGTGCTGAACAAGCTCGACCGCGACCGGGCAGATTTCGACCGGGCCATGGAGAGCATCAGCAAGACCCTGGGCCGCAACGCCGTGCCGGTCCAGCTGCCCATCGGCAAGGAGTCCTCTTTCAGCGGGGTTATCGACCTGCTGTCGATGAAAGCCCACACCTACGAGCAGGAGGACGAAAGCGGCAAATTCACCACCGGCGACATCCCCGACGAACTGCAGGAAAGAGCCGCAGCGGAGCGGGAGAAACTGGTGGAGATGGTGGCCGAAATGGACGACGCCCTGCTGGAGAAGTTCTTCGAAGAGGGCGAACTGAGCCAGGATGAGCTGATCCAGGGCCTCAAGGCCGGAATCCGTGACCTGAAGATCTTTCCCGTCTTCTGCGCGTCGGCGGGCAAAAATATCGGCATGCACTCGCTGCTCAATGCCCTGATCGACTTCGGCGTCTCCCCCGCCGACCGGACCACGGTCCCGGGAATCGACAAGGAGAGCAGTGAGAAGGTGGACATCCCCACCGGGCCGGACGCCCCGCTCACGGCCTTTGTCTTCAAAACCAACGCTGACCCCTACGCGGGCAAGATCACCCTCTTCCGGGTGTTCGGCGGTTCGGTGTCCTCCGATTCCACCCTGTTCAACGTCACCCAGGACAGCCAGGAGCGGCTGGGCGCCATTTCCCTGCTCCAGGGCAAGACCCCCGAGCAGGTGGCCGAAGTGGCGGCCGGGGACATCGGCTCGGTGGCCAAGCTGAAGGTGACCCAGACCGGCGACACCTTCCGTCCCAAGGGCGACAAAGTAGTGGTGGCGCCGGTAAAGCTGCCCCAGCCGGCCATGTCCTACGCCATCGAACCCAAGTCCCGCGGCGACGAGGACAAGATCTCTTCCGCCATGACCCGGATTCTCGAAGAGGACCCGACCCTTCGCTGGGCCCGTGACGGCCAGACCCACGAGCTGCTGATTTCGGGAATGGGCCAGACCCACGTGGAGGTCGCGGTCTCCAAGCTGAAAAGACGCTTCGGTGTGGAGGTCATTCTCCATCCGCCCAAGGTGCCCTACCTGGAAACCATCAAGGGCAAGGCCGAGGTCCAGGGCCGGCACAAGAAACAGACTGGTGGCCGCGGCCAGTTCGCCGACTGCTGGATCCGTTTCGAGCCGTTGCCCCAGGGCGAGGATTTTGAGTTCGGCAACGAGATCTTCGGCGGATCCATCCCCCGCAACTACGTCCCGGCGGTGGAAAAGGGCATCCAGGAGGCCCGCCTGCGTGGTTTCCTCGCCGGTTTCCCGATGATCGACTTCAAGGCCACCGTCTATGACGGCAGCTACCACAATGTCGATTCCTCGGAAATGGCGTTCAAGATCGCCGCCTCCCTGGCCTTCCGAAAAGCCATGGCCATCGCCCATCCCACCCTGCTGGAGCCGGTGATGGACGTGGAGGTCATCGCCCCGGAAGATTGCATGGGTGACATCATGGGTGACATGAACTCCCGCCGCGGCAAGGTCCAGGGGATGACGCCCATTGGCACCAACCAGCTGATCCGGGTCCAGGTTCCGATGGCGGAGATGCTCAGCTACATGCCGACACTGAACTCGATCACCGGCGGTCGGGGCAGCTACACCATGGCCATGTCGCACTATGAAGAGGTGCCGGCCCACCTGATGCAGAAAGTCATCGACGAGCACAAGAAGGGCGGCGAGGAGGAAGAAGAGAGTTAAGCACTTCCTCACAAACGTTCCGACATTCAGCAAAGCCCCGCCGGACGGCGGGGCTTTTTTTGTACAGCAAAACGCCCGGAGGAATGAGTTCCCCCGGGCGATGACAGGCTGTGATCGGAACTACTTGCCGTTCTTTTCCTTGGCCGCCGCCTTGCGCTCGGCGTCCCGAAGCTTTTTCCGTTCCTTGGCCTTCTCGGCGGCGGCCTTTTCGGTCTTAGCCTTGATCTCGGCGGGGGTGAGGACTTTCTTCTTCTTGTCGTCCTCTTTCCGCTTGCCGCTCACCACCTGGGCGTCCACCAGCTCCAAGATCGCCATTTCGGCGCCGTCACCCTGGCGGGGTCCCAGCTTGTAGATGCGGGTGTAGCCGCCGGGGCGTTCCGCATAGCGGGCGGAGATCGAGTCGAAGAGCTTGCTCACCACCGTCTTGTTCTGGATGGTCTTCAGCACCTGCCGCCGGGCATGCAACGTCTCGCGTTTGGCCAGCGTGATCATGCGCTCGGCGATGGGACGGACCTCCTTGGCTTTCATCAAGGTGGTAGTGATCCGCTCCTTTTCCATCAGCGCTGTCACCTGGTTGCGGAACAGCGCCTTGCGGTGGGCGGAGGTCCTGCCGAGTTTTCTTCCGTGAACCCTGTGTCTCATGGTCTTTCTTCCTTACCGTGCAAGCGGCCCGGTCATTCCTCTTCCGGCAGCCCCGAGCTGAGGTCCATGCCCAGTCCGAGACCCATCCCCATGAGGATTTCCTTGATTTCGTTGAGCGACTTCCGCCCAAAGTTTTTTGTCTTCAGCATTTCCGCTTCGGTCTTCTGCACCAGTTCGCGGATGGTGGTGATGTCGGCGCTCTTCAGGCAATTGTAAGAACGAACCGAGAGCTCCAACTCCTCGACACTCTTGTCCAGGTATTCCTCGCGCAGGTCTTCGACCTTCTGCGGCTCCTCCTCCTCCTGGGGTACCTGCTCGTCGCAGCGGAGGAAGATGTTCATGTGGTCCCGTAGCAGCATCGAACCCAGAGAGAGCGCGTCCTGGGGGATAATCGTTCCGTTGGTCCAGATCTCCATGGTCAGACTGTCGAAATCGGTGGTCTGTCCCAGGCGGGTGGCCTGCACCACGTAGTTGACCTTACGCACCGGCGAGTGGGCCGAATCCAGCGGGATGAACCCGATGGGCAGTTCGGGATCAAAATTCTGATCCGCACTGATGTACCCCCGCCCCGGCTTGACCACCATCTCGGCTTCGAATTTGCCGCCGTCGCTGATGGTGGCGATGTGGATGTCGGGATCGATGATTTCGATATCCTGGTCGCACACGATGTCGCCGGAAGTGATCTCGCGGCGCTTCTTCGACTCGGCCTTGATGGTGATCACCTTGGGCTCGTCGCTGTGCATCAGGATCGGAACCTGCTTCATGTTGAGGATGATGTTGGTGGTATCCTCCACAACGCCCGGGATAGAGGAGAACTCATGGAGCACACCCTCGATCTTTACCGCAGTGAGGGCCCCGCCCTCGATGGACGAGAGCAGCACCCGCCGCAGGGCGTTGCCCACAGTTGTGCCGAATCCCCGTTCGAACGGTTGAGCACTGAACCGCCCATACGTCGGGGTAAGTGTCTCCTGGTCGAACTCCAGCCGTTTCGGCCGTTGAAACCCTTTCCATAACATCGATTCAAGCCCTCCCGAAGGTGAGGTGATCCGGCCTTACTTGGAGTAAAGCTCCACGATAAGCTGTTCCTGGATCGGAATGGTGCTGATGTCCTCGCGCTGCGGCAAGTCCTTGACCGTGCTCTGGAACTTCTCACCGTCGAGCTCAAGCCATTTCGGACATCCCCGGCTCTTGGCGATATCCAGCGCTTCCAGGATATAAGGATTCTTGCGGCTCTTCTCGCGCACCGCCACCACATGTCCGCCCTTGACCAGGAACGAGGGGATGTCGACCTTGGTCCCGTCCACCCGCAGGTGGCCGTGGCTGATCAACTGGCGGGCCTGGGCGCGGGACGAGGCAAACCCCGAGCGGTAGACCACGTTGTCCAGACGGCGCTCGAGCATGATCAGCAGGTTGTCACCGGTCTTGCCCTGCAGCCGCTCCGCCCGGGCGAAGTAAAGCCGAAACTGTTTCTCCCCCAGACCGTAGATCCGTTTCACTTTCTGTTTCTCGCGCAGCTGAATGCCGTATCCCTGCACACGGCCGCGGCGCCTGCCGTGCTCACCAGGAGCGTACGAACGGCGCTCCACGGCGCACTTCTCGGTGAAACACCGCTCGCCCTTCAAAAAGAGCTTGGTGTTCTCCCGGCGGCACAGCCGACAGACTGACTCAGTGTACCGTCCCAAACCATTCCTCCTCGTTCTCCAGCGTCGAAGAACCTGTTGTTCAGACTCTGCGCCGTTTCGGGGGCCGGCAGCCGTTGTGCGGGATGGGAGTCACGTCCTTGATGGACTTGATATCCAGCCCGATGGCCGCCAGTGCCCTGATGGCGGATTCTCTTCCGGATCCGGGTCCCTTGACCCGCACCACCAACTGTGCCACACCATGTTCCTTGGCTGTGTTTCCTGCCGCCTGGGCCGCGAGCTGTGCGGCGAAGGGGGTTCCCTTGCGCGAGCCCTTGAAGCCCTGACCGCCGGCACTGGCCCAACTGATCACATTCCCGTTGGTGTCGGTGATGCTGATGATCGTGTTGTTGAACGTGGCCTGAATGTGAGCCACTGCGTTCGGGACGTGCTTCTTCTCCTGCCGTTTGCCGCCCCGCCTGCGCGCTCCAACGCGTTTTCCTTTGGCCATTTCCCTCTTTCTCCCTGGCGCCGGCGGAACCCGTTTCCGTCATACGCTTCTCGATATACCGGGCGCTACCGCTTTCGGCCGGTGGCCGAACGCCTGGGCCCCCGGCGGCTGCGAGCGTTGTTGTGCGTGTTCTGTCCTCTCACCGGCATCGAGCGACGATGGCGAATCCCCCGATAGCAACCGATCTCCATCAGCCGCTTGAGGTTCATCGAGACATCCTGGCGCAGGTCGCCCTCGACATGCCCCTCATCCTGGATCACCTTGCGGATCCGGGTGGTTTCGTCCTCGGAAAGGTCCTTGACCTTGGTGTTCAGGTCCACTCCGGCCTTTTCCAGGGTCTTGCCCGAACGGGTGCGGCCAATGCCATGGATGTAGGTCAGAGCGATCTCCACCCGCTTGGTCTGCGGTAAGTCAACTCCTGCGATACGGGCCACTTTTCAACCTCCAGTCAGCTCAATTTACCGGGGACCCGCGGGTCAACCCTGGCGCTGCTTGTGCTTCGGGTTGCTGCAGATCACGCGGACCACACCTTTTCTCCGCAGGATCTTGCACTTGTTGCACATTTTCTTTACCGATGCTCGAACTTTCACTGCGCGTCCCTCCGCTTGCCGGCTGCCCAACCTTCAGGCCGTTCCGGCAAGACTTCTCACCCCGGAATCAGGGCTCCACCATCAAAAGCACGGTCCCGGCCCACCGCCGGGTGCTGCTACTTGAACCGGTAGACGATCCTGCCCCTGGTCAGGTCGTAGGGCGAGAGCTCCACCAGCACCTGGTCACCGCGGAGGATGCGAATAAAGTGCTTGCGCATCCTCCCGGAGATATGGGCCAGCACCTGGTGCTTGTTCTCCAGCTCGACCTTGAACATGGCGTTGGGCAGCGGCTCCAGAACCGTCGCTCTAACTTCTATTGCCTCTTCCTTGGGCACTTAACTCCCCTCCGGGGAAAGATCTCGCCCCAGAATTCTGGGACCGTCATCGGTCACCGCGACCGAATATTCAAAATGGGCCGACGGTCTACCATCCCTGGTCCGTGCCGTCCAGCCATCCCTGTCGATCCGCACCTCTTGTGAGCCGGCATTGACCATCGGCTCCACCGCCAGCACCATCCCGCTCTTCAGCACCAGGCCGACCCGCGGGTCGCCCTCCACGTAGTTGGGAACCGCTGGTTCCTCGTGGGGCTGGCGGCCGATGCCATGGCCGACGAACTCCCGGACCACCGAAAAACCGTGGGCCTCGGCATGCTGCTGGATCGCCTCCGACATCAGCCCCATGCGCGCTCCGTTGGTCATCAGGCGAATCCCGTTCTCCAGCGAGGTCCGGGTCACCTCCATCAGCCGCGTCTTCTCCGCGGATACATCGCCCACCGCAACCGTGATCGCCGAATCGCCGAAGAAACCTTCCAGCTTGACCCCCAAGTCAAGGCTGACGATGTCCCCGTCCTCGAGGACCCTGTCCGACGTCGGTATACCGTGAACCACTTCGTCGTTGATCGACGCGCAGAGCGACGCGGGAAACCCGCGGTAGCCCTTGAACGCCGGCACGCCGCCGCGGTCACGAATCGACTGCTCGGCGTAGCGGTCCAGCTCCCCGGTGCTCACACCGGGAAGCGCTTTCGTCCTCAACTCCTCGAGAATGACCAGCACCATGCCGTTGGCCCGGTGCAGTATCTCGATCTCCCGGCCGGACTTCAACTCGATTCGATCAGAACCCGGTCCCATGGTCTTCTCACCCGACTAGCCCCGGCGGCCCCGCAGGCGCCCCTTCTTCATGAAGCCGTCGTAATGCCGCATGATCAGCTGCGCCTCGATCTGCTGGACCGTATCCATGGCCACGCCGACCACGATGAGCAGCGACGTTCCGCCAAAGTAGAAGTTGATGCCAAAGCCCTGGGTGACGAACCCGGGCAGCCAGTTGTCCAGGGTCTGTCCGATAAACGGAATCGGCGCCACGTTGAACCCCGAAATGAGGAACGTGGGCAGAATGGCCACCGCGGCGAGATAGAGCGCACCGCCGAAGGTGATCCGGGAAAGCAGGCGGTCGATGTACTCGGCCGTCCGTTTGCCCGGCCGGATACCGGGAATATACCCGCCGTGCTTCTTCAGGTTGTCGGCGGTGTCCACCGGGTTGAAGATGATCGACGTATAGAAATAACAGAAGAAGATGATCGCCACAACGTAGAACAGGTTGTAGAGCGGCATGCCGAAGGCCAGCTGCCGCGAGAATGCCTGGATGAAATCGATCTGGATGAACTGGGCGATGGTGGCCGGAATGGTGATGATCGACGAGGCGAAGATCACCGGGATTACGCCGCCGGTGTTGACCCGCAGCGGCAGATGGGTGCTCTGCCCGCCATACATCCGCCGGCCCACCACGCGCTTGGCGTACTGCACCGGAATCCGTCGCTGGCCGCGTTCCACAAAGACGATGACACCCACCACCACAACCATCAGAACCAGCAGCCCGATGATGGTGAAGATCGACATCTCGTCGCTCATCAGCCCCTGGACCATGCCGATGATCGCGTTGGGAATCCCCACCACGATGCCGGCAAAGATGATCAGCGAAATACCGTTGCCGATCCCCCGCTCGGTAATCTGCTCGCCAAGCCACATGATGAAGGCAGTGCCGGTGGTCAGGGTGAGCACGGTCATCAGCCGGAAATCCCAGCCGCCGCCGGCCACGACCATGGCGCCGCTGGGCGCCTGCAGGCCTTCGAGGCCGAGGGAGATACCGAAGGACTGGATCACACTAAGCACCACCGTTCCGTAACGGGTGTACTGGGTGATCTTCTTCCGTCCCGCCTCGCCTTCCTTGGACAGCCGCTCGAGATAGGGCCAAACCACGGTCAGCAGCTGCAGGATGATCGACGCGCTGATGTAAGGCATGATCCCCAGGGCGAAAATGGTCATCTGGGCCAGTGCGCCGCCGGAGAACATATTGAGAAATCCGAGAAAACCTCCCTGGGCCGCCGTGAAGAACTCGGAGAGGGCCATGCCGTTGATACCGGGGGTGGGAATGAACGCACCGATACGGTATACGGCGAGCAGGCCGAACATGAACAGCACTCGCCGCCTGAGATCGGGAATATGAAAAATGTTCCTCAGGCTATCGATCACTTGTCGATCTCCTCGATGGTTCCGCCGGCTTTCTTGATCTTCTCGACGGCCGTTTCACTGAACCGGTTGGCCTTGATGGTCAGCGGGTGGTTCAACTCGCCGCGGCCGAGGATCTTCAGTCCGGACTTGAGGTTCTTGATCACACCACTCTTCAGCAGCTGGGCCGGGCTGATCTCCGTCCCTTCCTCGAAACGGTTCAAGGTCTCCAGATTCACATAGGCGTATTCCTTGCGGAAAATGTTGGTGAATCCCCGCTTGGGCACCCGCCGGACCAGCGGCATCTGCCCGCCCTCGAAGCCGCGTTTCCTCGAGTAGCCGGAACGGGATTTCTGCCCCTTGTGTCCCCGGCCCGCCGTCTTGCCGGTGCCGGAACCCGGACCACGGCCCAGACGCTTGCGGTTCTGGGTCGAGCCTTCCGCCGGTTTGAGGTCGTGAAGCTTCATGTTCTTTTCCAATCCCTGTCCGTGCCCGTGCCGGCGGCGATTGCCGCCGTGACCAGGCTACGCGTTATCATCCACGATCCGTACGAGATGGGGAATCTTCGCCACCATACCGCGGATCTCGGGGGAGTCCTGAATCCTGATCACCTGGTTCATCTTGCGAAACCCCAAGCCGGCGAGCACCTTGCGCTGCTTCTCCGGCCGGCCGATGACGCTCCGGTAATAGTGCAGGACCATCTCTTTCTTTTTTTCGTTCGCACTCATCGCATTCCGCCCTATTCGTTCACTGCCAGTTCAACACCGCGCAGCCGGCTCACCACGGCCGGATCCTTCAGCCGGCTCAGACCGTCGAAGGTGGCCCGCACAACGTTGAAGGGGTTCGCCGTTCCCAGAGACTTGGTGAGGATGTCGGTGATCCCGGCGGTTTCCAGAACCGCACGCACCGGACCGCCGGCGATGACGCCCGTGCCCTCGGGGGCCGGCTTGAGCAGCACCTGCCCGGAACCGAAGTGCCCGACGATCTTGTGGGTCACGGTGGTCCCCCTCATCGGGACCTTGATCATGTTCTTCTTCGCCGCCTCGATCCCCTTGCGAATGGCCAGCGGCACTTCCCGGGCCTTGCCCTTGCCGAAGCCCACCTTGCCCTTGCCGTCACCAACCACCACCAGGGCGCTGAAGCTGAAGTTTTTACCTCCCTTCACCACCTTGGTGACCCGGTTGATGTAGACAACCTGGTCCTTGAATTCCGGATCGCCGGCATCTCGATCCCGGCCCCGGCCTCTTCCTCTGTTACGATCTCTTTCCACGTTTTTCCCTCTTCCCCTCCCCTGAAGCGCCCTCGGGCAGGATCGAGACCCGCAACCGGCAACCGCCGGTCTCAGATGGTGATCCCGCCTTCGCGGATCGCGTCAGCCAGGGCTTTGATGCGGCCGTGGTAGCGCCAGCCGCCGCGGTCGAAGACACAACTCTTGATGCCCATCTCTTTCAGGCGGGCCGCTGTCTGCAGACCCACCAGTTTGGAGGCCTCGATGTTGCTGCCCTTGTTGCCGCTCTTGGCCTTGATCTCCTGGTCCATGGAAGAGACGGCGAGCATGGTGGTCCCCTTCTCGTCGTCGATGGCCTGGACGTAGATCTGCTTCAGGCTGCGGTATACGGAAAGCCGCGGCCGGCTGTCGGAACCGACCACCGTGGCCCGGATCCGCCGCCGGATCTTGACCCGTCTCTCCTTACGGCTTTTATTCTCGCTCATCTTACCCTCGTCCGTTTTTTCTCACCCGGCCGTTACCGGCCCGATCAGGCGCTGGTCTTGCCCTGCTTCCGTTTGACCACTTCGTCCGCGTAGCGCACCCCCTTGCCCTTGTACGGCTCGGGTTTGCGCAGAGCGCGAATCTCGGCAGCGATCTGTCCCACCTGCTGGCGGTCGATACCTCCCACCACCACGGCGGTCTGCTTTTTGTCCACGGAGATACTGATGCCGTCCGGGACGGGGAAATTGATGGTGTGGGAATAGCCGAGGTGGAACACCACCTTGTCCTTCCCTTCGACCACTGCCTTGTAACCGATACCGACGATGGTCAGTTCCTTCTTGAACCCCTCGGTGACACCCTTGACCGTGTTGGCCACCAGGGCGCGAATCAGGCCGTGAAAGGCCCGCTGCTCCTTGGAGTCGTCGCCCCGCTTGACCAGGATATTACCGTCCTCCTGCTCCACGGTGACGCCCTTAATTACCGCCGTGGTCAACTCACCCTTGGGGCCCTTGACGTTCACGGACCCGGGCTGGATGGTCACCGTAACCCCGGAGGGCACCGGAATCGGTTTCTTTCCCACTCTGGACATTTCCCGCTATCTCCTCTGGCAGATCCGCGGCAGGGGCTCAGACGGCGGCCCCGCTTCGGTCGGCCCAAATCACCACACGTTGCAGAGCAGCTCTCCCCCGAGGGATTCACTCCGGGCCCGGGCCCCGGTCATCAATCCCCGGGAGGTGGTGAGGATATTGATCCCCATGCCGCTGAGCACCTCCGGGATCTCCTTGCTGCCCACGTAGACACGGCAACCGGGTTTGCTCACCCGCTCCAGCCCGTTGACCACTCTTTCGCCATCCGGCCCGTACTTGAGGAAGATCTTCAGCGACGGGTGCCCTTCTTCCGGGCTCAGGGTCTCGTACCCGTTGACGTAGCCCTCTTGCTTGAGGATGACGGACAGTTCTTCCTTCATCCGGGACATGGGCATCTCCACCTTCTGGTGGCCCGCCATGATGGCGTTGCGGATCCTGGTCAGGAAATCCGCAATGGGATCGGTCATGGTCATCACAACTCTCCTGGAAAAATAATCGTCACGGCCCTGCCGTGGGACGTCGTTTTCCCGACGGCCCTCCGCCGGACTCAACTCGATTTGATGATCCCGGGAATTTCTCCCTGCAGGGCCAGCTTGCGGAAGCAGAGCCTGCAGATTTTGAATTTCCTCATGTATGCACGGGGGCGGCCGCAAATCTGACAACGATTGCGGTGCCGCACCATGAACCGGGGCCGTCTCTTCGATTTGGCGATCAGAGCTTTTCTTGCCACGTGGCTTCTCCCTATCCGGCGAACGGCATGCCCAGTTCCTTGAGCAGGCACCGGGCTTCCTCGTCTGTTTTGGCGGTGGTCACCATAGTCACGTTCATCCCCCGGGTCTGCTCCACCTTGGCGTAGTTGATCTCCGGAAAGATCAGCTGGTCCTTGAGCCCCAGGGTGTAATTCCCGCGGCCGTCAAAGGCCTTGGCCGACACGCCGCGAAAATCACGGACGCGGGGCAGGGCGATGGCGATCAGCCGGTCGAGAAACTCCCACATCCGGTCTCCACGCAGGGTGACGGTCAAACCCACCGGCATCCCCTCGCGGAGCTTGAAGGCGGCGATGGATTTCCGGGCGCGGCGCACTGCCGGCTTCTGCCCGGTGATCGCCGCCAGTTGGCCTCCGGCGGTATCGAGAACCTTGGCGTTCTGGATCGCGTCACCCACCCCCATGTTGATGTTGATTTTCATCAGCCGGGGAATGGCGTTGACGTTTCCGTACTCGAACTCCTTCTCGAGTTTCTGGACCACCTCGCTCCTGTACTTTTCCTTCAATCGTACCATAGCGTCCTCCGGGAGGTGAGCCGATCACGGCCGCAGGCGGCCGAGGTGTCGACTCCCGCCGGTCACAACTTGTCAATCACCCCGTCGCACTTCTTGCAGACCCTCACGCTTTTCCCGTCCTCGAGGTGCCGGTGGCCGACCCGTGTCGGCGCGCTGCACTCGGGGCAGATCACGATCAGGTTGGAAGCGACGATGGGCAGTTCCTTTTCCAGGACCCCTCCCTGGATGTTCTTCGAGGGGTTGGCCCTGGTGTGCCTTTTGATGAAGTTGATATTCTCCACCACCACCCGGTTCTTGGCCGGCAGGACCTTGAGCACCTTGCCGGTTTTCCCCCGGTCCTTACCGGAGATAACCTTGACCATGTCGTTCTTGCGAATGTGGCATCTCTGAATAGCCATCTATCTTCACTCCGTTAGAGCACCTCGGGGGCCAGGGAGATGATCTTCATGAACTTCTTCTCCCGCAGTTCCCGCCCCACCGGGCCGAAAACACGGGTGCCCACCGGCTCGCCGGCATCGTTGATCAGCACCGCCGAGTTGCCGTCAAAGCGAATGTAGCTCCCGTCCCGCCGGCGGTGTTCCTTTGCCGTGCGGACGATCACCGCCCTGACCACCGTGCCCTTTTTAACCGCCGCATTGGGGGCGGATTCCCTGACACTGGCCGTGATCACGTCGCCGAGCGTTCCGGTCCGGCCCACCGAACTCCCCTTGAGCTTGATGCAGGCGATCCGCTTGGCCCCGGAGTTGTCGGCGACCCTCAGTATGGTTCCCATCTGAATCATGGCATCCTCACGTCTCTCCGCACCCCCGCAGGGAGGAGAGTCTCCACTGGCCGGTAACCCTACCGGGCCTTGGCAACGATCTCCTTCACCCGCCAGCGCTTCTTCTTGCTCAGCGGCCGCGACTCGATGATCCGAACCTTGTCGCCGGTCTGGCAGACGTTCTGCTCATCGTGGCACATGAACTTGTTGGACCGCCTGACGATCCGACTGTAGACGGGGTGTGGGTTGCGTCGTTCAACTTCCACCACCACCGTCTTGTCCATTGCATGGCTGACCACGATGCCAGTCTGGGTAATCCGCTTTCTTTCGATTGTCTTATCCATTCTTGACCTTGACCCCCCTTTCGTGACGAATGGTCTTCACCCGGGCCAGATCCTTCCGCACGTGTCTTATTTTGACAGGGTCATCAATCTGCCCGGTGGCCAGCTGGAACCGGAGCTTGAACACTGCTTCCTGCAGCTCCTTCTCCTTGGCCGCCAGCTCGTCCGGGCTCAAATCCCTGAGCTTGTCCGCTTTCATCGGATCCTCCTCGACCTACGGCATATCGGTCCGTGAAACGAACCTGACCTTGATCGGCAGTTTGGCCCCGGCCAACTCCACGGCCCGCTTGGCCACGTCGGCCGTAACACCTTCCAGCTCGTAGAGAACCTTCCCCGGCCGGACCACGGCGACCCACGCTTCTGGCGGCCCCTTGCCCTTGCCCATCCTGGTCTCCAGAGGCTTCTTGGAGATGGGCTTGTCGGGAAAAACACGTATCCAGAGCTTTCCACCACGCTTCATGTGGCGGGTGATGGCGATACGGGCCGCTTCGATCTGGCGGTTGGTGAGCCAGCCGGCCTCGAGCGCCTTGAGCCCGTATTGCCCAAACTCGATGCTCGAACCGCGCCAGGCCTTGCCCTTGCGCCGGCCCCGCTGCACTTTTCTGTGCTTGACCTTTTTTGGTATCAACATAACGATTCAACTCGATCCGATGAGGGCCGCCGCCGGCAAGCGGCGGGCGGCGCCGAATAACAACCCCGATTCACTTCCGCGGCGGGCGTTTGGGCGCCGCCGCCTGCTGTCCGGGAATTTTCTCTCCACGATAGATCCAGACCTTGACCCCGATCTGACCGAAGGTGGTCTTGGACTCGGCCGCCCCGTAATCGATGTCCGCCCGCAGCGTGTGCAGCGGCAGCTGGCCTTCAAGATACCATTCGGCCCGGGCGATTTCCGCACCGTTCAGCCGGCCGGCACAGCGGATCTTGATCCCCTTGGCGCCGAAGCGCAGGGCCGATTCCACCGACTTGCGCATCGCCTTGCGGAAGGCGATCCGCTTCTCCAGCTGCAGCGCGATATGCTCGCTGACCAGTTGGGCATCCAGCTCGGGACGGGTGATCTCGAGAATGTTGATGTAGACATCCTTGCCCGTCTCGCGCTTGATCTGGGCTTTCAGCCGATCGATCTCGGTCCCCTTGCGGCCGATGATGATACCGGGCCGGGCGGAGAGGATGTTGATCTTCAGCTTGTTCGCCGCCCTCTCGATCTCCACGTTGCTCACGCCGGCGTGGTACAACTTCTTCTTCAGGTCCCGGCGGAGGCGGACATCCTCCAGCAGTGTGGCCCCGAAATCCTTCTTGGCGTACCACCGCGAGTGCCAGGTTTTGTTGTATCCGAGCCGGAACCCGAATGGATGAACTTTCTGACCCAAGGTATCACCTCCGTTCTCTCGAAATCGTGCGGGATACACCCGCTGCTCCTCGATTCGACGCTCCCGGTCAGGCGTCGACTTCCCGCTTCTCATCGAGCTGCAGGTTGATGTGGCTCGAGCGCTTGAGGATCCGGAACGCGCGGCCCATGGCCCGCGGCTGGATCCGCTTCATCATCGGACCCCCGTCGACGGTGATCCGGCTGATGTACAGGTTGTCCACGTCGCGCAGTTCGGGATTCTGCTCAGCGTTGGCCACTGCCGAATTGAGCAGCCTGGCAATGTCCCGGGCCGCGTATTTACGGGAGAACCGCAAGATGGAGAGCGCCTCCTCCACCCTTTTCCCGCGAATCATGTCGGCCACCAGGCGCGCCTTCTGGGCCGCCCCTTTTCTGTGTCTCATCGACGCCTTGGCAATCATCTGCACGTCTCCGTTACTTCCTCATCCTGGCGGCCCTGTCCGACTTGCGGTCGATGTGACCGCGGAAGGTCCGCGTGGGAGAAAATTCTCCGACCTTGTGCCCCACCATGTTCTCGGTGATAAACACCGGGATGAACTTTTTGCCGTTGTGCACCGCAAAGGTGTGGCCCACCATATCGGGGGTGACGGTGGAGCGCCTGGAGTAGGTCTTGATGACCCGGTGCTCGGACCGGGCGTTCATCCGCTCCACAGCCTTTTCCAGTGAGGCCTCCACGTAGGGTCCTTTTTTTAGCGACCTGGACATGGTTCCCTTTCCTCCGGCGTCACTTACGCCGCTTGACAATATATTTGTTCGAATCTTTCCGCTTCTTCCGCGTCTTGTAACCCTTGGTCGGCTTGCCCCAGGGGGTCACCGGGTGGCGGCCGCCGGAGGTCCGTCCCTCACCGCCGCCGTGGGGGTGATCCACCGGGTTCATCGCCACACCGCGCACCTTGGGCCGCCGGCCTTGCCAGCGCTTGCGCCCGGCCTTGCCCAGCGAGACTTTTTCCTGATCGATGTTGCCCACCTGGCCGATGGTGGCCATGCACTTCATATGCACCTCGCGCACCTCGCCAGAGGGCATCCGGATCTGGGCGTATGTGCCTTCCTTGGCCATCACCTGCGCCGAGCAACCGGCCGCGCGGACCATCTGTCCGCCACCGCCGATGTGCAGCTCGATGTTGTGCACCTGGGTGCCCAGGGGGATGGCGTGCAGCGGTAGGGTGTTGCCCACCGTGATGTCCGCCCGCTCGCTGCTCAGCACGGTGTCGCCCACCTTGAGGCCCAGCGGCGCCAAGATATAGCGCTTCTCGCCATCGGCGTAGTTGAGCAGCGCGATGTTGGCCGAGCGGTTGGGATCGTACTCGATGGTCGCCACCTTCGCCGGCACGTCGAATTTGTTCCGCCGGAAATCGATGATGCGGTAGCGCTTCTTGTGCCCCCCGCCCCGGCGACGCATGGCAATGCGGCCGTAGTTGTTGCGGCCGCCGCTGCGCACCTTCTTGTCCAGCAGGCTCTTCTGTGGCCTGGCAGCAGTGATGTCGTCGAAGGTGGACACCGTCTGAAACCGCCTGCCGGGAGAAGTCGGTTTGTATTTCTTGATCGCCATCTTAAATTCTCCAAGTCGCCGGGAGTATCCCGCGGCCCGTCAGGGCATTCGGAAGCCGAACCCTGTTCAAGCCCCTTCGAAATACTCGATGGTCTTCTCCCCTTCGGCCAGTTTGACGTAAGCCTTCTTCCAGCTGGCCCGGGCGCCGACGTTCCGTCCCACCCGTTTGACCTTGCCCAGAATGTTGGCTATCTTCACCGATTCCACCCGCACACCGAAGATCTCCTGGATTGCCAGCTTGACTTCGATCTTGTTCGCGTCCGGAGCCACCTCGAAACAGAGGATGCCCTGGGTGTCCTTGATGATGGTGCTCTTCTCCGTGATTACCGGCCGGCGAATAACGTCTCTCGATAATCTCATCGCCCGTATACCTCCCCAATTTCGGCTGCAGCCTGCCGGGAAAGAATCAGGCGATCGTGCTTCAGCACGTCGTAGACGTTTACCGCCAGCGGACGGACCTGCTTGACCCCCGGGATATTGCGCGAGGCCAGATCGAGGTTGCGGTTGCCTTCGGTCTCAACCAGCAGGGCCTTGCGGTCCACCCCCAGGCCCTGGAGGATATCCACCAGGCCCTTGGTCTTGAAGGTTGGCAGCTCGAAGTCCTCGACCACGGTGATCTTGTCTTCGGCCAGTTTCTGCGACAGCGCGGAACGAATCGCCAGCCAGCGTACTTTTTTGGGCAGCCGGTAGGAATAGCTCCGCGGCTTGGGACCGTGGACCGTGCCGCCGCCGCGCCACAGCGGGCTGCGCACGGTTCCGGCCCGCGCCCGACCCGTGCCCTTCTGCCGCCAGGGCTTCTTGCCGCCGCCACGAACGTCAACACGATTCTTGGTCGAGGCGTTCCCGCCACGGCCGCAGGCCAGGTAGTGGCGAACCGCAGCAAAGAGTGCGTGTTCGTTCACTTCCGCGCCAAAGACCGTATCAGGCAGAGCGATCTGCTCCACCACCTCGTTCTTCAGGTTTTTTACTTCGACATTCGGCATTGCCTTACTCCCCTCCCCGCGAGAGCGTGAACCGGAGGTCATTGTCACTTGCCAACCGATTTGCTGATCAGCAGGTAACCGCCCTTTGCACCCGGCACAGCACCCTTCACTACGAGTAGGTTCTTCTCCTCGTCAACCTTCACCACTTTTAGATTCTTAACGGTGATCCGCTTGGCACCCAACTGTCCGGGCATTCGCCGCCCCTTGAAGACCCGGGCGGGATAAGCGGAGCAACCGATTGAGCCGGGCGCCCGATGGAACATCGACCCGTGGGTCGCCTTACCTCCGCCAAAACCGTGACGCTTGATAACGCCGGCGAACCCGGCACCCTTGCTCTTGCCGATGATGGTGACGTAATCCTCTTCCTTGAAGATGTTCACCAGCACCTGGTCACCAACCGCCACCTCGTCCCCGTCCTCGTTCTCCGGAAACTCCCGCAGGAACTTCATCGGCGGCAAGGAGGCTTTGCCCTCGGGGTCGGCCTCGGCCGATGCCCGCTTGATGTGGCCTTCGAGGGGCTTGTTGATCTTCTTCCAGTTGAGGTGCTCCACCAGGCCCAGCTGGACGGCACGGTAGCCATCCTTCTCCATGGTGCGCTTCTGCAGCACCACACAGGGGCCCACTTCGAGCACCGTGGCCGGGGTGACCACACCGCTCTCGTCAAAGAGCTGGGTCATCCCGATCTTTTTTCCGATGATTCCGCTGATCATCTTCCCCTTCCTGCCTTCAACTCCAGCCGGACATCATACCGGCCCCCGCGCCTGTTGACGGGGGCTCCGCCGGTACTGTTACCGGGAAATGCGCCAGCAGCCGCCCGCAGGCTACTTCAGCGCCTTGATCTCCACGTCCACACCGGCCGGGAGATCGAGTTTCATCAAGGCTTCCACCGTGTCCGGCGTCGGCTCCAGCAGATCCATCAGCCGCTTGTGCGTGCGGATCTCGAACTGTTCCCGGGACTTTTTGTCCACGTGGGGCGAGCGGAGCACGCAGTAACGGTTGATGCTGGTGGGCAGCGGGATCGGTCCGGCCACCCGGGCGCCGGTGCGCCTGGCGGTCTCGACGATCTCACTGGTGGAGCGGTCCAGCACCCGGTAGTCGTAGGCCTTGAGTCTGATTCGGATCCGTTCGTTCATCGCCTTCCAATCCTCCGGCCCGCAGGCGGCCGTCACAGCTATGCTCTCTCAGCTATTCAATGATCTCGGTGACCGTTCCGGCGCCCACGGTGCGGCCGCCTTCGCGGATGGCGTAACGCATCCCCTTCTCCATGGCGATCGGCGTGATCAGCTCCATGCTCAGGCTTACATTGTCGCCGGGCATCACCATCTCCGTGCCCTCGGGCAGCGTCGCCACACCGGTCACATCCGTCGTCCGGAAGTAGAACTGCGGCCGGTAGCCGCTGAAGAACGGCGTGTGACGGCCGCCCTCTTCCTTGGACAGGATGTAGGCCTCGCCCAGGAACTTCGTGTGCGGCGTGATCGTGCCCGGCTTGGCCAGCACCATCCCCCGCTCGATCTCCTTGCGCTCCGTCCCGCGCAGCAGCAGGCCCACGTTGTCTCCGGCCTCGCCCCGGTCCAGCAGCTTCTTGAACATCTCCACGCCGGTCACCACACGCTTGCGCGTCTCGCGGATCCCGACGATCTCGATCTCCTCGCCGACCTTGATCTGGCCGCGCTCCACCCGGCCCGTGGCCACCGTGCCCCGGCCCGAGATGGTGAAGATGTCCTCCACCGGCAGCAGGAACGGCTTGTCCACGTCGCGCTCCGGATCCGGAATATACGAGTCAACCTGCTCCAGCAGGTCGAACACGCACTGTGCGTCCTCGTGGCCCGGCTCGGCGTTCAGCGCCTTCAGCGCGCTGCCCCGCACCACCGGGATGTCGTCCCCGGGGAACTCATACTGGGTCATCAGCTCGCGGACTTCCAGCTCCACCAGGTCCAGCAGCTCCTCGTCGTCGACCATGTCCACTTTGTTCATGAACACGACCATGTAGGGCACGCCAACCTGACGAGCCAGCAGGATATGCTCGCGCGTCTGCGGCATCGGGCCGTCAGCCGCCGAGACCACCAGGATCGCCCCGTCCATCTGCGCCGCGCCGGTGATCATGTTCTTCACGTAGTCGGCGTGACCCGGACAGTCAACGTGGGCGTAGTGGCGGTTCTCCGTCTCGTATTCCACGTGCGCCGTGGCGATGGTGATTCCGCGCTCACGCTCTTCCGGCGCGTTGTCGATCGAGTCGAACGAGCGGAAGTCGACCTTGTCGCTCTTGGCCGACAGGTGCAGCGTGATCGCCGCCGTCAACGTCGTTTTGCCGTGGTCAACGTGGCCGATCGTCCCCACGTTCACGTGGGGTTTGGTCCTTTCAAACTTCTCCTTGGCCATCGGAGGTCTCCTTTTCCCATCCCGATTTCCGCCATCCGTGCCGGTGACGATAATTAAATTGAAATCAGCCCACAGTCTTGGCGAGAATGTCGTCCCTGACCTTATTGGGAACCTCTCCGTACTGCTTGAACTCCATCGTGTAATCTGCCCGACCCTGGGTCATCGACCGCAGGTCGGTGGCGTAGCCAAACATTTCAGCCAGCGGCACAACCGCTGAGATGACCTGCAGGTTGCGCTTGGTTCCGAGACTCTCGATCCGGCCCCGGCGGCTGTTCAGGTCACCCATCACGTCCCCCATGTATGTTTCGGGGACGGTTACCTCCACTTTCATCTGCGGCTCGAGCAGCACCGCCTCACCGTGGCTCACGGCGTCACGGGCAGCCATGGAGCCGGCGATCTTGAACGCCATTTCCGAGGAGTCGACCTCGTGGAACGAACCGTCCAGCAGTACGGCCTTGACGTCGACCATCTGGTAGCCGGCGAGAAACCCGCGCTCCAGCGATTCCTTGACGCCCTTTTCAACGGCCGGGATGTATTCCCGGGGGATCGCCCCGCCGCGGATCTTGCTCTCGAACTGGAAACCCTCCGCTTTTACCCCGGGCTCAAGGGTCAGCTTGACGTGGGCGAATTGGCCGCGGCCGCCGGTCTGGCGAACGAACCGCATCTCACCTTCGCAGACCTTGGTGATTGTCTCGCGGTAGGCAACCTGCGGGCGGCCCACCCCGGCCTCGATCTTGAAGTCCCGCACGATGCGCTGAACCAGCACGTCGAGGTGCAGCTCGCCCATGCCGGAGATGATTGTCTGTCCGGTTTCGCTGTCCTGTTTAACCCGGAAAGTGGGGTCTTCCTGGACCAGCTTGCTCAGCACTAGGCCCAGTTTCTCTTCATCGGCCTTGGT
The DNA here is from genome assembly GCA_965531145.1 of uncultured bacterium. Lineage (GTDB taxonomy): Bacteria > Acidobacteriota > JAQAZP01 > JAQAZP01 > JAQAZP01 > JAQAZP01. Next base: position 16,362 of record CBESOE010000019.1, on the reverse strand, counting down.
CTTGGGCTCGATGGCCACCGAAAGCACCGGGTCGGGGAAATCCATGGTCTCCAGCACGATCGGCTGCTTGGGGTCGCAGATAGTCTCTCCGGTGCCCACCGTCTTCAACCCCACCACCGCGGCGATATCGCCGGCATAGACCTCGTCCACCTCTTCCCGCTTGCTGGCATGGATCTTCAGCAACCGGCCGATCCGCTCGCTGCGGTTGAGGCTGGGCAGAAAGACCTTGGTGCCGGTGGCCAGGAAGCCCGAGTAAAGCCGGATGAAGGCCAGCTGGCCGACAAAGGGGTCGGTCATGATCTTGAAGACCAGCCCGGACAGCGGGGCGTCGTCATCGACCGGGCGGATTTCCGCCTCTTCCGTGTCGGGGTTAATACCGCTCATCGGCGGAACGTCCAGCGGCGAGGGGAGAAAATCGATCACCCCGTCCAGCAGCCGCTGGATGCCCTTGTTGTGGAAGGCCGAGCCGCAGAAGGTGGCGATCACCTCGAGGTTGATCACGGAGGTGCGTACCGCAGCCACCAGCCGCTCCTCGCTCAGCTCCCGGCCCTGGAGGTAATCCTCCATCAGGCCGTCATCGTGGTCACAGATCTGCTCCACCATGGCCAGCCGGGCCGCGTCGGCCTCTTCCTGCATCTCCTCGGGGACGTCAATCAGCTTGTAGTTCATCCCCTGGCTCTCCATCTCCCAGACCACGGCTTTCATCCGGATCAGGTCGATGACGCCCTGGAACTTGTCCTCGGCACCCCAGGGGATCTGGATCGGCAGCGGGTTGGCGTGCAGGCGGTCGCGCATCTGCTGGAGACAGCCGTGGAAATCGGCTCCCTGACGGTCCATCTTGTTGACGAAGGCCAGGCGGGGCACCTGGTAGTTGTCGGCCTGGCGCCAGACCGTCTCGGACTGGGGCTCCACGCCGCCAACGGCGCAGAAAACCACGATGGCTCCGTCGAGAACCCGCAGGCTGCGTTCAACCTCGGCGGTGAAATCGACGTGGCCCGGGGTGTCGATGATGTTAATGCGGTGCTCTTTCCAACTGCAGGTGGTGGCGGCGGAAGTGATGGTGATCCCACGTTCCTGTTCCTGGTCCATCCAGTCCATGGTGGCGGTACCGTCGTGGACCTCTCCCAGGCGGTGGGTTCTGCCGGTGTAGAACAGAATCCGTTCCGTAGTGGTTGTCTTACCGGCATCGATATGCGCCATGATACCGATGTTACGGTTTTTTTCCAGAGGGACTTTTCTCGCCACTGTCTAATTCCCGGGCAACGATGTCCCGGGCCTCCCTGTCGCCTTTCCCAGACGGACTCAGCTCAGTTAAAAACCACCGGGGTCCTACCAGCGGTAGTGGGCAAAGGCCTTGTTGGCCTCGGCCATCCGGTGCGTGTCTTCTTTCTTCTTGACCGCCGCGCCGCGGTTGTTCGCCGCGTCGAGGAATTCGCCGGCCATCCGTTCCTGCATCGTCTTCTCCGGGCGGGCCGCGGCGAAGCTGATCAGCCAGCGCAGGGCCAGCGAGAGCCGCCTGGCCGGCCGCACCTCGATGGGCACCTGGTAGGTGGAACCACCCACCCGGCGGGACTTCACCTCAAGGGTCGGCTTGATGTTCTCCACCGCCTTCTTGAAGACCTTCAGCGGATCATCCTTGGTCCGCTCCCGGATGATGTCGAGCGCGCCGTAGAAAATCCTCTGGGCCACGCTCTTTTTCCCGTCACGCATGATGCAGTTGATGAACTTGGTCACCAGCGTGCTCTGGTAGAGAGGATCAGGTATGATCTCTCGTTTCGGCACTTCCCGTCTTCTGGGCATCGGCTACACACTCCCCAATGAAAAACTCGAGTTCCCCGCCACCCGGGAACCGCCGGCGGTTCGTTTCCCCGCCGGCGTCAACGACAGCACCATGGCTGCCGGCACCTATTCCCTTGTCCGATAGCAACCTGTGTTGTAAAGGAGGAAAATCAGGACTTGGGCCGTTTAGCCCCGTACTTCGACCGGCTCTGCCGCCGGTCGGCCACGCCGACCGAGTCGAGGGTACCGCGGATCACGTGGTAGCGCACACCGGGAAGATCTTTCACTCGGCCGCCCCGGATGAGGACGATGGAGTGTTCCTGGAGGGTATGTCCGATGCCCGGGATATAAGTAGTGACCTCGATCCTGTTGGTCAACCTCACCCGGGCCACCTTGCGGAGGGCCGAGTTCGGCTTCTTGGGAGTCGAAGTATACACCCGGACACAGACACCACGTTTCTGCGGCGACCCCTGCAGGGCCGGACTGTCCGTCTTGGAAGATTTCTTCTTCCTGCCTTTTCGAACAAGTTGATGAATAGTCGGCATCGTTACATTCTTCCTCTGGAGTCAAGCATTTCAGCCAAGCCAAAAGCGACCTGGCCTCTCCAGTTCATTTATAGAAAAAAACCTGCGGATTCTAGCAGAGGATTAGCGGGAAGTCAAGCAAATCCGTAAGGACGGGAAAACTCGTAAAATACGGATTTTCTTTACGTTCCGCGCCGTCGCACCAGGCCAACCACCGCCGGCGGCCGGGAATCGACCCCGTGCGCTACTCCACAGCCTCCTCTTCCGGTTTCTTCTCGGCCTTTTTGGCCTTGGCGCCCTGCAAATTGGTCGCGCCGGCCAGCCCCTCAATCCCTTCCAATCCCGGCCCGGTGAGGGCGGTATCCTCAACCGGTTCTTCATATACCGGCCGGTCTTCGGGAATGGAGAAGTTGCTGTAGCGGGGCAGTCCGGTGCCCGCCGGAATGAGCCGGCCCATGATCACGTTCTCTTTCAGCCCGCGGAGATAGTCGGTCTTGCCCTCGATGCTCGCCTCGGTGAGCACCCGGGTGGTCTCCTGGAACGACGCCGCGGAGATGAAACTGTCGGAGAAGAGCGAAGCCTTGGTGATCCCCAGCAGCAGGGGCCGCCCGGTGGCCAGAGCCTTGCCATCGTCGCGGGCCCGGTGGTTCACTTCCTGGAAGCGGAACTTGTCCACCTGCTGGTCCACCAGGAACTCGGTGTCCCCAACTTCCTCGACCTTGACCCAGCGCATCATCTGGCGGGATATCACCTCGATGTGCTTGTCGTTGATCGTCACACCCTGCAGGCGGTAGACCTCCTGGATTTCGTTGACCAGGTAGTTCTGCAGCGCCCGCTCCCCCTGGACGGTGAGGATGTCGTGGGGGTTGCGCGGGCCGTCGATCAGCGGATCGCCGGCGGTGACTCGCTCGTCTTCCTGGACGTTGATGTGAATGCCCCGGGGAATCTTGTACTGCCGTTCCTCGCCGGTGTCGCTGGTCACGGAAATCAGCCGCATCCCCTTCTCCACCGGCCCGAAGGAAATCGCGCCGTCGATCTCGGTGATCACCGCCGGCTCCTTGGGCCGCCGGGCCTCGAACAGTTCCACCACCCGGGGCAGGCCGCCGGTGATGTCCTTGGTCTTGGTGGTCTCCCGCGGAATCTTGGCCAGGATGTCACCGGAGTGCACCTCCTGACCCTTGGTCACGATGAGGTGGGCTCCGGAGGGCAGCAGGTAACGCCGCTGGATCTTGTTCTTGGCGTCGCGGATCACCACCGTGGGTTGCCGCTTCTCGTCGGGGCTGTCGATGATCACCGGCTGGGACATGCCGGTGACTTCGTCCACCTCCTCCTTCACCGTCTCGCCGAGGCGAACGTCCTTGAAGTCGATGCTGCCGCCAACCTCGGTGAGGATGATCAGGGCGTAAGGATCCCAGATCACCAGGTGCTGGCCGCGCTTGACCTTCTGGCCGTCCTTGACCTTCAGCTTGGCGCCGTAGACCACGTTGTGGCGCTCGCGCTCGCGGCCCAGCTCGTCGATGATCCGGATGTGGCCGCGGCGGCTGGTGACCACGATGTCACCGCCGGCGCCGGGCACCCAGTTGAAGCCGACGTATTTCACCACGCCGCCGCTGTTCGCCTCGTGGGTCGAGCTCTCGGCCACCCTCGCCGTGCCGCCGATGTGGAAGGTCCGCATGGTCAGCTGAGTTCCCGGCTCGCCGATGGACTGGGCAGCGATGACACCCACCGCCTCGCCCAGCTCCACCATCTTGCCGGTGGCCAGGTTGCGGCCGTAGCACTTGGCGCACACCCCGCGACGGCACTCACAGGTGAGCACCGAGCGGATCTTGACCTTTTCCAGCCCCGACTCCTGGATCTTGCTGGCGATGTCCTCGGTGATCTCCTCGTTGGAACTGACGATCAGTTCGTTGGAGAACGGGTCGCGGATGTCGTCCAGGGCCACCCGGCCGAGGATGCGGTCGCGCAGCGGCTCGATCACCTCGCCGCCTTCCACGATGGAGGAAACGAAGATGCCGTCCAGGGTCTGACAGTCGTCGAGGGAAATGATCACGTCCTGGGCCACGTCCACCAGCCGCCTGGTGAGGTAGCCCGAGTCGGCGGTCTTCAGCGCGGTGTCGGCCAGACCCTTGCGGGCGCCGTGGGTCGAGATGAAGTACTGCAGCACGTTGAGACCTTCACGGAAGTTGGCCTCAATGGGTGTCTCAATGATCTCACCGGAAGGCTTGGCCATCAGGCCGCGCATACCGGCCAGCTGGCGGATCTGCTGCCGCGAGCCCCGGGCGCCGGAATCGGCCATGACGAAGATGGGGTTGAACTCGTTCAGCTCCGTCACATCGTAGTTCTGCATCGCCTGATACATCTCCTGGGAGATGTCCTCGGTGACCTTGGACCAGATGCTAACCACCTTGTTGTAGCGCTCACGGTTGGTGATCGCACCTTCCTTGTACTGGGTCTCCACCTCGATCACTTCCTGGCGGGCGCCGTCCACCAGCGCCCCCTTGGATTCGGGGATCAGCATGTCGTCGATGCCGATGGAGATACCGGCCTTGGTGGCGTAAAGGAAGCCGAGGTTCTTCAGCCGGTCCAGCAGCTCCACCGAGCGTTCCTTGCCGTGGCGCAGCACGCAGAAGTTGACCAGCTGGGTCAGGCCCTTCTTCTTCAGCACCCCGTTGATGAAGGGGATCTCTTCGATCAGGTGGCTGTTGAACACCACGCGGCCCACAGTGGTCTCGAGGATCTGGTTCTCCACCTCGTGGATCTCGGCGTGCAGCACGTCCTGGTCGTCATACATCTTGCCCAGGTCCAGCAGGCGGCCGCTGAAGCGCAGCCGGATGGGGCTCAGCGTCTCCACCTCCCCCGCCTCGAGGGCCAGGATCACTTCGTCCATGTGGCCGAAAAGCCGCCCCTCGCCTTTCGCTCCCGGTTTGGCCAGCAGCATGTAGTAGCAACCGAGCACGATATCCTGGCTGGGCACGGCCAGCGGCAGGCCGTGGGCCGGGGAGAGGATGTTCTCGGTGGAGAGCATCAGCACCCGGGCCTCGATCTGCGCCTTGTGCGACAGCGGCACGTGCACCGCCATCTGATCGCCGTCGAAATCGGCGTTGAACGCGGTGCAGACCAGCGGGTGGATCTTGATCGCCTTGCCTTCCACCAGCACCGGTTGGAAGGCCTGGATACCCAGGCGGTGCAGGGTGGGCGCACGGTTGAGCAGCACCGGGTGGTCCTGGATCACCTCTTCGAGGATGTCCCAGACCTCCTCGCGCTGCTGCTCCACCATCTCCTTGGCCGCCTTGATCGTGGCCACGTGGCCTTCCGCTTCCAGGCGGTTGTAGATGAAGGGTTTGAACAGCTCGAGGGCCATCTTTTTCGGCAGCCCGCACTGATGCAGCTTGAGGTCCGGGCCGACAACGATCACCGAACGGCCGGAGTAATCGACGCGCTTGCCCAACAGGTTCTGGCGGAAGCGGCCCTGCTTGCCCTTGAGGGTGTCGCTGAGCGACTTCAGCGGGCGGTAGTTGGCGCCGCGAAGGATGCGGCCCCGGCGGCCGTTGTCGAACAACGCGTCAACCGCCTCCTGGAGCATCCGCTTCTCGTTGCGGATGATCACGTCGGGGGCCTTGAGCTCCATCAGTTTCTTCAGCCGGTTGTTGCGGTTGATCACCCGGCGGTAGAGGTCGTTGAGGTCCGAGGTGGCGAAACGCCCGCCGTCCAGGGGAACCAGCGGCCGCAGTTCGGGGGGGATCACCGGGATCACGTCGAGGATCATCCATTCCGGCTGGTTGCCCGACTTGACGAAGGCGGTGAGCACCTTGAGCCGCTTGGAGAGCTTCATCCGCTTCTGCACCGAAGTGGCGGTCTTCATATCTTCGCGCAGTTCTTCGGACAGCTCCTCCGGCTCCACACGGCGCAGCAGTTCCTTGATCGCCTCGGCACCCATCTTGGCCACGAACTTCTGGCCGTATTCCGCCCGCAGCGCACGGTATTTCTCCTCGGTGAGCAGCTCCTGCTCCTTCAGCGGCGTATCACCGGGCTCGATCACCACGTAGGCGTCGAAGTAGAGGATGCGCTCCAGTTCGCGGAGGGAGATGTCCAGCAGATGGCCGATGCGGCTGGGCAGGCCCTTGAAAAACCAGACGTGGGACACTGGAGAGGCCAGCTCGATGTGGCCCATCCGCTCGCGGCGCACCTTGGACTGGGTCACCTCCACACCGCACTTGTTGCAGACCACGCCACGGTGTTTCATCCGCTTGTACTTGCCGCAGAGACACTCCCAGTCGGTGATCGGGCCGAAGATCTTGGCACAGAACAAGCCGTCGCGCTCGGGCTTGAAAGTCCGGTAATTGATGGTTTCCGGCTTGGTCACCTCACCGTGGGACCACGAACGAATGGTCTCCGGCGATGCCAGTTTTATCCGGATGCTCTCAAAATCGTTTATCGTGCCCTGTCTGGAAACCTCGCCAAAGGCTCTCTCCACGATAATCCTCCCTTCGGATCCCTGAAAAGGGCCGTCCGCCGCAGCGGCCGGCATGAACGCGGTTTAGGCCCGCGTCAAATCTGCACTTTACGGTCGCCCCGCTTTTTCAGCTCCACGTCCAGGCAGAGGCTCTGCAGCTCCCTGATCAGAACGTTGAAGGACTCGGGCAGCCCCGGATCCGCGGGGACCTCGCCCTTGACCAGCGCCTCATATATCTTGGTCCGTCCGTAGACGTCATCCGACTTGGAGGTCAACAGCTCCTGGAGGATGTTCGCGGCGCCATACGCCTCGAGGGCCCAGACCTCCATCTCGCCGAAACGCTGACCTCCGAACTGGGCCTTGCCGCCCAGGGGTTGCTGGGTGATCAGCGAGTAGGGCCCGATGGACCGGGCATGGATTTTGTCATCCACCAGGTGGGAGAGCTTCATGATGTAGATATAGCCCACGGTCACCTGCTGCTCGAACGCTTCGCCGCTCATCCCGTCGAAGACCTCCGACTTGCCGTTGGTCGGCAATCCAGCCTTGGTCAGCAATTCCTTGATCTCGACTTCCTTGGCCCCGTCGAAAACCGGTGTGGCCACCGTAATACCGAGGGCGCGGGCCGCCCAGCCCAGGTGGGTCTCCAGGATCTGGCCCACGTTCATCCGCGAGGGGACACCGAGGGGGTTGAGCACCAGATCCACCGGCGTTCCGTCGGGCAGGTAGGGCATGTCCTCTTCCGGGACCACCCGGGAGATCACGCCCTTGTTGCCGTGGCGGCCGGCCATCTTGTCACCCACCGAGAGCTTGCGCTTCATCGCCACGTAAACCTTGACCATCTTGATCACGCCCGGCGGCAACTCGTCGCCCTTCTTCATCCGCTCCACCTTCTCGGTGTAGAGCTTCTTCAGGATATCCACCTGGCGCTGGGAGGAGGCCTCCATCTCGGCCAGCTCGGCCTCAATCTTGTCGCTGCGGCCCTTGAGCCGGATCTCCTGGAACATGGAGAAGCTGATCTTTTTCAGGTTCTTCTCCTGCAGTTTGGCCCCGGCGGCGATGAGCACCTCGTCGGTCCCGGCATCGACGATCTTCTGCGACAGGGTCTTGCCCCGCAGCAGGTTGATCGCCCGGTTCTTCCACTCCTCGCGGATGATCCGGATCCGGTCGTTGAGGTTGCGCTCCATCTTTTCCGTTTCCTGGAACTCGATCTCCACGGTCCGGCTGTCCTTGTCCGCACCCTTGCGGGCGAAGACTTTGACGTCCACCACGATGCCCTCGATACCCGGCGGGGTGGCCAGTGAGGCGTCGCGCACGTCGCCGGCCTTCTCGCCGAAGATGGCCCGCAGCAGCTTCTCCTCCGGGGTGAGCTGGGTTTCGCCCTTGGGGGTCACCTTGCCCACCAGGATGTCGCCCGGCTTGACGTAGGCCCCGATACGGATGATGCCCGAGTCGTCCAGTTCGCGCATGGCGTCCTCGGAGACGTTGGGGATGTCCCGGGTGATCTCCTCGGGGCCCATCTTGGTATCGCGGGCCTCCACCTCGAACTCCTCGATGTGGATCGAGGTGTAGTAGTCGTCACGGACCAGCCGTTCGCTGACCAGCATCGCGTCTTCAAAGTTGTAGCCGCGCCAGGGCATGAAGGCCACCAGCACGTTGCGGCCCAGGGCCAGCTCGCCGTTGTCGGTACACGGCCCGTCGGCGATGATCTGGCCCTGCTCCACCTTCTGCCCCTTTTCGACGATGGGCTTCTGGTTGATGCAGGTGTTCTGGTTCGAGCGGTGGAACTTGGTCAGGTCGTAGACCTCGGCGGTGTATTCCTTCTCGCCGTTGGGCAGCTTGCGCTCGACCTTGATAATGATCCGCGAGGCGTCCACCCGGTCCACCACCCCGGCCCGGCGGCTGATCACCACCGCTCCGGAGTCCCGGGCGGCCCGGCCTTCCATGCCGGTGCCCACCACCGGAGCCTCGGCCTTGAGCAGGGGCACGGCCTGGCGCTGCATGTTGGAGCCCATCAGGGCGCGGTTGGCGTCATCGTGCTCGAGGAAGGGGATCAGGGCGGCGGCCACGCTGACCAGCTGCTTGGGCGAGACATCGATGAAATCGATCTCTTCCTTGGGCACCAGCCGGGAATCGCCGCGCCGGCGGGCGTTGACCCGGTCGTTGATAAAGCGGCCGCGGCTGTCCAGCGGCGCGTTGGCCTGGGCGATGGTGTAGCGGTCTTCCTCCCAGGCCGAGAGATAGAAGGGGAAGGGGTACGCCTGGGCCTGCTTCATCTTCTTCTTCCGCATGTCGTTGTTGGCGCGGGTGAAGGCTTCGACGGTCACCTGGTCCCCCAGCTTGTACTTGGTGTCGCCGGGGTTGTAGACCTTGACGTAGTCCACCACCCGGCCGTTTTCCACCTTGCTGTAGGGGCTCTCGATAAAACCATACTCATTGATCCGGGCGAAGGTGCTCAGCGAGGAGATCAGACCGATGTTCGGCCCCTCCGGGGTCTCGATGGGGCAGATCCGGCCGTAGTGCGTGGTGTGCACATCGCGGACCTCGAACCCGGCCCGCTCACGGCTCAACCCGCCCGGCCCGAGGGCGGAGAGCCGCCGCTTGTGGGTGATTTCGGAGAGCGGGTTGGTCTGGTCCATGAACTGCGAGAGCTGGCTCGAACCGAAGAACTCGCGGATCGCGGCGATCACCGGTTTGGCGTTGATCAGGTCGAAGGGCATCGCCGAGGTCATTTCCTGGAAGACGCTCATCTTCTCCTTGATCGCCCGCTCCATACGCACCAGCCCGATGCGGAACTGGTTTTCCAGCAGCTCGCCCACCGAGCGGACCCGGCGGTTGCCCAGGTGATCGATGTCGTCGGCGTAGCCGATATTCTTCTTCAGCTTGAGCAGGTAGCGCACCACGTCGTAGACGTCCTCGGGAGAGAGCACGCGCCGTTCGAGATCCGATTCCGCCGGTTTGCCCAGCTTGGTGTTGAACTTCAGCCGGCCCACCCGGGAAAAATCGTAGCGCTGGGCGTTGTAGAACATGCCCTCGAACAGGGCCTTGGAACTATCCACCGTGGGCGGGTCGCCGGGGCGCAGCCGGCGGTAGATCTCCAGCAGGGCGTCCTCACTGCCGGCCACCGTATCCTTGAGCATGGTGGTGGTGAGGGTCTCGCCGAGATCCGAGCTTTCGGGGAAATAGAGGTCGAACTCCTTCATCCCGCTGGCCAGGACCTTCTCCAGCATCCCCTCGTCGAGGGCGACGTTCGGTTCGGCGTCCACCTCCCCGGTTTCGAGGTTGATCACGTCGCGCACCAGACAGCCGCCGCCGAGATCCTCGAGGGTCACCGGGATACGGGCCTCCTTGCCCGTTTTCTTCAGCTGGCTCCAGGCCGCGTTGGAGAACCGCTTGCCGGCGGCCACCAGCGGCTCGCTCTTGCGCGATCCGGGAATCTTGATGTCGCTGCCGAAGCGGCGACCCACCAGGCCCTCGTTGAGCACCAGCGACATCTCGCCGTCCTCACCCACATCCACCTGCTGCACCGGGAAGAAGGAACGGATGATGTCCTCGTTGTTGCGCAGCCCCAGGGCCTTGAGGAACACAGTGGCCAGGAACTTCCGCTTGCGGTCGATACGGACATAGAGCAGTTTCTTGGCGTCGAATTCGAACTCCACCCAGCTGCCCCGGTAGGGGATGATCTGGGCCGAAAAGGTGGACTTACGCGGATCGGCGTGGAAGAAGACACCGGGAGAACGGTGCAACTGGCTGACGATGACCCGTTCGGTGCCGTTGATGATGAAGGTTCCGCTGTCGGTCATCAGCGGGATGTCACCGAAGTAGACTTCCTGCTCCTTGATGTCGCGGATCGAGCGGACGTTGGTCTCCGGATCACGGTCCCAGACCACCAGCCGCACCCGGACCTTGAGATGAACCGAGTAGGTCATCCCCCGCTCCTGGCACTCCTGCACGTCGTATTTCAACTGCAGCGACACCGGGTCTCCGCAGTTGTCGCAGAGCTGCACCTGGCTCTTGTTCAGAGCCCCGCACTCCTGGCAGATCACCGCATCATCCAGTGGGTCATCGTGGATGATCCGGGCGCCGCAGCCGGCGCAGGTACTGCGCAGATTTTCCAGACCGTCCAGCTTCCCGCAGCGGCACTGCCAGGTGCCGATGGAGTAGTCGACGAACTCCAGCGAACAGGTCCCCTTGAAATTGGTGATCGGGAAAACGGAATTGAAGACGGCCTTCAACCCGAAATCCTCCCGCTCGGAGGTGAGCAGGTTCAGCTGCAGAAACTTGTCGTACGACCGTTTCTGGACGTCGATCAGATTGGGGATCGGGATGGAGGTTGAAATCTTGGAAAAATCGATCCGGGAGTCTTCCCCTGACATTGAGGGCGAGTTCGGCATCATGTGCACTCCTGGTCTCCTGATCAAGAATTAGTCCACCGCGCCAGGCCACCACGGCAGGACGGCGGAATCGCCCGGGACGGTCCCGGGCGTCCAGTGCCTGCCGGCAGGGCACGGTCTGACTGTAATCGGTTCGAGGGACCTGGGGCCCCCTCTCCCCGGCGACGCGTTCAACTCGCCGACGGACGGCCAAGCGGCGACAGCCAGATCGATACTGACCACCGGTTACTTGATTTCGACGGTGGCCCCTACTTCTTCCAGCTTGCCCTTGACCTTCTCGGCCTCATCCTTGGTAATGGCTTCCTTGACCGCCTTGGGCGCACTGTCCACCACTTCCTTGGCTTCCTTCAGGCCGAGACTGGTGACCTCGCGGACCACCTTGATCACGTTGATCTTTTTCGGACCGATGGCGGTGAGGATCACGTCGAACTCGATCTGCTCCTCGGCCGCGTCAGCTTCGCCGCCAGCGGCGCCGGCAACCATCGTCACCGGAGCGGCCATGGCGGCGCTGACCCCGAATTTTTCCTCAAGCTCCTTGACCAGGTCGTTGAGCTCGAGCACGTTCATCTCTTCGATGAATTTGATCACGTCTTCCTTGGTGATTTCAGCCATTTGTCGATCTCCCTCTGCACGTTCTGTGGCACGCCACGAATCGAATCTTTTAGTACTGGTTGGCGGTTGCTCGCCGCTATAGCTTTCGCCGCGGATCTCCGCGGTCGATCTATTGTTCCTTCTGTTCCGCAATCTGGCTCAGCACCGTCACCAGCTTCCTCGATGTGCCGGAAAGCACGGTGACCAGGCCCCGGATCGGCGACTGGAGCAGGTAGACCAGCTTGGTCAGCAACTCCTCCCGGCCAGGCATGGAGGCGATCTCCTTGAGCTGGTCGCCGGTGATGACCCGTCCCTGCACCATTCCGGCCTTGAAGGTGAAGGTGGGATGCTCCTTGGCAAAGGCGGTAAGCACCTTGGCCAACTCCACCGGATCCTCGCCGGAGTAAGCAATGGCCGTCATCCCGGTGAGCTCCTTGCCCAGCTCTTCCATGCCGGTGCCTTCAACCGCGTAGCCGATGAGGGTGTTCTTCTCCACCCGGTAGCGGCAGTTGCTGGCCTCGATCTGCCGGCGAAGCGTGTTCACCGGGCCGACCTGGACACCGCGGAAGTCGAAGAGGTAGGCGTTTTTGGCCCAGGCCAGTTCGTCCTTCAACTCTTCGACCAGCTTTCTCTTTTCATCCTTACTTTTCATTTCCAGGGGCCTCCGTCACTTCTTGTCCCACGAGGCCGAGGAAATACTCAGGCCCGGCCCCATCGTAGAGGAGACGTGGACCCTGATGATGTATTTCCCCTTGGCTGAAGCCGGCTTGGCCTTCACCACGGCATTGATCACCGTGCTGAGGTTTTCATGCAGCTTCTCAGCCTCGAAGGAGATCTTGCCCACCGGGCAGTGGATGATCGCGGTCTTGTCCACGCGGTACTCGATCTTGCCGCCCTTGGTCGCAGTGACCGCGGGGCCCACGTCGGGGGTAACCGTACCGGTCTTGGGGTTGGGCATCATTTTCCGCGGCCCGAGGATCTTGCCCAGTTTGCCGACGTGTTTCATCATGTCGGGGGCGGCGATCACCGCGTCGAAATCGAGCCAACCTTTCTGAATCTTTTGCACCAGGTCTTCGCCCCCAACAAAGTCAGCGCCGGCATCTTCGGCCTCGGTCACCTTGTCGCCCTGGGCGATGACCACCACCCGCACCGTCTTGCCGGTGCCGTGGGGCAGCATCACCGTGCCGCGGACCATCTGGTCGGCGTGGCGGGGGTTGACGCCGAGCCGCATGGCCAGTTCGACCGTCTCGTCGAACTTCACATAGCTCAGCTTCTGGAGCAGCGAAATCGCTTCCTCCAGCAGGTATTCGCGTTCCTCGACCTGTTCCTCGGCCGCGGTCCGCTGTTTCGTTTTCCGCACCATACACCAAACTCCTTCTCACATCCGTTTCCGTTCCCGCCCCCTCCCGCGTGATCCGCCACACCGGTCCAACGGGGGTAAAAACGATCAGGAGTGCTCAGTCGTTGACCTCCAGCCCCATGCTGCGCGCGGTCCCCGCGATGATCTTCACCGCGGCGTCCAGGTTCGCGGCATTGAGATCCACCATCTTCTGCCTGGCGATCTCCTGCAGCTGTAAAGTCGTGACGGATCCTACCTTGCTCTTGTTCGGCTCACCCGATCCCTTGGCGATTTTCGCCGCCCGCTTGAGCAGCACAGCGGCCGGCGGCGTCTTGGTGACAAAGGTGAACGACCGGTCGGCGTAAACGGTGATCTCCACCGGGATGATCAGCCCTTCCGCCGCCTGGGCCTGGGTCTTGGCGTTGTATGCCTTGCAGAACTCCATGATGTTCACGCCCTGCTGACCCAGCGCCGGGCCCACCGGAGGCGCGGGTGTGGCCTTGCCGGCCTCGATCTGAAGTTTGATGACCCCGGTTACTTTCTTCGCCATTGGACTACCTCGATGAACTCCCGTTTACGTCCGCCTGACCGTTCCAGCCGACGGCGCTATACCTTCTCGACCTGTAAAAAGTCCAGTTCCACCGGCGTGGCCCGGCCAAAGATGGTGACCATCACCTTGAGGGTGTTCTTGTCCTCGTTGACCTCGTCCACCACTCCGGTGAAATTGCTGAACGGACCGTCGATGATCCGCACCGACTCTCCGCTCTCGAAGGAGAATCTGGGCTTCGGCTTCTCCCTGGAAGCATCCATCTTCTCCGTGATCTGGGCGAATTCTTCGTCGCTCAGCGGTGTGGGCTGCGAGCCGAGCCTGACGAAGCCGGTGACCTTTGGGGTGCTCTTGATCAGGTGCCAGGCTGCGTCGGACAGCACCATGTGCACCAGCACGTACCCCGGAAAAAATTTCTTGGGCGTCACCACCTTCTTGCCGCCCTTCATCTCCACCACGTTCTCGGTGGGGACCAGGACGTCGTCGATATCATCCGCCATCTCCAGGTCCTCGACACGCTGCCACAGGCTCTCCTGGACCTTCTTCTCAAACCCGGAGTAAGTGTGGATGACGTACCACTTCTTTTCCATGTCCATTGGGTCGACCTTTCCGCTTCCGCTTATTGGCTCCCGAAGAAGGTCAGGATGAACTGGATGAAACGGTTCAACCCCTGATCGACAACAAAAAAGAAGGCAGCAAAGATGAAGACCGAAATGATCACCACAGTTGTGGTACCGTAAACTTCCTTGCGGGAAGGCCAACTGACCTTCTTCAACTCCGCCTTGACCTCACTCAGGAATTGCAGGGCTCTTGCGAACACTGGTCGAACTCCCCTTCTGCTTTTCCCCGACACGGTCGGGATGTTCTGGCCACATGGCAGTGGCAGGCCAGGAGGGACTCGAACCCCCAGCCCCCGGATTTGGAGTCCGGTGCTCTACCATTAGAGCTACTGGCCTGTACATGGAACGATGGTAACGCCAGGCTGTCCGAATCGGATGTGGCAATTGACAGCAGGAAGACTCCACGTCGCTGGCTATACCATAGTTCCCTAGATGATCGGGACGGTTACTTCTTCCCGGGTCTCCCGCTCAAACCTCTATTTGGACTCCTTGTGGAGAATATGCTTCCGGCAAAAAGGGCAATACTTCTTCAACTGGAGCTTGCCGGTGGTCCGCTTCTTGTTCTTGGTGGTGGTGTAATTCCTCCGCTTGCACTCGGTGCACTGGAGGATGATATTGTCCCTCATCTCAAAACCCGCTCACCGGGGCCGGCCCCAGGTGCTTTCCTGTCCTATTCAATGATCTCGGTGACCGTTCCGGCGCCCACGGTGCGGCCGCCTTCGCGGATGGCGTAACGCATCCCCTTCTCCATGGCGATCGGCGTGATCAGCTCCATGCTCAGGCTTACATTGTCGCCGGGCATCACCATCTCCGTGCCCTCGGGCAGCGTCGCCACACCGGTCACATCCGTCGTCCGGAAGTAGAACTGCGGCCGGTAGCCGCTGAAGAACGGCGTGTGACGGCCGCCCTCTTCCTTGGACAGGATGTAGGCCTCGCCCAGGAACTTCGTGTGCGGCGTGATCGTGCCCGGCTTGGCCAGCACCATCCCCCGCTCGATCTCCTTGCGCTCCGTCCCGCGCAGCAGCAGGCCCACGTTGTCTCCGGCCTCGCCCCGGTCCAGCAGCTTCTTGAACATCTCCACGCCGGTCACCACACGCTTGCGCGTCTCGCGGATCCCGACGATCTCGATCTCCTCGCCGACCTTGATCTGGCCGCGCTCCACCCGGCCCGTGGCCACCGTGCCCCGGCCCGAGATGGTGAAGATGTCCTCCACCGGCAGCAGGAACGGCTTGTCCACGTCGCGCTCCGGATCCGGAATATACGAGTCAACCTGCTCCAGCAGGTCGAACACGCACTGTGCGTCCTCGTGGCCCGGCTCGGCGTTCAGCGCCTTCAGCGCGCTGCCCCGCACCACCGGGATGTCGTCCCCGGGGAACTCATACTGGGTCATCAGCTCGCGGACTTCCAGCTCCACCAGGTCCAGCAGCTCCTCGTCGTCGACCATGTCCACTTTGTTCATGAACACGACCATGTAGGGCACGCCAACCTGACGAGCCAGCAGGATATGCTCGCGCGTCTGCGGCATCGGGCCGTCAGCCGCCGAGACCACCAGGATCGCCCCGTCCATCTGCGCCGCGCCGGTGATCATGTTCTTCACGTAGTCGGCGTGACCCGGACAGTCAACGTGGGCGTAGTGGCGGTTCTCCGTCTCGTATTCCACGTGCGCCGTGGCGATGGTGATTCCGCGCTCACGCTCTTCCGGCGCGTTGTCGATCGAGTCGAACGAGCGGAAGTCGACCTTGTCGCTCTTGGCCGACAGGTGCAGCGTGATCGCCGCCGTCAACGTCGTTTTGCCGTGGTCAACGTGGCCGATCGTCCCCACGTTCACGTGGGGTTTGGTCCTTTCAAACTTCTCCTTGGCCATCGGAGCTTACCTCCTCCCTGTGGAGAAAAGCGTCTGCTTTTCACGCCTGCTCGAAAAAAGTGGAGCCCACGACCGGGATTGAACCGGTGACCCCTTCCTTACCAAGGAAGTGCTCTACCACTGAGCCACGTGGGCTTGAATCCAAAAAACCCGGACGACCGGCACCAATCAGCATCGGGCGTTGGAGCGGGAAACGGGGCTCGAACCCGCGACCCTCAGCTTGGAAGGCTGATGCTCTACCAACTGAGCTATTC
>CBESOE010000018.1:0-54697 GCA_965531145.1 uncultured bacterium | reverse complement strand
CGGGCAGCTCGTAACGGCGGATGTCGTCGGCCGGGTTGTCATCATCTTCGATGGGCGGTTTGCCGGGCATCACCCTCTCTCGGTTTGGTGTCTCAGATTCTTCGAGAATAGCTGAACCCTGTGCACACCACAAGTCGGCTCTGTATTGCTGCTGCTGGACACAACGCATATAATTCAATCAGAAAAATTCTTCTCCTTGGATGCGATATTCGATTCTTCCACGGTAGAGGCATGATGATCGGTCAAGTGCTTTCTCACTACGAGGTGCTGGAAGAGATCAGTCGTGGCGGCATGGGCATAGTCTATCGTGCCCGGGACCTGAAACTCGACCGTCTTGTGGCCCTCAAGGTTCTCCCTCCCGAACTGGTATCCGACTCCCGGCGGAAACAGCGTTTTATCCGGGAAGCCAAGGCTGCCGCGGCACTGAATCACCCACATATCGGAGTGGTCCACGAAATTGATGAATCCGAAGGCTCGACGTTCATCGCCATGGAATTCATCGAGGGTGAGATGCTCCGGGACCTGATGGCCGATGACCGGCTCTCCCTCGACCAGGTGCTGGTTCTGGCCATGGAAGTTGCGGACGGTCTCTCCTTCGCCCATGACCGGGGCATCGTCCACCGTGATCTGAAGCCGGCCAATATTATGGTCACCAAGGGGGGGAATGCCAAAATCATCGATTTCGGCCTGGCCAAACTGATTGAATCTGACAGTGAAGTGGGCAGCGAATCGAAGACCATCACCGGTGGTTTCACCGAAATCGGTCAGGTTGTGGGTACCGCCTCCTACATGTCCCCCGAGCAGGCGCGGGGGGAGAGTGTGGACCAGCGGAGCGACGTCTTCAGCTTCGGTATCGTCCTCTACGAGATGCTCACTGGTAAGCGTCCGTTCCAGGCCTCGAGCGCTCCCGAGTTGATGAATGCCATCATCAATACTCCTGCCAGACCACTGGAGAGAGCTGCGCATGGAGACTTCACCGGCAAGTTCCAGCGGATTCTCGACAAATGTCTGGAAAAGGATGCGGGCGGCAGATACGGGGATGCCGGGCAACTGTTGGGAGACCTGGGATCACTGCACCACCAGCTGGTAGCTGGATCCGGGCTTGCACGAAGGCGAATCTTTCGCTGGGCCAGGAACCCCTGGATTGTTGCCACAATCTGTGCGCTGATTATTCTCTGCGCATTTCTGACCACACACATGGTCCAGAACCGCAACCAGGTTCGTTGGGCGCGGGAAGTGGCGCTACCGGAGATCCTGAGACGTACCGAAAAAGACAGCTACGTTGCCGCATTCACTCTTGCTGAAAGGGCCGAGCCCCTCCTCGGGGACAACAGGGAACTCGCTGAACTCTGGACACGGATGTCGAAACATCTGGCCATCACAACTGACCCACCAGGTGCGGATGTATATTTCAGGCCATTTCCCAGAGTTGACACCGAGGAGGAGCACCTGGGGCGTTCCCCTGTTGAAGATACCCGGGTTCCCCTCGGGCCCTACTGGTTGAGAATAGAGAAAGAAGGTTACGAAGCGATCGAGGAGTTCTGTTCCGGTCTCGGGTCATATGATTCACCGGTTGTCGCGCGGCAGCATGAATTCAAACTGGATCTGGTCGGCACTATCCCCCAGGGAATGGTTCGAATTCGTGAGAGATCCTTGAAAGTTTACAATCCAGGCCTACCCAGGGATACAGTTCAGCTATCCGAATATTTCATCGATAAGCACGAAGTGACAAATGGTGAGTACAAGAAGTTCGTGGATGCCGGCGGGTATCGAAACCCGGAATACTGGCAGCACGAATTCATCACCGATGCTGGTACCATCACATTTGATGAGGCGATGTCAGGATTTCGTGACAAGACTGGACAGACCGGCCCTGCCACCTGGGAAGTGGGCTCGTATCCCGAAGGGCAGGACGACTTTCCGGTATCGGGTGTGAGTTGGTATGAAGCGTCGGCATACGCGACGTTCGTGGGGAAACGCCTCCCAACCATCTATCACTGGAATGGTGCTACAAAAATAACAATGACGACGTACCTTATCCCCATGAGTAATTTCGGTAACCGGTCCCCCAGAGCGGTGGGCAGCGGTCCGGTGGGACCGCAGGGAACATACGACATGGCAGGGAATGTCAAGGAGTGGTGCTGGAACTCCACGGGAGATCAACGCTTCATCCTCGGAGGGGCCTGGAGTGAGCCCAGCTACATGTTTTCCGAGGGGGATGCCCAGAAACCGTTTGGCCGCCTGGAAACATACGGTTTCCGGTGTGTTCAGTATCTGGACGATGAGGGAATGCCTCTCGAGCACCTTGGTCGGACGATCCCTTATCAATTCCAGGGAACCCTGATTGAAAAACCCGTCACTGATGAAGTATTCAACGCTTATAAAAGTCAATACGACTACGATCCCTCGAACCTGGAAACCGAAATCGAGTCGATCGACGACAGCCAGCCGTATTGGGTCAGGGAAAAAATCTCTTTCAACGCGGCCTATGACAACCAGCGGGTCATCGCCTATCTGTATATTCCCAGGCATGCGGCGGCCCCATTCCAGACGGTTGTCTATTTTCCCGGGGCAAGCGCCCGCCAGCAGCGCACGGTCAACGAACTGCAGCTCCGGGTCATCGACTTCATCATCAAGAGTGGACGGGCAGTGATATATCCGATTTACAAGAACACCCATGAGAGAATCGAGGTTGGAGAGCGTCCTTCAACGAGAACGAGGGCCGGCGCGGAGCTTGTCATTTGCCAGATCAATGATTTGCGGAGATCCGTCGATTACCTGGAGACCCGTGATGACATCGATATGACAAAGCTCGCCTACTACGGCTTCAGCTGGGGGGCATACCGCGGGGCCATCGCCCTGGCCCTGGAAGACCGGTTCTGCGTTGGCGTTATTCTTGATGGAGGAATTAGCTTCGAGGAACGACCCGAAGTCTATCCCGGGAATTTTGCTCCTCGGGTGACGGTCCCCGTTCTGATGGTGAACGGCACGAGAGATTACGTCTATCAGGTAGAAGTAAGCCAGAAACCGCTGTTCGAATTATGGGGCACACCGAAAGAACACAAGAAACATGTGCTGTTCGAGTGTGGCCACTCCACGCTCAGCTTTTATCGAAACCAGGGTATCAAGGAAATCCTCGACTGGCTGGACCACTATTGCGGACGTCCGGAACTGAAAGACCAGTAGGCGGCCCTCAGCCTTCCCCCCGCTTCCAGCCCTCGGCAAAGGCCTGGAGATTGAGGATGTCGGTGCCCGGGGGCACGTTTTCCACAATGGTCTTTTCCAGGCTCTGGCGGTCCACCAGCCCGGAGAGGGCGGCCAGATAGCCCAGCACCACCATGTTGGTGACGATGCGCCGGCCCAGGTCCTGTGTGGCAATGCGGGTGGCCGGGATGGCGTGGACCGTGCCCTGGTAGCCCTCGGGAAGCTGCACCAGGTCCTCCTCGACGATCAGAATCCCCCCCGGCTTGAGGTCGTGGAGAAAGGCATCGCAGGAGTCCTGGCTGAGCACCATCAGGATGTCGAAGCGGTCGGGTTCGATGTCGTAGATTTCGCCATTGCTCACCGTGACGTCGCTGGTGCAGAGGCCGCCGCGGGCCGAGCTGCCGTAGGCCTGGTTCTGCAGGGTGCTCTTGCCGTCGAGGATCGCTGCCGCGCCGAAGATCTCCCCCGACTTGACGATACCCTGGCCGCCGAAGCCGGCGAAGCGGACGGTTTTTTCCATGCTCATCAGTCGTCCTCCACGGCCAGAGCGGCGGCGCTCACCTGGTCCACCTGCTGGTAGAGCCGCTGGCAGAACTCCGGGGCTTCACGCTGCTTCAGCCGCCCCACCACGATCCTGTCCTCCAGCTCCTCGTCGGTCATCTTTTTCGCCTTGGAGAGCCGCACCGACTGGGCCTTGTAATCCTTGAGGAAGTCGGCGGCATTGCGCTTACCCACCGCCTTGCCGTAGGAGGTGGTGCACTGGCCGACTATCTCCACGAAAGAGAAACCAGGATGCTCCAGCGCTTCCTTGAAGGAGCGGACCAGGTCCAACACGTGCCAGGTGGTCCAGCGGGCGACATAGGAGGCGCCTGCGGCGGCCACCAGCGAGGCCACGTCGAAGCGGTTCTCCACGTTGCCGTGGGGCGTGGTGGTGGTCTTGATATCGGGCGGCGTGGTGGGGGCCACCTGGCCGCCGGTCATGCCGTAGATCGAGTTGTTGACCATCAGCACGGTGAGGTCCACGTTGCGACGGGCGGCGTGGATCAGGTGGTTGCCGCCGATCCCCGAGACATCGCCGTCACCGGCGATCACCACCACCTTCATCTTCGGTGACATCACCCGCACCCCGGTGGCAAAGGCGATGGCCCGGCCATGGGTGGTGTGCAGGGTGTCGGCGAGAAAGTAGGGGCTGGGGATCCAGGAGGAGCAGCCGATGCCGGTGACCATCACCATGTCGTGGGGGTCGAAGTTGAGCTCGTCAACGGCCTTGCAGAAGCAGTTGAGCACCGTGCCGCCGCCGCAGCCGGTGCAGAAGATGGTGGGCAGGATGCCGGGCCGCACGTAGCGGCGAAGCGGGTTCTGCACCACTGCCGGTGAACTGTTTGTCGGTGTCGCGCTCATGACATCTGCTCCATCAGGGCGGTGTGGATCTCGTCCACGGTGTGCACCACCCCGCCGATCTTGGGCAGGGAGCGCACCGGACAGTTGGCGAACCGTTCCAGCTCGCGGGAGAGCTGGCCCAGGTTCAGCTCGGGCACCAGCACCAGGTCGACCCCGGCCAGCAGCTCGGTGATCGCCGGGCCGGGGAAGGGCCAGACATTGACCAGCCGGATGAAGCCGGCCGGGTGGCCGGAGGCCCGGGCCGCTTCCACGGCGCCGAGGGCCGGGCGGGCCGTGGCGCCCAGGGAGACCACCGCCACCCTGGCACCGTCCATGTGCCGCACGTCAAGACGGGTCAACTCCTCCCGGGCCGAAGTGATCTTTGCATTGAGCCGCAGCACAAGTTCCTCGTGAACTTCCTTGGTGCTCACGTCGCGGATACCGTCCGGCTTGTGCGTCGAGCCGGTGATGTGTACGTTCAGCCGGTCGCCGATCTGGGCCATGGGCGGAACCAGCGTTCCGCCGAACGCCGGTTCACCCTCCCTGGCCCGGGGCCGTGGGGCGATGTCGGCGTCGGTATAGGTGGGGAAGGCCAGCGGTTCACGGATGTGGCCCACCGCCCCGTCCATCAATATGATCACCGGGGTGCGGTATTTCTCCGAGAGTGCGAAGCTGTCGCGCACCAGGTCAAAGCACTCCTGCACCGACCAGGGGCAGACGGCGATGATCTCATGGTCGCCGTGGGTGCCCCAGCGGGCCTGCATGATGTCCCCCTGGGCCGGTTTGGTGGCCTGGCCGGTGGAGGGGCCCGAGCGCTGCACGTCGATCACCACGCAGGGTGTCTCGGTCATCACCGCATAGCCGACGGCTTCCTGCATCAGCGAGAAGCCGGGGCCGCTGGTGGCGGTCATCGATCGGGCACCGCACCAGGCGGCACCGACAATGGCCGAGATGCTGGCGATCTCATCCTCGAACTGCACGTAGTAGCCGCCCACCTTGGGCAGTTCGCGGGCCATCACCTCGGCGATCTCCGAGGCCGGGGTGATGGGGTAGCCGCCAAAGAAGCTGCAGCCGGAAAAGACCGCCCCCAGGGCGGCGGCCTCGTCGCCCATGACAAATTCGGTGCGGCCGGCGAACCGGCGGAGATACTGCTCACGGACGCTCATGACGCACCTCCTTCGGGCTGATCTTCCATCACGGCGATGGCCAGTTGCGGGCAGCCCAGTTCGCAGAGCGAGCAGCCGGTGCAGGCACCGGGCTCTTCCGGCAGGGCCGGGAAGACCCCCCGCCGGCTCAGTTCCGGGCTGAGGCGGAAAACCGCCGGTTTGCAGAAGAAGATGCAGACGCCGCAGCCGTCACACAGCTCGGGGTCGACATGCACCTGGAAGTGCCGCTTCTTTCTTTCGGGTTTGTCTGTTGTCATGGTGTCCGTTGTTGTTCCGCAATGCGGGTTTCCAGGTTCCTGGCGGAATCGCTGGCCCATTTTCAGTCAACGGGCCTCATTCGTCAAGAGACCACCGCTGCGGTTGCCTGAACGGCACCGTTCGGGAGATGATAGGGTCATTGAAAATGGACAGGCCAACCGGGTTGAGATATCAGGGAAGGGGAGCGGAATGAAGTCAATATATCTCTGCGGTCCGATCATGGACGAGCATCTGGGCGAGGCCCGCAAGTGGCGTGAAACGGCCAAAACACTGCTCGGCGGGGCCTTCAGGCTGCTCGATCCCATGCGGCGAGATTTCAGGGACCGGGAGGTGGATTCGGCCAACGAGATCGTCGAGTTCGACCTCCAGGACATCCGGGACGCCGAAATCATCCTGGTCAACTACGGCAAGCCCAGCATCGGCACCAGCATGGAAGTTTTCTACGCCAGCCACGACCAGAAGAAGTTCGTGGTGGCCTTCTCGCCCTTCAGCTTCGAGGACTGTTCGCCATGGATGGTGCGCTACTGCACCAAGATCCTCCCTTCGCTGGAACAGGCCTGCGACTATATCGAGCGGCATTTCGGAGAGGCGGATACACAATAAGGCCACAGGCTGCCCATGACCGTCCACACCACCGCCTGCCCCAGGAACTGCTACAGCACCTGCGCCATGCGGGTGACCGTGGAGGATGGGCGACTGGTGGCGGTGGAGCCCCACCCGGCCAACCGGGCCACTGCCGAGGGGCCCTGCCTCAAAGGCCTGAGCTACGTCGAGCGCCAGCACAGCCCCGAGCGGCTGCTCCACCCGCTGCGCCGCACCGCTGACGGGTCATTCCAGCGGGTCAGCTGGGACGAGGCGCTGGATGAGCTGTCTCACCGTCTGCAGTCAGTGCGCGACACCCATGGTCCGCAAGCGGTCTTCCACTATGCCGGCAGCGGCACCAAGGGGCTGCTCAACGACTGCAGCCTCGCCTTCTGGCGTCGATTTGGCGGTTGCACCACAACCTATGGCGACCTCTGCTGGCCAGCCGGGCTGGAGGCCGCCCGCCTGACCCTCGGCCAGAACATCCACAATGCCCCCTGGGACCTGGCCAATGCCCGGCTGATCCTTCTCTGGGGCAAGAACCCGGCTGAGACCAATATCCACCAGCAGGTCTTCATCAACCAGGCCCTGGACAACGGGGCGCGGCTGGTGGTGATCGACCCGCGGCGCACCGAGAGCGCCGAGCGGGCTGAATTGCTGATCCAGCCCAGGCCGGGCACCGACGGTTTCCTCGCGCTGGCCGTGGCCAGGCTGCTGGTGGAGCGGGGAGGGGTGGACGAGGTGTTCGTGCGCGAGAAGGTCCTGGGATTCCGGCGCTTCGCCTCCATGGTGCGGGAACTGGATCTCGATCAAGCGGCCCGGACCTGCGGCGTTCCGATTCCGGCCATGGTAAAGCTGGCCGGGCTGCTGGCTTCCATCCGACCGGCCACGCTATGCGCCGGGTATGGTATGCAGCGCTACACCAACAGCGGCCAGACCATGCGGGCACTCCTGTCCCTGCCGGTGATCACCGGCAACATCGGCAAGCCCGGCGGTGGGTGGGTTTACGCCAACCTGCAGACACACGTCTTTGGCGGCCCGCGGGACCCGGTGGCCTGTTTCCCGCCCGAATCGGATGACGGCCCGGTGCGTGTCTCGGTCTCCACGGCCCGGCTGGGCCGGGACATGCTGGCCCAGCGCGACCCGCCGCTGAAGCTGGCCTGGGTGGAGCGGGGAAACCCGCTGGCCCAGAACCCGCAGACCGGCCTGGTGCGTGAGGCCTTCAGAAACCTCGACTTCCGGGTGGTGGTGGACCAGTTTCTCACCGACACCGCCCGCGAGGCCGACCTGGTGCTGCCGGCCAGGACCATGTTCGAGCAGACCGACGTCATCGGCGCTTACTGGCACCACTATCTGCAGCTCCGGCCGCGGATCATCGATCCTCCGGGGGAGGTACGGCCGGAGACCGAGATTTTCCGTGATCTGGCCCTGAGGCTGAATATTGACGGCGCTGGTCCGGATGGGGGAGCGTTGGCTGATGAGATTCCAGGGCCCGGTGACCAGGAGGTGCGGTCCTGGCTGGAGAAGCGGCTGGATACCATCGGTCTTTCTCTGGTCGATTTCGATGACGGGGCTGTGGCGGCGCCTGGCTCGGTGGACGTGGTCTTTGTCGACGGCGTCTTTGCCACGCCCTCGGGAAAGATCGAACTCTACTCCGGGGAGGCGGTTCAGCGCTGGAATGTCGATCCCCTCCCGCGCTGCACTCTGCCCGAGGAATCGGCGGCCCGGCCGGAAAGCAGCCAGGATACTCCGCTGCAGTTGCTCACCCCCAACACGAAGAACCGCATCCACTCCCAGTTCGGCAACCTGGAACTGATCCGGGCCCGGGAAAGCGGACCCGAGCTCCAGATGCACCCTGACGATGCGAATGCACGGTCAATCAGTCCCGGAGACCGGGTGCGGGTGTTCAATGATCGGGGCGAGTTCATTTTGCCGGCTCGAATCGACGCCGGCATTCGCAAGGGCTGCGTAGCGGTGCCCAACGGCTGGTGGGGCGAGGAGGGCGGCCCGGTGAACCTCACCTCCCGGGGGCGGGAGACCGACATGGCCCACGGCGCCGCCTTCCATGACAACCTGGTAGAGGTGGAGCCGGCCGGCAGGGGAGAGGGTGGCAGGGGATGAGCGAGCGCCCGGCTTTCGTCATCGACCTCAACCGCTGCACCGGTTGCCGGGCCTGTGAACTGGCCTGTGTCATCGCCAACAAGCTGCCCCCGGACCGCGCCTGGCGCGAGGTGCGGGATTACAACGAATCCCACGTCCCGGGTGTGGAGTCGTTCCACCTCTCCCTGGCCTGCAACCACTGTGAGCAGGCTCCCTGCATGGAGCAATGCCCGGCCCGGGCGTATTACCGTGACCCGGTGACCGCTGCGGTGCTCATCGACGACACGAAGTGCATCGGCTGTGGCTACTGTGCCTGGGTTTGTCCCTGGGACGCACCACGCCTGGACGAGACCCGGGGCGTGATGACCAAGTGCACCTTTTGCAGCGAGCGGCTGGGGGAGGGGAGGGTTCCGGCCTGTGTCACCGGCTGTCCCACCGCTGCCCTGGGCTGGGTCGGAGAGCTCGGGGAAGAGTCGCTGCCCGCTGTCCCGGGCTTTGCGCTGGCGGATACCGGACCGGCGGTGCAACTGGTGCCCCTCGCAGACTCACGCAAACTGCCCGAGAGCACCGTACCACCGGCCATGCCGCCGTGGCGGGAAGCGTTCCGGAGATTGGTCCCGCGGATAACCCTGGCCGGCGAGTGGCCCCTGGCACTGTTCACTTTTCTTCTCGCCCTGCTGGTTGGTTTCTTCACCGCTTCGCGGTTTGGGGCTCCCTCGCCGGGCTGGGGGCTCTTTGCCGGCGCCGGGGTGGCCGGCCTGTTGCTCAGCGCGGCCCACCTGGGGCGCAAGGGTCGCGCCTGGCGTGCCGGCCTGCACGCCGACAGGTCATGGCTTAGCAGAGAAGTGCTGTTCTACGGTGCTTTTCTTGCCACGGGAACAGTAGTGCTTCTGAACGGGGAGGGCATCCCCTGGTTGGGCTGGACGGCAGCTCTGTTGGGTCTGGGGGCAGCCATGTCCGCCGACATGGTGTATCGCGTGGCCCGGATGCGGGGCTCCAGCGCATTGCACAGTGCGCTCACTCTGCCCACGGCGCTGCTGATCGCTGCCATGGTGGCCGGTGCAGTGAAGGCGGCACTGATCATCTCCACGCTGAAGATGGCCCTCTATGTGGCACGGAAGGTGGCACGCCGGCGCCAGGGGCTGGATATCCGATCCCTGGCCACGGTCCTTCGTATTTCATTGCTGGCGGCTGGCTCGATCTGGCTGGCCTTGAATCCCGGGCAGGTGCCACTGGCGGCGCTTTTGCTCGTTACCGCTTCAGAGCTGGTTGACCGCCTCGAATACTACGACGAACTGGAGATCTCCACCCCGGCCTCTATGATGCTCGATGACCTGGGAGAGAGAGCGGCATAACAGATCCTGGATATCGGATCCGGATGTCTGCGATGCCGCACCTCCCGGATGAAACTCCCGGCCAGTTAACAGTTGTATCGAACCGTTCCCCTGCCTTACGGCGTATACCAGATCGGCGAAGTGTAGGCACGCTCCTGGAGGATCGTTGCCGCTGCCTCGGGAATCTTTGCACCGAGCCGCACCTTGTCATAGAGCACCCAGCGCGGCGTCGGGATTTCCAGGATGCGGGCATAGTAGAAGGCCTTCTGCCCGGCGTCGAAATCGGGATCGGACCAGACGGTGGCCAGCTCGGAAGCACCGATGGTATTGGTCCAGTTCGCGGCCTCCACGTCGACGGTGTTGCCCACCGGCGTCGTGCAGCGGCCATCGGAGCCAATAGTGCGGCCATCGGAAACGGCGACGTCGTACACCTTTTCATGGGTTTTCCCATTCGAGTCCATCCAGCCCTTGATGATCTGGATACGATCCAGATTGGCCCCGATGGAATCGCGCAGCGCGTAGACCATGAAGGTCGGCGCCTTGCCCGAGGGGGCTTTAGTCAGATCCCCGCCCATGGGAACACCCTTGTCGTAGCCGATAAAAGCAGGAGCGCGGTTGCGCAGGTCCTGGTCGGTGAACTCCCAGCCGCCGAAGAAACGCACCGGGATGCGTGGTCCGGTGGTGGCGTAGGTTTCCTTGCGCTCCATGGCGTCGAAGATCGCCTCGCGCGTGTTCTCGGTGGCCCACACGCCCTGGTAGCCGGAGGCAGACAGCTCATAGCCTTCGATGGCGCCGAGCTCCGACTTGACGAAGGGATGCTCCGCCCGTGTTGCCGAAGGCTCGACACTGGTGGATTTACCGAAGAAGTTGTCTTCTTCAGCGGTGGACAGGCCGGTATGGGTGTCCGTCGCCCCGACCATGCCGAATTTGTAGGGGTTCGTGCCGAGCTGCTGCTCGAGCACCAGACCATTCTTTAGCGCTTCGCGTGCGTATTCGCGCTGCAGCATCTCGGGCTGCTTGATTTCGGTGAGGTCGAGGTTGCCCTTGTCCAGGGTCTCGAAGTTGGCGAACTCGTCATCGGGTGACAGAAACGGGTGCGTTTCGCCGTCCCCCTTGATCTGGGTCACCTCGTAGAGCGGTTCCCACCTGGCGCGCTGCTCCACATAGTTTTTGTCGACCGTGCCGCCGGCATAGGTGTCCTCGGTGGGGAACATCCAGCCGTTGGAGAGGTTGCCGTTATGGGCAATCGCCAGTGCCTGGCCGCCGGTCTTGGACTCGTAGTTCTCCAGCCACTTGTAGAGGTCCAGCGGGTCCTGGGAACCCACGGGTGGCAGGGTGGTCAGCGGCGTCACCTGGCGTGCCCGGTCACCGTCGTCACGAAGGATCACGTTGCGGTGCAGGTTGAAGCCCTTGGGGACCGACGTCCATTCGAAGCCGATCAGCGCCGTGAACCGGCCAGGTTCGTAATAGCTATCTGCCGCCTCGATGATCTCGTCCCAGACCTTGTCGTAGATCGGGGAGCCGGGAGAGTAATCTTCGAGCAGTTCTTCGGGAACGATCATCTGCGAGAAATGGGTGATCAGGTCAAACGCGGCTTCACCAGCGGCTTCACCACCCTTTTGAAAGCCTTCATGCCATTCCTTGCCTTTCGGAACCGCCAGGATATTGGGAGCCCCTTGCTGGATGTCAACTGCGATGCCCATCATGTCGGAATGGTCGGTGACCACCAGAAAGTCGAGCGGACGGCTCAACTTGACCGGCAGCCCCGTCGACGACTTTATCTCTTCGCCGCGCGCCAGACGGTAGGCGTCCTCGGGGCCCAGGGTACAACCGAACAACCCGGCATCCAGCGACAATCCTGTGTGCACGTGCGTCTCTCCCCAGAACACCCGGCTGGGGAAATTTCGATGGGCATATGGTGAATAGGCTTTGCCGGGATAGAGACGCTTGACGGCGTCGATCTGTGGCATCCCCATATCCTGGGCCTGGGCCACGCCCGGCAGTGTAAGTGCCGCAAGCAATACGACAATCCCAGTCAAAAGACTGAATCTCTTCCTCATCGTGTGTCCTCCAGTTAGTTAGTACAAGTTATATTCTGAGAGGAAGCAATCAATACGGCTTCGCGATGGATACTGGTACTTGGGGAATCTTCCTGAAGCGATTTTTGTGTCCCAAAGACCATGCAATCGGAAAACGGCAAATTCATTTCGTGGTTATTGGAATATTTTTCCGTAGCGACTATTGTCAACAAGGGGCCTATTGAGGTCAAGCTAAAGGATTCATTTAATCAAGCTCCGATCCCTCAGACGGGCCGTAAATGGATCTCAGTCCCGCGATGTTCGATTGCATCACCGATGCAAAATCACCGCTGTCGGGCATGCCGGCACACGGATCGAAGACAACACTTCGGATTCCCATCTGTTCGAGTTTTGTCTTGATTTCAGCGGATGGTTCACCCTCCCAGATCATCCATTGTGCAGGATGTGAGCCGAGGAGCGTGGTCAGTTCATGCCACATGGCATCTGAGGGCATCTCGTGCGGCTCCCAGTGGACGCTGCGGCCGTTGAGGCCATAGCGGTGCGCGAAGTACTGATACACGGGATGGGAGAAGACCAGGGGCAGCTCCGCTGCCGTCTCGGTGATCCCCCTCATCTCCGCATCCAGGGACTCCAGTTCCTGCGCCAGGACCGCGAACTGTGTGTCGAACTGGCCGGCATGTTCGGGCCAGAGGGTGGAGAACGCATCCCTGACCGCCCGTGCCTGCTCCAGGGCCAGGGTCGGGTCGAGCCAGGTGGTGAAGGCGGTGGCCGTATGCTCGTGCTTCCCATCGGGACCATGGCTGTGCGTCGTCGCTTCCTTCTCGGCGATGAACCGCTCGCTGAAGCCGGCGGAGGTATCCACCAGCCTGGAGGTGGGAAGCGACACGTTGCCCAGCCACGATTCGTACGAGGCGCCGTTGAGCAGCACCAGGTCGGCCTGCTGCAGCACCAGGATGTGCTCCGCTGTCGGCTTCCAGAAGGCGGGGTCCTCGCCGGCCGGCACCGGCAGCCGGACATCGACCAGCGGCGACGAGATCCGTTCGGCGAAATACTGCAGCGGGTAGTTCGCCGTGTAGACGACGGGCCGCTCGGCTCCCTCCGGTGGAGGTGCCGTCTCCGCACCATTTTGTCCGGAACACCCCACCAGCAGGATTATCAACAGGATTGCCCAGTGTCGGATCTTCATGGATGCCTCCTTGTCTCAGGAACCGATGAATCGTACCAGCAGGTCGCCGAAGCGGCTTACGGCGGCGGTGAGGATGCCGGCGATCAGTACCCCGCCGGTTACCACCAGCAGGATCTCGGCGGCCAGCATGCCCTGCAGGTGCCGGGACGCCCCGCCGATCTTGCGGATGGTTTCGATCTCCCGGCGCCGCAGGCGGATTGAGAGTACGAAGACCAGCGCGGCGGTCACCAGGGTGGCCAGCGCCACGCCGATGCTGCCGAGAAGCACATAGTCACGCACGGAGAACATGGTCTCCAGCACCTCGTTGACCACTGCCGAGGGAACCAGCATCTGCACGGCCGTGCCCTCTTCCTCGTAGCGCCCCCGCAAGAGAATGCCTGCTCTGCGGTTCCGGGGCACGGCAATGATCGCGTCGACGGGGAAGTTGTCCGGGTCGCCGTGGAAGTGGAAGGCGTCGATGTTCTCCGGGGTGATCTCGGTGTAGGAGAGCACCGTGGCATTGGCCACCACATTACCCTCCTGGACCTCGAGCACCCCCTGTTCACCCTCCAGGGCCTGGTTCACGTTTTCGTGACCGTGGGCCAGCCCGGAGATGATCCAGGTGGTTTTGAGGTCGACGAACACCGCCTCGTCGTCGGCGGTACCGGTGGGTGCAAGCACACCGACCACCGGCATTTTCAGGGGGAACGCACCGGCCACGTCAAAGGCGCTGCCCGCCGATGAGAGCACGTGGTCCCCGGGGCCCGCACCCAGGATGCGCGCCGCTTCGGCTCCCAGCACGCACTCGCCCAGCAGGCCGAACCACCGGCCCCGGGCAACCTTCAGGCCGCGGAAGTCGGCATAGTCCAGCGTGGTCCCGACGATGCGCTGTTTGCGCACCGTGTAGCGCAGGTGCAGCGGGATTCCCAGGGCCAGGCCGGTATCGCCCACCCGCTGCAGTTCCCGGTACTCCGCCGCCGCCAGGTTCGGCGGCCGGAAGTAGAGCGCGCTCAGCGTCAGGTCCACGGCGCTGCCCGGGGCGCCGATGAGCAGCGGTGTGGCTTCCGCCCGGGCGGTCAGCGTCCGGGCCCCCTGTTCCACCACCACGTGCAGCCCGGCGGGCACGAAGAGCACCAGGCTGATCGCCGAGACCAGCAGCACGGTTTTGCCCCAGTTGAAGCGGAGGTAGCGCCAGGCCAGGTAGAGGACATCGTTCATCGGGCGAACTCCCTCACGTCGACGGTCCGGTCGAAGCGGCCCAGCAGTTCGTGGTCGTGGGTCACCACCACCAGTGGTGCCTTTGTTTCGTCACTATAGCTCCAGAGCGTGTCGATCACCTGGTCGCGGTTTTCCGGGTCGAGGTTGCCGGTGGGTTCGTCGCCGAGAATGATCGCCGGCCTGGTGACCAGGGCGCGGCAGACAGCAATCCGCTGCCGCTCACCCTGGGAGAGGTGGCCGGGGAAGCGCTGCTGCTTGCCGTCCAGGCCCACCTCCCGCACCAGCGCTTTCGCCCGCTGTCGCGCCTCATGGTTCAGTTCGAGCACCGGGCTGATGCGGTAGGGCAGGAGCACGTTGTCGAGCAGGTCGAGGTAGGCCAGCAGCTCGAATTCCTGGAACACCATACCCATGCGCAGGGCCCGGTAGTCCTGCCGGTCTTCCTGTTTCAGGGAGGAGACCTCGGTCCCCTGCACCGCGATCCGGCCGGCCGAAGGAACCAGGACCCCGGCCAGCAGGTGCAGCAGGGTGGTCTTGCCGAGGCCGCTGGGCCCGATCACTGCCACCTTTTCGCCGGCATCGACACGAAGTTCGGGTATCTGGAGACGGAAGCCGCCCACCGGGTAGCCGAAGGTCACGTTGTTGACTTCAATCATGTGTTCTTCCACGAGAGAATCTCTCGTTCCTCGCTCAACAGTTCCAGTTCGTCGATCTTCCAGCGGTCGTCTTCCACCCTGATGGTCAGCGTGCCCACGTATTTGTTCTGCCGGTCGTGAATGTGCTGCCAATGTTTGACGCGGGCTGTCACCACCCACTGGCAGGGGTAGGTGAAAGACCCGTTGCCGGCGTCGATAACGCTCGGCTCATCCACCGACATCACGCTGACGTCCTTCACCGTCACCTTCGCGCCCGTGCGGGTACCGGCGGTCAGCCGCCGGCGGCTGTCGAGGTAGACGCCGGCCACCAGGTCCTCCGAGAGAGTGTGGGCCAGGCGGTCCAGAGCGGCATCCTCTTCCGTCAGATTGAAGGCCAGGTAGGTGTTGGTGAGCAGCATGTTCATGATTGGCCGCGCCTCGGCCGCGGTGGGCGCCCGTGGCGTGTGGAACGGAATGCGCACCCGGACTCCGGCCAGGGATACGGTGAACAGTGCCACCAGCAGCAGGGCCCAGTGGGCCGGCAGCGCCCTTCCTTTCGCCGCGGGCTGGAAGCGGCGTTTGCGGGGCCATACCAGCAGGGCGGCCGCCAGCAGAACGACGGTCAGCACCGGCACCGGGAAGAAGCCCATGGTGGCCTGGATTGCCACGTCACCGCCAAGCCAGTCGAGATACTCGCCGAGGCGCCAGAGCAGGGCCGAGAGGGCAGTGGCCAGGCCGAGCAGACGCAGCGAGGCACTACCGGGCCCCCGCCGGGACGCATGGGCCTGCGCCGCCAGGTAGAGAATGGCGAGCAGCACCGCCATGGCCGTGGACTGGGCCACGGGCAGCGCCACGCTCTCTCGCAACACTCCTCCGGCCAGCGCGCCCAGGTAGAGTGAGGATACCGCCGCCAGCAGCAGGGCCGCCCAACCGGGCCAGCGGAACGGCCGGACCAGCAGCAGCCCCAGCAGGGCCAGCGACCCGTAGACCACCAGCGTGGTCTGCGGCAGGACAATGCCGCGCAGGGCGAGCACCAGTCCGGCGACCACCAGGCCGCCCGTCACCCAGGGCAGGAAGACGCGCACGGACATCGGCTGGGTGCCGCACCAGGCTCCCAGGGCCAGTGCCCCCAGCAGGGCGGCCAGCGGGACGGTGGGGGTCAGGCCGCTGCCGAAGAGCAGGGCACTGGCGTGATAGAACCCGGTGGCGCAGACGGCCACGCCGCCGAGGTAGACGATCCAGAATTTGAGGCGGGCCCGGGTGGACTCACCACTGCCGGCGACCAGCGCCCGCAGCCGGTTGGCGCAGAGGATGACCAGGGCCAGCCCGACCAGGGTGCCCAGGGCCGAACAGATATAGGCCAGGATCTGCCCGTTGCGGGAGAGCACCAGCTCCACGGGCAGACCGCTGCCGCCATAGAGCATCCCCATCAACGCCATGAGCAGGGGGAATCGCCACCGTGTGGCCGGCGGCGCCACAGCCGCTCCCCGGAGGATGCTCCAGGCGAGCGAGAACCCCATCACCGCAGTGAGGATCACCGGCAGGAACGGGGAGACGCCGATCCAGTTCTCCGTCTCCAGCCACTGCCCGGCGGCCTGGGCCAGGGCAAAAGCGCCGGCCGCAGCGAAAAGGCCGGGCAGTCGCATCCCCCAGAAGATACAAAGCAGGAGCAGGATGGCCAGCTCCGGGTGCCGCAGCGCCTGTCTCGCCGCCGCCCCGCCAACGTCGGTCACCATGCTCCCCAGGGTCGGCGGGGGCGGGACCAGGTAATAGGCCTGGGTGGGTCGCAGCTGGCTGATGTAGGTCCGGCCATCCAGCAGCTCGATGGTCAGCTGGACGTCCACTGTCGTGCCGAGCAGTCCGTGGACGCCGATGGCCGTGCCCACCAGGTCGTCCGGGTCGCAGTCCATGGCCCAGGTGCGGACCATCTGCCGGCTGTCCCCCCGCACCTCCGGTTCCCCATCGATGACGCAGGCGTCGGGGAGCACCGGCCGGGCCTTGAGCACCCGCCCCTGGATGACGGGGAGGGTGAGCTCGACAGTGAAGCGGGAAGGGGCTGTTTCCTTCAGCGTCAGCGTGGAAGGGTTGACCAGATCGGCCCTGGCGCAGGCCCCGATAGCCAGCAGCAGGACTGCACAGACCACGATGTGCCGGAGGATGGCAGATCCTCTCATCCGTCCTCCCCTTCCAGCTGCCCGGCCACCGCTTCGGAGAAGACCACCTGGTAGCGGGGAAGGATCTCCGCGTAGAGCTGGTCCTCGGCCGCAGTGCGGCCCTCGAACTGCATGTCGCTGACGATGCGGTTCCTCACCTCCATCCACTCCGGAATCCGCGACTCCACCCGATGGGTGATCTTCACCAGGTGCAGGCCGTACCCCGATTCCACCGGCCCCTCCCATTGACCGGCGGCCAGCGACATGACGGCTTCGTGGAACGCGGTGCCGAAGGTGCGGACCAGCTGATCTTCCGGGGTGTCCCTGACCACAGTGGGCAGCATGATCATATCGCCCAGCCCGGCCAACTCTTCCGCCGGGGGGTCGTTTTCCCGCAGTCCGGCCAGCATTTCCTCCGCCACCGCGCCGATGCGCTCGCCGTGCTTGTCCGGGCTGAGACAGACCTGCAGCAGGTCGAGGGAGGCGGGAACGCGGTAGCGCTCGGTGCGCAGTTCGAAGTAGGCACGCAGTTCCGCGTCGGTGGGCTGCTCGGCCTGGGCCTGGGCTGTACCCAGCATGGTGATCTTGCGCACCAGTGACATCTTGACTACCGGGTCGTAGCGGTCGAGGTCGCGGGCCAGCGCCTCGCGGTAGAAGACTTCGTCACGGACGTAACGGTCGAACGCCCTCCGCAGCTCCACGGCTGTCGGCGGCCGGTTCCACGTCCGTTCGAACGCGGCACTGACATGCGCCAGATCGGCCTCGGTGAACATCACCCGGCCGCCGTCATCGCTATCGACGGGCGGCCCCTTGGCCAGCAGGATAATCAGGGCCAGCAGAAGCCCGAAGCCGAGCAGGTGGACCATCGTCCGCCACCTGGGGCGCTTGCCTTGTTGCGGATTGTCCTTCCGATCACCTTCCACAGTTACACCTCTTGAATCGAATTATCCACCACTCTGAATATCTGCGAACCAACTCTCATTGATCGGTTATGTTACTCATCGTTGCTTTCCCCTGAACTGAAGGCGTCCGGTAGGATAACCGGATAAATAAAATGGATCACACCATTTTTCGCCTCCTTGTCCTTGAACAGCAGGCGGCTCTGGCCGACCCTCAATTTGCCGTTCACCGCTTCGATTTTCAGCTCATCGCCGTTGATGGCCTTCAGGGTATCCTTTTCAAACAGATCCCCGGTGAATAACCTCCCGGGGATAATATGACCCGCCAGGATTTGCTTTAACGAGGCAGGAGAACTGCTTTCAGGAAAGTCGTCACCCAGAGCCTCAATCGCCCGGTCAACCGGAGCAAAAACCGTAAACGGTCCCTTTTCTCCCAACTCACCCCAGAGACCGCATTGCTTCAGCAGTTCGGCAAACAGTCTGGTGCCATCGCTGTCCAGATGCTCCGTCAGCAGCGGGAGTTGATCCACTCGATTGTAGGACATGACCTTTTCCGGCCGGATCACATACGCGTCTTCTATTATTGACAGCCGGGCCATGCCAAACTGAAAATTGGGCACGGTGATCTGCGCTTCCTCCGGGGCAAGCGTGCCGCTGACCATGACCCACTGACCATCTTCAATGGTTTCCCACTCGTTGTACGATACACGAAAACCCCCGGCATAAGCGTCGGCAATGCAACAGACCATTATCGATTTCAAGATGGCAAAGCTGCCGTGTTCGTCCAGCACATCCAGACGTTTGGCGATACCAATGATCGTAAACCCGTTGCTCTCACCAACCTTCTTTACCGGATCCCGGAAGAGTTCGGTCAACTCGTGGCGGGGGAAACGGGCCTGGTCTATCTGATCCCACAATCCCGCTGGCAATTGTGGTTCCTGCATCATTTTCGAGCTTTCACTCGGCAGGTACGGTTGACCAATAAAGGTGATGAGCAGCAGGACACCAAAGAGCAGGATGTTTCCGGGATGTTGTTTCCGGGAAGTGAACAGGGCTGCCGACCCCATGACCAGCAGCAACACCGAACCGATCACGGTGAGCCACTTGAAGTTGGGGTTCATCAACAGATTGTACTGGGGAGACAAGGCCAACCAGAGAATGGCCAGGCCCACCCCCCACAGGATCAGCGACTCACATTTTCCATACAGCCATTTCATGATTGCTACCTGGCCAACAAACCAGTGGTGCCGATCAGCCATGAAAGCACCAGGATCATTACGGTTGGCCCGAGGACAAGGGCAAGAACGAGCTTTCGATTGAAGGTGACGGAGTACATGCCGATCAACTTCAGGTCGACCATCGGGCCGATGGCCACAAAGGCCAGATGCGCTGCCGCCGGCATCATCTGAAAGGATGCAGCCACAAAGGCATCGGCTTCCGAGCAGACCGAGAGGATGATCGCCAGTGTCATCATGCCGATGATGGCCAGCAGGAGATTCCCGCTGACAAGCGACATAATATCCATGGGCAACAGCGTCTTGAAGGTGGCGGCCGCAAGGGCGCCAATGATGAGATACTTGCCCATGTCCATGAATTCCTGGGCAGCATGGGTCAGCACCGCGTTGATTTTTTCCGCAAATGACTGGCTTGCATGATCGTGGCTGGCAGCGTGATCACCGGCATCCGCTCCTTTTGCGCTCCGCAGAACGTCTGGTATGGTCCGGGAGTAGAGTCCGATTGTCACGGCCACCATCACGGCCAGGACAACTCGCGATGCCAGCATGGGGATACTTCCCTGGAAGGCGAGCCAGGTCGAAGCCAGCACCACCGGATTCACAATCGGCGCAGCCAGCATGTAGGCGATTGCGATATATGGCGGGACGCCCTTGTGGATCAGGCGACGGACGATGAGCACCACGCCGCACTCACAGGTGGGCAGGATGAAACCGGCACCAACTCCAAGGAGAAGGCCGCCGGCAATATTTCGGGGAACGAAGCGCAGCATGCGCTCTTCGGAGACGAACACCTCGATCATTGCGGAAAAAAGGGCGCCAATGGCCAGAAAAGGCATGGCCTCGATAAAGATCGCCGTTGCAATGGCGGAAAATACCGTAAATGTCTCCATGGCACCTCTGGCATCAGGCTGGAGCATCGATGATATATGTTGGCGTTGGCTGGAACCCGTCAGAAGTATAACCGGGGGTCGGCTCGGAGGAAAGATCGGCCCTCACCAGTCATTGCCAGGACAACCCCTCAACGCCTTCCCGCAGATCTTCGAGGAAGGACAGCATTGCTGACGTGACAGCCTCCGGCTGTTCGAGGCTGGACAGATGCCCGCAGTCCTCGATTTCAACCAGGGATGCATTCCCCAGCCCCACGGCGATCTCCCGGGAGCAGGATACCGGCAGCGGCTGATCCTCCTTGCCGACAATGACCACGGCCGGCACGTCAATCTCGCCCAGCCTTCCGACGATGGATTCACGGGGTTTCAGCGCACTGATGGTGTGGGCGATCGAGGAGAGGAACACCGACGAGAATCTCTCCTTCCATTCTTCAACCAGTTCCGGCCTGGTATTCCGTGTATGAGCACAGAAAAACATGCGGGCTACCCGCGGCATCAGCCGTGCGGTGCCGAAGACTCTCGCCGCGGCCACCATCACTGGATACTGGATCTTGTTGGCGAAGGTCTCGGCGCCGGCGTGGGTGTCGACGAGGATCAGCCCGGAGACGCGTTCCCTGGCCACCAGCGCCGCGCGAAGGGCCACCATGCCGCTGATGGACAACCCCGCCCAGACAGCGCGTTCGATGCCGAGATGATCCAGCACCGCGAGAACATCGTCCACAAGGTCGTACAGGCTGAACGGCCGGTCTACTGTGCCTGACCGGCCGTGTCCCCGGAGATCGATATTGATCACCCGGTATCGTTCCGCCAGAGGCTCTACCTGCGGGGACCACATCTCGCCTGAGCAGAGAAAACTGTGCCCCAGCACCACGGGAGGGCCGTCCCCCATGGTCTCGTAATAAATGCTGACGTCATCTCGAGGAACTGTGGGCATGGCTACTTCCCACTGCTGTCCATTGGGCCGGCTGCATTCTTCAGAAAATACGATTTGATCAGGTCGTTACTTTCTTTTGTCGCCACACCGAGTAGCCCTTTGATTTGAGGATGTCGATCCCCGGCGCCGGCAGGAATGACGTGACCAGTTCGATGATTTCGCCTTCCTTGACCTTTCCCGCCTCCTTGAGGATGACGGTCAGCGTCATCCTGTCCTTGTCCTCCACCTTGTCCTCGTCGATGGAGAGCGAGATCTTCTCCGGTGAGAACCATTCGGGCTGCTCGCCGAAGTAGTCCTGGTCCTCATAGGAATCCATGCTCACCGGCTGTCCCACTGCCGCTCTGATCTTGCCAAGCAACTCATCGAGGGGGACTCCGCCAACAGATGAGATGTGCTTGATGGTTGCCACCTTGGCCACCGACCTTCTCAGGATCGGGTTCCTCCGTTTCTTGAACGGTGGCGCGATACCGATCAGGACTTCTTCCAGCTCCGGATATGCTTCCAGCAGTTCATGGACCATGACCGACGGGGTTATTTCGAGGCCTTCTGTCGACACTTCGTTATCCTCTCGTGTCTGGTGAAGCGTGCTCTCGAATCAGGACGCAATACCTCGAACAGACCAGGCTCGGGCAACAAGGTCAATGGCGCCGTCCGACTCGGGTGCCAACCGGCGCTCCAGGCGGCCCTTCAATTCACCCCGCCCTTCCTCACCGAGGGACGCGAGAGCGGCCCACTTGTCATTCATGGAGCCCGAGTTAATCATCACCCTTCAAGCAATCCCTTGCCAACAGCCCACTCGGTGAAGCCGTCCCCCAACTGCTCGAAGGAATCGATGACGTAGAGCAGCGGTTGCATGTGCCAGACGTCGTATTCCTGCTCGGCGATCACCTCGGGGACGAAGGGCAGCTTTTTCACCTTGTCGGTGAGGCTGTGCTGCACCTCGGCAAAGGAGGAGATGATGCCGTTGCCGTAGATCTGCATCCCCTCAGCGGTATCGATCAGGCCGAACTCCACGGTGAACCAGTAGATCCGTTCCAGACGCCGCCGGTCGTCACCCTGGGCGGCCATGGCGGCCTGGCCGATCTTCTGGTAGAAGTCGGCGAACACCGGGTTGGTGATCATCGGCATATGGCCGAAGACGTCGTGGAACATGTCCGGGGCCGGGGTATAGTCCAGTTCCTCGCGGGTTCTGATGTAGTCGGTGCTGGGGAATACGCGATTGCCAAGTTGAGAGAAGAAGTCCTCCTCGTGGAGCAGGCCGGGCGTTCGGGACACCCGCCAGCTCACCGTCTTCTCCAGAATGCGGCTGCAGTCGGCCAGGCTGGGGATACGGTCTTCGGGAAAGCCCATGATCTTCAGGCCGTCCATATACTCCTGGCAGCCCCGTCCCACCAGCAGTTCCTGCTGGCGAGCGAAAAGGATTTTCCAGATCTCGTGCTCGTCGGCGCTATAGTCGGGGTAGGGGATCTGATCGCCCACGGGAGGCGGCCCATCCAGCTTCACCGGGATGCAGCGGGGATCGAGGGCATTGTCGGCTGCCTTGTCGAATGCCGAGCGCAGTTCGCCGGGTTCCTCTGTCTTGTTGTTCATATCGTTCCTCCTCAGGGTCCTTCGGGTCGTCCCAGCTCGAACATGGATCCGGCGGTGACGTGGGTGTAGTAGTCGGCCCCGCAGCGGCCCACCTGGTCGAGTTTCACCGGGTCGGGCATGCCTCCGGTGAGCACGGCGTCGTCCACGTGGATGTGGACGATCTCGCCGATGATGTAACTGGAGGCCAGCGCCCCCTGGCCGTGCTCCACCACCTGGAAGAGACGGCACTCCATGGCCACCGGGCTCTCTTCGACCCGCGGCGCCGCCACCACACGGCTGGTGGCCCGGGTCAGACCGGCCTGGTCAAATTCGTCAACCCCCCGGGCGTAGTTCCAGGAGGACTGGTTGACCTTCTCGGCCATGGTCCGGGTGACGATATTGATCACATATTCCTTTGTCTCGCGGATGTTGATCAGAGAGTCCTTGGCTTTGCCGTGGCGGTCGTTGAGGGGGCAGAAGACCGCCGAGGGCGGGTTGGCCCCGCCGAGGCTGAAGAAACTGAACGGGGCCAGGTTCCCCAGACCGTTGCCGGCCAGCGAGCTGACCAGGGCGATGGGCCGCGGCGCCACCAGCCGGTTGAGCAGCAGGTAGCTGTTGCGGATGTCGAGGTCGTTCATCGGGTATTCGGCCATGATTTACTCCACCCAGGACTTGTAGTAGTCGTTGTCCTCGATTGCCAGCGCCGGTTTCGCCACCTTGAGCGGCTTGAATGTGTCCACCATCAGGGCCAGCTCGTCGGTCCGCTCCTTACCCATGCTCCCCTCGTAACGGCCGGGGTGCGGGCCGTGGGGCATGCCGTCGGGGTGCAGGGTGATGGAACCGTGCTCGATGCCCTTGCGGCTCATGAAGTTCTTGCTCAGGTAGTAGAGCACCTCGTCGGTCATCACGTTGGAGTGGGCGTAGGGCGCCGGGATCGACTCCGGGTGAAAGTCGTAGGGCCGGGGGACAAAGGCGCAGGTCACGAAACCGTCACCCTGGAAGGTCTGGTGGATTGGCGGCGGCTGGTGGATCATCCCCACGATCGGTTCGAAGTTGTGGATGTTGAAGGCCCAGGGGTAGTAATAACCGTCCCAGCCGGCAACATCGAAGGGGTGGTGGTCGAGCAGTGATTCGGTGAGGCCGCCGGTCTGTCGGACCACGATCCGGAACTCGCCGATTTCGTCATGGGTCTGCAGTTCTTCCGGCCGGCGGATGTCCCGCTCGCTGAACGGCGCCCCCTCCACCAGCTGTCCGAACTCGTTGCGGTACCGCGTGGGGGTGCGGACGTAGCTGGGGGTCTCGATGATGAACAGGCTGTGCGGGACATTGTCCATCTGGAAACGGTGGAGGATGCCGCGGTGGATCACCAGGTGGTCGCCCTCGCGGTAGGGCAGGTCGCCGAACTGGGACTGCAGGATGCCGCTGCCCTCGGTGATGTAGACGATCTCGTCACCGAGGCCGTTGCGGTAGAAGTGCTCGTCCTGGCGGTCCGGGCTGACCTGGAGCAGGGCCACGTCGCTGTTGAAGAGCAGCGGTGTGCGGTCCAGGGTGGGGCTGCCGCCCCGCGGCAGGCGGCCGCTGCGGAAGTGGCGCAGCCGCAGCGCCGGGTCGGGATCTGGTTCGTAGACCACCGGGGCCAGGTGGCGCACTTCGGTCACCGTGGTGGGCGGGCGCAGGTGATAGAGCAGCGAAGCCGGGCCGGTGAAGCCCTTGTTGCCCATCAACTGTTCCTGGTGGATCGTGCCGTCCGCTTTGCGCAGCGAGGTGTGCCGCTTGGGCGGCAGGGTGCCGAGCCTGTGATACCACGGCATGGTCAGTTCTCCTCTGTTGGGGTTGCCACGATGCTGTTGGTCAGTCTGCCCAGACGGTCGATCTCCAGTTCCACCACGTCGCCCGCTTTGAGCCAGCCATCCACCGAATCCGGGCCCAGTTCGAGAATACAGCCGGTGCCCACGGTGCCGCTGCCGATAACATCCCCCGGGTGGAGGGTGACATTGCGGCTGGCCCGCTCGATCATTTCGCCGAAGGAGTAGTGGATGTCCTTCCAGTTGCCGCGGGAGTATTCCGTGCCGTTGACCCGGGCGGTCATGGTCAGGTCAAAACCCTTGCCCGAGCGACAGGGTTCCAGTTCGTCAGGGGTGACCAGCAACGGACCGATGCTGGTGGCGAAGTCCTTGCCCTTGGCCGGGCCCAACCCCACCTTCATCTCCTCCCGCTGGGCGTCACGGAGCGACCAGTCGTTCAGCACCATGTAGCCGGCGATGTGCCGCTCGGCCTCGCCGGCCCGGATGTCGCGTCCGGGTGTGCCGATCACCGCCGCCACTTCAAGTTCGTAGTCCAGCCAGTTTCCACCGCTGGGGAAGGGCAGCGGGTCGCCGTGGCCCAGCATCGCCGTGTGGTTGCTGAAGTAGAAGACCGGCAGTTCGTACCACTCGGGGATCATCTCCAGGCCCCGCCGGCCGCGGGCGGTCTT
Source organism: uncultured bacterium (assembly GCA_965531145.1). Taxonomy (GTDB): domain Bacteria; phylum Acidobacteriota; class JAQAZP01; order JAQAZP01; family JAQAZP01; genus JAQAZP01. The sequence continues at coordinate 29,469 of CBESOE010000018.1, read as the reverse complement.
GACGTGGGCCTCGAAGGCGTAAAAGTCGCGAAAGCTGGCCGCGGGGAGCACCGGTGGCAGGAGGCGGATCCCGCTGGGGTCGAGGGCCGAGTCGGCCCGGAAGACCTGCGGGCCGGCCTTGCGCAGCCGGGCGGTGAACTGTTCCAGCAGGGACAGCGCCGCCGGGTCGATGGGACCGGAGAGCCGGGCGGCATCCTCGTCGTCGGGGCCCGCCGGCATGGTGGCCAGAGGGTAGACCAACCCCTGGTGCATCACTCCGGCCCGGGCGCCTCCGCCGTCGCGTTTCTCGTAGTTGCAGTATCTCATGATCAGAGGTTTCCCCGAAGGGCCTGCTCCCGCTCGATCGACTCAAAGAGGGCCCTGAAATTACCCTTGCCGAATCCCCGCGCCCCGCGGCGCTGCAAGATCTCGTAGAACAGCGTGGGCCGGTCCTCCACCGGCTTGGTGAAGATCTGCAGCAGGTAGCCCTCGTCGTCGCGGTCCACCAGGATGCCCAGCTCCCGCAGGTCGTCGATGTTTTCCTCGATTTCTCCCACCCGTTCCGGGAGCTTTTCGTAGTACTCATCCGGAACATAGAGGAAGTCCACGCCGTTGTTTCGCAACTGCCGTACCGTGGCGATCACGTTCCGGGTGTGCAGGGCCAGGTGCTGGATGCCGGGACCGTTGTAGTAATCGATGTATTCCTGAATTTGGCTCACCTTGCGTCCAGCGGCCGGTTCGTTGATCGGGAATTTGATGGTCATGTCCCGGCTGGCCATCACCACGCTTTGCAGGGCGGTGTAGTCGGTGGAGATGTCCTTGTCGTCAAAGGAGATGTAGCGGTGGAAGCCAAGCACCTTTTCGTAGTAGTCGGCCCAATGGTCCATGCGGTCCAGTTCCACGTTGCCCACGATGTGGTCGATGAAGTGCAGCCCGACGGATGGCTGGTCGACCCGGCTCTCCTCGAACCCGGGCAGAAATGGCCCCTGGTAATCCTTGACGGTGAGGAAGGAATGAACGGTGTCGCCGTAGGTTTGGATGGCGGCGCGGCGCACCGTGCCACGGTCGTCGACCAATTCGAAGGGCTCGGTGTGCGGGATCGCTCCCCGGCTGATCGCTTCCGCGTACGCCGCGTCGACGTCCTCAACCTCGAAGGCAATGTCACAGGCGCCGTCACCGTGCTTGTCCAGGTGTTCGTTCATCCAGCTGCCCGTGCCGTAAGGGGTGGTGAGCACCAGCCGGGCTTTCTCCTGCTCCAGGACATAGGAGGCCTGCTCGCGGTTACCGGTTTCCAGGCCGCTGTAGGCGGTTCGGCTGAACCCGAAAACGCGGCGGTAGAAATAGGCCGCCTGCTTGGCATTGCCCACGAGGTATTCCACGTGATGGATCCGTTTCAGGCCCAGGTCGTTGCCGGACATGATTTGTTCCTTCCTCTAAAGGGCGTCGATCTTGGCTGCCACGATGAAGTCGTTCTCACTCAGGCCGCCGATGGCGTGGGTGAACAGCTCGAGGTCCACGGTGTTCCAGGAGATGGAGATGTTGGGGTGGTGCCCCTCCTCCTCGGCCACCCCGGCCACCTTGTTGATAAAGGCCATCGCTTCCACAAAGTCCTTGAACTGGTAGGTGCGGGTCAGCCGGTGGACGCTTTCGCGGCTCAGGGCCCAGTCGGGAATGAGCGGGGTGAACCCGTCCTCCTGGCTGTCGGTGAGCACCGGCACGCCGCCCTCGCAGGACACGCATTTCTTGTCGATGAGACATCTGCTGTTTTCGTTCATCCTTGCACCGTTCTCCTGTCCGCCTTGCGGTGACGTCCGACCGGAAGGGAGGCACCACCTGGGCGGGTTGATTTTCATTGCTTACATATTTAAGCGGAGGCTAACCATTTCATCATGCCCACCGGGGGATTTCAAGGGTTTGCTGTACTGTTGTTGTGGATCTTGCCGGCAAGCCCAGTCCCGGCAGACCAGGATACGTGGTTAAAGTGCTGTTAAATAAGGTTGATATGATCTGTTCGCCGGTTTTGATCGAGAGAAAAGAGTCCGACGGTGACAGGGCAGTGAGGTCAGTAGCGAAAACCCAAAGAAAAGGGGGGCGTGAACGCCCCCCCGAAATGATGTATTGATTGTTCTTCCGAATCAGCTCACTGGCCGTTGACGGTGCAACTGTCGGTGACCCCCACCGAACCGGCCGTCGGGGTCATGTCCACTACGGTGAGCAGCCCGGTATTGTCACCCAACAGGCCCGGCCAGGGCCCCATGTAATAGCCCCAGCAGTTGACGTAGGAGTCTCCTCCGCCCAGATTGAACGTGCCTTGGCGCCAATTGTCGATCAGCATCCCGCCGCCGGTCATCACGTCGATTTCTCCGTGGAAGGTGCGAACGATTGTGGTCAGGTTTTCGATATCGACACAGATCTCGACGGTGAACGGCAGCACTCCTGATTCCGGTAGGCAGGTTATTGATGCCGCGACGGTCGGCGGTTCGCCGCCGCTGTAGAGCTCGATGAACCGGCCCGAGGCGTCCGGGTTCTTGTTTTCCAGCAGAGTGCCGGTGGCCGGGTCCATCTCCCAGACGCCATCACCGGCGGTGAGCAGCAGGTTGCCGTTGCCGAGGCGGTAGACGCCCCGGCCACCGTTGAAGAACTGCTGATTGGTAATGGTCCCGTCCAGATCGAAATCGGTCATCTGGTCGCCGCTGAAGGCGAGGTTGAGGTAGGCGCCCGGCACCTCGGAATCGAACTGGACCTGCTCGGGGAAACTGATGGCGAAGATCTCGCTGACCAGCACGCCCGCGGCGTCGTAGAGCCGGACATTGTCGGTGGTGCCCTGGATGTCGGCCAGCAGCGACCGGCCGTCGTCGAGGAAGAGGATGTCGAAGGGGTCGGTGCCGTCGGCGATAAAATCGGCCAGCCGGCTGTGGGGGCCGTCGAACTCTGCCACGAAATCATCTCCGCTGGTGACGAAGAGGTTGCCGTCGCGGAAGTCGAACCCCCTGATGTTGTTCAGTCCGTCCGTGGCGTCGGCGTACGTATAGAGATGTGTCCCGCCGGTGTCGAAGACGTTGATCGAATCGTTGAGCTGGTCCGAGACGTAGATGTTGCCGTCCGGCCCCTGGACCGCATTGATCGGGGTGGAGAATCCGGTGAATCCGGTGATGATGTCACCGATGTAACTCCCGTCGAACGGATCGTAGATACCGACCACGTCGTTACTGGAATCGGGAATCATCAGGAATTCAGTGGGCAGTCCGTCCACACCGATGCTGATGGGTTCTTTGGACCGGGACGGTTCAAGTCCCTGTTCCTCCAGAAGATCCTCACCGGCAACTATCGCCGGGGCGAGCATCACGCAGCAGACGACGACGAGAAGAGTCCGTCCATGGCTCATCTGGCACCTCCTTGCCCTCACGGGGCTAAAAACTGAAATTGATCGGAACAGAGAATGGATATGCGGGCAGCCTGATCACAGGTGCTCTTCTGATAAGTATAGGCAATTTTACCTGATGAAGCAACAGGAATTGTAATTGTCTCAAGCGGAGAATGCTGGTGGGGAAATCAGCCTGTTGCGGGCGAATCCTGCCGGGGCAGTCCGCGGCGGCCAGCTTCGGCCTCGATGAAGACCCGCTTGACCCTGGGGTGGGCCTCCTTGATCCGCCGGTCCAGTCCGGCGATGGCCTGTTCCACTTCGGCTGCACTGGCGCTGTCGCGGAAGTCGACACTGATGTTGACCAGGATGAACTCCGGCCCAACGTGCATGGTCAGCACCTCGTTCACCTGCTCGATGAGGCCGTCCTCCCGGGCCATGATGCGGATATTGTCCACCACTTCCGGCTTGGCGCTCTCGCCGATGAGCAGGCTTTTGGTTTCCCAGGCCAGCCAGGCCGCCGTTGCGCCAAGGATCAGGCCGATGACCACCGAAGCCGCGCCGTCCCAGCGGTAGTCGCCGGTGAGCTGGGCGACGAGGATGCCGACAAAGGCGGCCACCAGGCCAAGCATTGCCGCCGAGTCCTCGAAGAGAACCACGAACACCGAGGGGTCCTTGCCCCGGTGCACAGCCTCGATGTACCCGCGCTGGCCCCGCCGTCGATCAAACTCGCGGAAGGCGAAGAGCCAGGCTGCCCCCTCGAAGACCATGGAGAGGCTGAGGACGATGTAGTTGATCATCGGGTTGGCCACCACCTTGGGGTGCATGATGTGGTAAATACCCTCGTAGAGAGAGACCCCGGCGCCCACGGCAAAGATCATGATCGCCACCACGAAACTCCAGAAGTAGATCTCCTTGCCGTAACCGAAGGGGTACTGGGCGTCGGGTTTCCGGCTGCTGCGGCGCAGGCCGTAGAGCAGCAGGATCTGGTTGCCGGTGTCCACCACCGAGTGGATACCCTCGGAGAGCATGGCTGAGCTGTGGGTGATCGACGCGGCAATGAACTTGGTGACGGCGATGAGGCTGTTGCCCACCAGTGCGGCGTAGATCACTTTTTTTGACGCTGAGGCCATCGGTTTTCCACTCTCTCCGCTGTGCCGAAGTTCCCCGTATAATGCCACGAATTCATCCGGCGGCCAACCCTGTCAGTGTGTCACCGTTTGTCTTTTCCTCTTCCCGGTCTTGAGGAAACACCGTCCAGGGCCAGCCGGTTGCGGCCGGCCCGCTTGGCCCGCAGCAGGGCCCGGTCGGCGGCCTTGATCACATCCTGGGCGGTGTGGTGTTCCTCGAGTCTCTCAGCGGCCCCGATACTGACCCGCACCCGGACCGTTTTCTTTTTCCCCAGTGAGGGCAGCGGCCGCACCGGCGTTTTTCGCGGGCGTCCCCGGCCGCGGACGGTGAAGGAGGCCCCGGCCACGGCCAGGCGCACATCCTCGAGGTGGGGGGCCGTCTCCTCCAGGTCCCTGCCGGGGAAGAGCAGGGTGAACTCTTCACCGCCGTAGCGGAAGGCTTTGCCCCCGCCGCCCACCCGGTCCAGACGGGTGGCCACCATGCGCAATACCTGGTCGCCAACGTGGTGGCCGTGGCGGTCGTTGAATTTCTTGAAGTGGTCGATGTCCACCATCGCCGCGGTGAAGTGCCCCCCCAGCTGGTTTAACGATTCGTTGAGGGCCCGGCGGGCCGGCAGGCCGGTGAGCTCGTCGCGGAACGCCATGGTGTATGAGGTGTTGACCACGGCCACCACCAGGATCAGGCCGGCGGCGGAGAAGAGCAGGGTCATTGGCGGGCCGGGATCGGCCGCCAGGGCAAAGCAGGCGGTGAGCAGGGACCAGAAGAGACCGGCGCTCATCGGGCCGGGACGGCTCACCGAACGGCCGGCCAGCAACAGCACGGCCAGTGCGGCGGTGGCCAGGGCCATGTGCGGCACGCTGCCGGTGTCCGGGGGGAAACCGGGAATGTCCACTTCGAGGAAGCGGAACGACTGATGGATAGTGCGGTGGATGGCCAGGGCCACCAGGGCCGGCTGGATCAGCACGGCGCCAATGCGCCAGATGCCGCGGAGGGTGAAAAAACCTCGTTCGTTGATCAGTGAAATCACGAGAAAGTTGAGCGGCAGGAGAATGGCCACGGCGGTGAAGATAAATGGTGTGTTCACCACGTAGCGCCGCAGCGCCTCTTCGGACAGGGCCAGGACCAGCAGGGCCAGCACCGGGCGGAGGCGATTGAACCGCCAGCCCAGCAGGAGACCGGCACCCAGCACCACCAGGGGGAGAATCCCGGCCGTGTCGGTCAGCTGCCGGGGCAGGGGACGCCCGGCCAGCACCAGTGCCGCGCCGAAGATCAGACCGCCGGGAAGGATCGCGGAGAAGAATGCCCGTGGTCGCACCCGGTTCACCCCCTGGAGCCGTTTGCCGCTTCATCGGCCAGGCGGAGATCGAACAGGTGGCAGCCATGGGCCGGCAGGTCGAGGTAGAGGCCGCGAAGCACCAGATCGTCTCCCTCACGGTGGTAGGACACGTCCCCCAGCAGGTCGTCAAACATCCAGTTCATCCCGCCCAGTCCGGGGAGGTTGAGCTGCAGGAAGCACTGGGCCGGCTCGCCGGAAAGGTTCGCCACCACCACCCGCCGGTGTCCGCGAAAGACCCAGCGGTGAGCGATGATGCTCTGGAAGGAGGGGTTGCCGAACCACTCCTCCTGGGGCTCCAGCTGCGCCCACTCACCGAGATGGAATACCGGGTGGTGCAGGGCCTGAACCAGCTTGCGGTAGAAGGCGGACAACTCCGGGTCGGGTGGTTCGGATGGCCGGCGGCCCAGCTGAACCGGAACCTGCAGCTTGTTCCCCTCGAGCTGGCCGTGGTGGAACAGCCGCATGCCGGGCAGGGTCATGCCGAGCACCGCCACGGGCCGGATCCGATCACTGCCGAAGGCGGTGGCCGCCCGCTTTTCGTCGTGGTTCTCGATAAAGCGGGTCAACCGGCTCTGGAACTCCTCCCTGGTCCTGAGGCGCTGCCGGGTGCCCCGGGGGTCTCCCCCCACCAGCAGGTCGTAGAGCCGTTTGTCGTAGGTGTAGTCGAAACCCTGCTGCTGCAGTTCCCGCTCCATGTCCCAGTAGACTTCGCCGATGGTCAGGAATCCGGGGTGCCGGGCTTTGACCCTGCCGATGGCCTGGGGCCAGAACTGCGCCTCCGGTGGTTCGAAGCGGCCGCCCCAGGTGCGGAGGAAGACGTTGCGGGTGGGCAGCATGGCCATGTCGCAGCGTACGCCGTCGCAGCGTCCGGCGATCTCCATCAGGCAGCGTTTCATGGCCTCCCGGGTTTCGGGCCGGCGGTAATCGAGCTGGACCGTGTCGGTCCATCCGGGGAAGTTGGGGTCGCGGCCGTGGGCGAATACCTGCTCCTGCCCGTTGGACCGGTGGAGGAAGTAGTCCCCCGGTGCCTGGCGCAGGCGCTCCCGGTCGGCCTGCAGCAGACGCCGGGGGTGCTCGTCGATCCAGGGGTGGTCGGCGGCCAGGTGGTTGGGGACGAAGTCGAGGATCAACCGGATACCGTGCCGGGCCAGCCGCCGGCGCAGCACCTGCAACTCACCGTCGCCGCCCAGGGCCGGGTCCGTCCGGTAGGCGGCCACCGCGTAGGGTGACCCCACCACGTCCTGGTCGTGGTAGTCGGGCAGAACTTCGGTGAAACGGGCCTTCAGATCGGGATGGCTGCGGGCGCGCCGCCGGCTCCAGCGGCTGCGCTGCCAGACCCCCATCAGCCAGACCGCGTCGAAGCCATACCCGGCGATACGGTCCAGCTCCTCCCCGGGCACCGTGCCCAGGGTGACCGGCTGTCCCTGCTGATGGCCCAGCTCGCGAAGCCAGGTCCAGGTGTTGATCTCGTACACGGTAGGGTGGGCCGGCCAGGTTCCGGCGGAAGCGGACCCCGCCGCTCTGACCTTGCGCAGCAGGTGTCCCAGCTGTTTGGTTTTCGTGGATTTCCGGTGGGTCACGCCTGAGTCTCCGAGCCGATAGCAACGGCCGCCATGGCCGCCGGCAGTTTCTGGCGGCAAATTATACACGATTGCCGCCGCCCCACACAGGGCTCAGGAGGTTTGCGGCGGGAGGATACCCAGGGCGGCGAGGATCGTGCGGGTCAATTGGATCCGGGGGCCCCAGATCTCCTTGTTGCTGTCCCCCTCCAGGTTCAGCGCAAAGGTGAAGGTCCGGTCGCCCCGTTCCACCCAGCCCACCAGCCAGCCGATACGCCGTCCGTTCTCCAGTTGGCCGCCGCCGGTCTTGCCGCGGTAGACGTGGCCCGGACCCGACTCCCGCTCGATGATTTCTTCCACGATGACCGAGGAGCGTTCCGAATAGTCCAGCCGGCGGTCATGGAGCCGCCGCAGGAACTCCACCTGCTCCGCGGCCGAGATCTGTAAGGTGGAGGAAAGCCAGAAGCGGTCGATGCCGCCGGAGATGTCCTGGTTGCCGTAGTTGATTCGGCCCAGGTGTTTTTTCATCCGCTCCACCCGGATACGGCGGGCCACTTCCTGGTAATACCAGACCACCGAGTTTTTCATGGCTGAACGGAGGTCGTGGTCCCGCGGCCACTCCCCGAGGATCGGGCCGCGCCACCAGTCCTGTTTGGGGTCCTGTTCCGGGTCCCAGGGGATCACGTGGTCTGCGTCGGCCAGTACCCCCAGCTCCAGGGCGATGAGGCTGTTGGGAATCTTGAAGGTGGAGCAGGGGGGGAAGCGGGTGGCACCACGGAGGGGGTTGTGCCGCAGATAGACCCCGCTGGCCGAATCGTGGAGGATGATGCAACCCTCATATCCGGCGAACAACTCATCCACGATGGCCTGTGCCTCCGGGCTGCTGAAATCCATGGGACCGGCAGGCTCAGCGGCCCCGGAGGGAACAGTGATGCAGACCCACACCAGGATCAGGAAAAGCTCCAGCGGGATGCGAGTTTTATCCATCTATCTCTCCACCCTCACCGCGGATCGGTGACCCGGCCCATGAAGAGGATTTCGTCGTCGGGGCCCATGATCATGTAGATGAAGGGGTGGTCGGCCCGGAATACCGTGGGCTCCATGGGCATGGAGGTGAGGGACATCACGGCGCCGGTGGCCGCGGCGGCTTCGGTGCCCTCCTCGTTGACCTCCACAAAGGCCTGGTGGATCACCGCCGAGAGGAAGAGCCGTTTCTTCGGGTCCATGCCCGAGAAGTCGGCAGCGCTGGTGAAGGCCTGTTTCATCCCCAGGGCGGCCAGCGCCTGGTTCAGCTGGAACTCGGTGTCCACCCGGAAGCGGGGCAGATAGACCTGCACCTTCTGCCGGCGCATTCCGGAGAGCCAGCCGGTGAGTGTGGCGGCGTCCAGGCGGCTCTCCAGGCCCGGGAGCCCGCCCGGGCTCTCGGGGAGCAGGATCACCATGGAGAGTCCTCCCTTGCCGTAGGACAGACGCAGCAGTTGCAGTCCATCGGCTTCGGCATGGCGAACGTCCTCTTCCAGGTGCATCAGCGGTATATCCGCTGTGCTGCCCGAGGCAAGCGTGAAGGGCAGATCCCGGGTCAGTTTTTCGTCAAAGGGCTCTTTCCACTGCCCCTTGAAATAGATGGCGTTGGTCAGCACCATCCGGGTGGCGCTGTTCAACACCCCCGGTTTGATCAGTTCCTTGATGCGGTCCTCGGTTTTTTCTTCCACCCAGTGGTTGATGGTCTGGCGGGACTGTTCCGTGGCATGTTCAAAGTCCAGGGGTTGCAGCTCGGCGTCGTAATTGCTGCGGACAGTGTCAATGAACGGTTTGGCAAACTCGAAACCCTGCTGGGGCCAGAGGGCGTTGGCCGTGCGCAACTTGACGCCGCTCGCTTCGCGTGCCTGCTCCAGGTTGGCCTCCAGAGCGGCGAAGGCCGGGTGCAACTGCTGCTGATTCAGGGAAAAGCCGAGGGCCTGGGCCATCTCCCGCTCCGTTTCCCCACGGGCACCGGCCCAGGTCATGGCCAGGGCGGTGGAGATGCTGTGCGGGGAGAAAAAGATGTTCCCCTCTTCCTGGCCCAGCTGGCGGTAGAGGCGGAGGGCGAAGTCGGTGTTGTCCCGGGACAGCTGCATGGCGGAATCCTCGGTCAGACCCCTGGCTTCGGCAAGGCTTCGGGGTGTGCAGGACAGGAGCCCCGCCAGGGCCAGCAGGGTCGTCAGAAAAAGTATGGATCTGTTCCTGGGCATGGTTTTCCTCCCGGATCAGGACGGCGGTTCGTCGTTGGTCGGTATACTCGCTCACTCCATAATACGGGAAATCGCCAGGGTCTGTTTGCCCGGCTTACCGTCCGGGCCCCACAGCGGCGAGCAGCGCTTCGTTGGTCGGGTACTGATCCATCAACTGCAGCATCTTTTCCATGGCATCCCGCGGCTGCATATCGATGAGGATCCGGCGCAGTTTGTTGATCCGCTGACCCTCTTCGGCGCCGAAGAGACGTTCTTCCTTGCGGGTGCCGCTGGCCGGGATGTTGATGGCGGGGAAGATCCGTTCCTCGGCCATCCGGCGGTCGAGGATGATCTCGCTGTTGCCGGTTCCCTTGAACTCCTCGAAGATCAGGGTATCCATCCGCGAGCCGGTGTCCACCAGGGCCGTGGCCAGGATGGTCACCGATCCGCCGTCTTCGATGTTGCGGGCCATGCCGAAGAAGCGGCGGGGAATCTCCATCGCCCCGGCTCCGAGACCGCCGGACATGGTCCGGCCGGTGTTGGTGCTCTTCAGGTTGTAGGCCCGGCCCATGCGGGTCAGGCTGTCCACCAGGATCGCCACGTCCTTGCCGCACTCCAGTTCGGCACGCGCGTGGGCCTGGGTCAGCTCCACCAGCTCCAACTGCTGCTCCACGCTCTGGTCGCTGGAACTGGCCAGCACATCGGCATACTGAACGGCCCGGCGGAACCAGGTCACCTCTTCGGGCCGTTCGTCCACCAGCAGGATCATGATTCGCGTGCTCGGGTCGTGATTGTGGATGGCATTGGCCAGCTTTTCGAGGATCATGGTCTTGCCCGCCTTGGGCGGGGAAACGATCAGCCCCCGGGTGCCTTTGCCCACCGGGGCCACCATGTCGATCACCCGCATGGTGATGTCACCGGTGGCGGCGAGGCCGAAGCGCTCCTCGGGGTCGAGGGCCACCAGTTCGGTGTAGGGCCGGCGCTGCTGAAACTCCTCCGGGGGCTGCCCGCAGACGGTCTCCACCGTGGTCAGTTCCAGCCCGCGGTTGCCCTTGCGGGCTTCGCCCACGATCGCCGCGCCGGTGGCCAGCCCGAATTTCTTGATCAGTGACTGGTGGACGCTGGCGTCGCCGGGATCGGGCCGGAAGGACGTGGTGGGGTTGCGCAGCACACCGAATCCCTTGGGATTGATGCTGAGGATACCGCTCACGCTCTCCGGTGGTCCGGTGGGAGTCGCCGGTGCCGGTGCCGGCGGCCGGCGCCGGGGGCCGCCTTGTTTCCGGCGGTTGCGGTCGTTGTTGCGGTTGCGGTCGTTGTTTCTGTTTCTGTTGTTGTTATTGTGCATCGATGAATCCTATACGCTGAAACGGATGCTCAGGATGTCTCCGTCCTGAACCGGATACGTTTTGCCCTCAAGGCGGAAACGGCCCTTTTCCTTGACCGCTTTTTCCGAGCCCCCCTCGATCAGATCGTCGTATGAAAAGCACTCGGCGCGGATGAAGCCCCGGGCCAGATCGCTGTGGATCACACCGGCGGCCTCCAGCGCCGATTGCCCGCGGATGATATTCCAGGCCCGCACTTCGTCCTCACCAACGGTGAAGAAGCAGATGTTGCCCACCGTTTCGTAGGCCAGCCGGGTCAACCTGGCCCGGGCCGAATCGCTGATCCCCAGATCCTCCATGAATGTCGCCGCCTCCTCCGGGTCCATCCGGGCCAGCTCCATCTCGAAGTTGCCGGCGAACTCGATCACAATGTGGTGCTCCCTCAGGTGCTCCACCAGGCTGTTGTTCTTGCCGTAGGTCTCCTCGTCGGCGTTGAGAATCACGATCAACGGTTTTTGCGAAATGAACTGGAAGCCACGCACTGCCCGCACCTCCTCGGCGGACAGCGTCATCCGGCGCAGGGGCAGGCCGCTCTCCATGTGCTCCATCATCCGGCGCAGCACCTGTTCCTCCACCTTGGCCTCGTTGTCCTGCAGTCCCCGTTTCTTGCTCCACTCGATCCGCTCCAGCCGTTTCTCGGCCACGATCATGTCGGAGATGATCAACTCGTCCTCGATCTCGGCCACGTCCTGGACCGGGGTGGGCGGGTCGGCCAACGCGTCGTAGAACCGCCGGACCACCACGGCCAGGGCGTCGGAATTGCGCACCATGGTCATGGCTTCGCCGGAGAAGAGGCCCTCCCGGGCCGAGCCCTCGCTCAGACCGACAAAATCTACCAGCTCCACCGTGGCGCGAACCGTCTTTTTCGGGCTGTAGATGGCGCTCAGCCTGTCCACCCGGTCATCCTGCACATCCACCACCGCCAGGTTCGGTTCGGCCCTGGTGTTGGCAAAGCTGGTCACCTCGGCTTCGGAGCGGGAGAGGGCGTTGAAGATGGTGGTCTTGCCCGAGTTCGGCAGACCGATCAATCCGATTTTCATGGTGTTTGCGTCCACACGGTCCGGACCGCAGGCAACCCGCGCAGACGGCCTGTGGCCGCCCGTTTCGGGGCCGGGACCGGCACAATTATCGATTCAGGGGGCCTCGGTCTTCCGGAGGTCATTGAACGTAGATGGTCAACATGTCTCCGGGGTAAATGCGCACCGATGGGAGCTCGTTCCAGCGGCGGATGGAACGGACCGAGGTTTTATATCTCTTGGCGATGGCGGAGAGCGTATCTCCCCTCCTGACCCTGTAGGCCACCCTCTGGTTGCCACCGGAGGAACCGCCACCCGATGCCCGCTGGCCGCAGTGGACGGTCAACCGCTGCCCCGGGTGAATCAGGCTTCTTTGCGAAATTTTGTTCCAGCGGGCGATGCTGGAACTGGTTGTGCCATACCGGGCGGCGATCTTGTTCAGGCTGTCGCCCCGCCGCACCTTGTAGGTGATCCGCTTCCCCGGTTCGTAGTCGCCGGCCGTGGACCGGCTGCCGGAAGCCGCCTGGCCGGTCCAGGAAGGAGCATTTGGTCCGGTGGGGATCAGCAGTTTCTGGTTCACGCTGAGCACGCGCCTGGAGTTGGTACCGTTCATCTGGCAGATGGCGGTCACCGTGGTGCGATACGTGCGGGCCAGGTCATAGAGCGTGTCTCCGCGGCGCACGGTGTGAATCTTGGGTACCACCCGCTGGTCGGCGGGGATCTTGGCAAAGGCGGTGTTGAACGCCGCGGCCCGCCCGTAGGGGATCTTCACCTCGTAGGGCACCCGGTTGGGCGGGGTGGTTCCGTATTTCAGGTCGAGGTTGAGATCGCGGATGGTGCGCAGGTCGGTGTCGGCACAGAGCGCCACCTTGTCCAGGTCGACCCAGCTGTCCACGGTCACCGTGTCATAGCGCAGCGGTTCCGCCGGCTCCACGTGGAAGCCGTAGCGCTCGGGGTCGCGGAGGATGATCACCGTGGCCATGATCGCCGGCACGTAATTCCGTGTCTCCCGCACCAGGTGCCGGGACTGCGAGATCTTCCAGAAGTCCCGGGTGCCGGAACGGCGGATCGCCCGCTCCACCCGGCCCTGCCCGGCATTGTACGCCGCCATGGCCAGCTTCCAGTCACCCAGGTCCTCGTAGAGGTCCTTGAGGTGCCGGGCCGCGGCGCGGGTGGCCTTCTCCGGATCTCCCCGCTCGTCCTGCCAGCTGTCGATGCGCAGGTTGTAGAGCCGGGCCGTCCCCTTCATGAACTGCCACATGCCGTAGGCCCGGGCCCGGGAGAGGGCCTTGGTCTTGTAGCCGCTTTCCACCAGGGCCATGGCGGACAGTTCGGTGGGGACCCCGGTCTCGGTGAAAATCTCGCGGATCATGTCGATCCAGGCGCCGCGGCGGACCAGCGAATCCTCGAAGAACTTGCGGTCCTGGCGCTGGTAGCGCTCGATGAAATAGCGAACCCGGCTGTTGGTCTCCACCGGCAGGTCGTGCACCACGGCGGTGCGGGTTTCCTCCTCGGCCGGCGGTTCCTCCACCACGGTGCCTTCGGGGATGTCGCCGGCGTCGAGGTCGGCCAGCCCGTCCACCGGTGCCGGTTCGCTCTCCTCCAGCCACTTCTCCTCCTCCTCCATGTGCAGGACCACCGTCTCCTTCAGCGGCGTGACCCGCAGGTAGAGGTCGTCAAAGGCCGCGGCCAGCCCGGTATCCTCCCGCATCAGGTCGGCGTGGCCGGCGTAGGCGCTGAGGGCCATGGCGAACTGGGCCTCGGCCCGCTCCCAGTCTTCGTCGATATAGGCCTTGCAGCCGTTGCGGTAATGGGTCTCGGCCCGCTGGATGATCTGCTCCACCAGCGCGCTCACCGTCGGTTCCGGGTCTTCGTAGGTCACCGTGGCATATCCCTGCTCCTGCGGTTCTTCCGGCTCAGCCGGCGGCCGGTGGGTGGTGCAGGAGGAGAACAGGAACAGGGCCAGAAGAGAACAGAGCAGCAACGGAAGAATCGCACTGCGCTTCCGTCTGCTGTCAGTGAATGAACATTCAGCTACGTGGGAGGGTAATTCGAACACGCGCCTCATGAATAGAATCCTTCCTGGAGTATCAAGCCGTTGTGTATAACACATTCCTGGCGGCCTCTGCTCACCTGGCCGCTGCTTCGTTCCGCTGCCCTCACTGCCGCCGTACAGAAAATCGGCACCGTGATGGCTGTTCTGGAGGGGGGAGTGACTTCCGGAGGCGGAACAAGCGCCGAAAGCCTTTATGGTTCTTATTATGCGGGAAAAGTAGCACAGCCACTGTGCAAGGTCAAGATGATTCGTGGGGGGCGGTGAACCTTGATCCGCCGGCTTCGTTGGATATGGGGAATGAGCGGCTTGCATTCCGCTTTGATCTGCGAGATTCTGTATCGCAACCATAGACACCAGGGAGGGAGTTCAATGAAACGGACCGTTTGTCTGCTGGCGCTGGCCCTGCTGGCCGTTATCACCGTCCAGCCGGTTGAAGCCGGCGTCGAGCGCCGGGAAGAGGGAAACCTGGTCATCGAGGGAATCCCCGAGATTCCCCAGCGGATAATCGACCGGATGTTCCAGTATCAGAGCACCCGCGAAGCCTCGTTCCAGGATTGGGCCCACGGCGGCGGCATGCTGGTATCCACCCGTTTCGGCGAGACGTCGCAGATCCACTACGTGGCCTCACCCGGGGCCGCCCGGCGGCAGATCACCTTTTTCGACGAACCGGTGCGCGGGGCCTCGGTATGCCCCGATCCCCAGCGGAAGGGTTTCCTCTTCTCCAGGGACGTGGGCGGCGGTGAAGCCTACCAGATTTTCTGGTATGACCTGCTGACCGCGAAGTCCACCATGCTCACCGATGGCGAATCGAGAAACGGCAGCGCCCTCTGGTCGAACAAGGGGGACCGCTTCGTCTACTACTCAACCAGGAGGAACGGCCGGGACTGGGACCTCCACCTGGCCACGGTGGACAAGCCCGGAGAGTCGAAGCCCATACTGGAGAAAGGTGGGTTCTGGTTTCCGGTGGACTGGTCGCCTGATGACAGGCAGCTGCTGGCCACCAGCTATGTCTCGGCCAACGAGTCAACGTATTACATCCTTGACGTGGAGAGCGGTGAGGCGACCCAGATCAATCCCGGCGAAGAGCAGATCTCGTACGGTGGGGCCCTCTGGTCCAGGGACGGCAAGGGGATCTTCATCACCTCCGACGAGGGTGGCGAGTTCAGCCGGCTGAAGTACTACCACCTGGAGAAGAAGACCTTCACCGTGCTCACCCCGGACCTCAACTGGAATATCAGCGGCATGGATCTCTCGGAAAAGGGTGACCTGCTGGCCTTCACCGCCAACGAGGACGGCATCGGCCGGGCCTACCTGATGGACACCGCCACCCGGGTCCACCGGCCGATTGCCGGCGTACCGCTGGGCCAGGTGGGGGGGATGCTCTTCCACCCGGACGGCACACGGCTGGCCATGTCCATAGAGACCGCCAGGTCCACAACCGATGTTTATACCCTGGAGCTGAAAGACAGGAACCTGGTGCGCTGGACATACAGCGAAGTGGGGGGCCTGAACACCGACGGCTTTGTGGATCCGCAACTGATCCACTTCGACACCTTTGACAAGGTGGACGGCAAGCCGCGGCAGATCTCGGCTTTCTACTACCAACCGGCGGGGGAGGGGCCGCACCCGGTGGTGATCAACTTCCACGGTGGTCCCGAGTCCCAGTACCGACCCGGATTCTCGCCACTGGTGCAGTATGCGGTGAACGAGCTGGGCATCGCCGTGCTGGCCCCCAACGTCCGCGGATCCAATGGTTACGGCAAGAGCTTCCTGCTGCTGGATAACGGATTCAAGCGGGAGGATTCGGTGAAAGACGCCGGGGCCCTGCTCGACTGGATTGCGGCGCGGCCCGAACTGGACGCCTCGCGGGTGGCCGTGATGGGCGGTTCCTATGGCGGCTACATGGTACTGGCCGCCATGACCCATTTCAACGATCGCCTCAAAGCCGGGATCGACGTGGTGGGCATCAGCAATTTCGTCACCTTCCTCGAGAACACCAAGGACTACCGCCGGGACCTGCGCCGGGTGGAATACGGTGACGAACAGGACCCGGCCATGCGCAAGCACCTGCAGGCCATCTCGCCGTTGACCCATGTAAAAAAGATCACCCGGCCGATGCTGGTGGTCCAGGGGCTCAACGACCCGCGGGTGCCGGTGGGCGAGGCCGAACAGATCGTCGCCGCGATCCGCGACAACGGCGGCAGGGCCTGGTACCTGCTGGCCAACGACGAGGGCCACGGCTTCCGCAAGAAGAGCAACCGTGATTTCTATTACTGGTCCATGATCCTTTTCCTCGAAGAGCATTTGCTGAAATAGGCTGTACGTAACAAGGAGTGCATGTGATGATTTATCCCTCACGGCCGTCCTGGGCGGCCGCCCTGCTGATTATTCTGGCCCTCTGCTTTCCGGTGGCCGCGGCTGCAGCTTCCGGTGAAGAAGGAATTTTCTTCTGGGAAGTCCGGTCGGACAAGGCCACGGTCTACCTGCTCGGTTCGATGCACGCGGCCACGGCTGATGTCTATCCCCTGGACCGGGCCATCGAAGAGGCCTGGACGAAATCCCCGGCCCTGGTGGTGGAGGTCAATCTCGACGCTGTGGACATGAACAAATTGCAGGGGGATCTTCTCTCCCGGGGCATGTACGGCGCGGACCAGAGCCTGCAGGGCTCCGTCTCCGAGGAGACCTGGAAGCTGCTGGTGAGCTATCTCGATTCACGGGGGCTGACCCCGGCCGGGTTCGGTTCAATGAAACCCTGGTTCCTCTCCATGGTGCTCACCGTGACCGAGATGGCCCGGACCGGCTACCAGGAGCAGTACGGCATCGACCGGCACTTCCTCGACCTGGCCGCACAGCAGAGCAAGCTGGTATTCGAGCTGGAGAGCGGGGACTTCCAGCTGGAACTGCTTTCGGGCTTCGACGACAAGATGCAGGAACTGTTCCTGGTGACCACGCTCAAGGAGATCGAGGATTTCGAGTCGCACATGGGGGAGATCGTCGCGGCCTGGACGTCGGGCGATGCCGCTGCCATTGAGAGGCTGATCAGCAAGAGCTCCCGGGAGGACAAACGGCTGGCCCCGGTGCTGGAAAAGCTGATCTACCAGCGCAACGAGACCATGGCGGTGAAGATCGCCGGCTACCTGCGGGAGGGCAAGAGCTGTTTCGTGGTGGTGGGTGCGGCGCACCTGGTGGGGGACCGGGGCATCGTCGAACTGCTGGGCGGGATGGACAGTGCTACCTGGAAGGTCACCAGGGTGAAGCCGGCAGGCAGGAAGACGGCGGATTGAAGCTCAGTCCACGGGTGTTTCGGTCTCGGACAGGTAGCGCACCAGGCCGCCCCAGCGGTTGTCCGCCCGGAACCCGCGGGGGATGAAGAAACTGCGGTGGGAGAAGTGGGTCCGCACCAGCACCGTATCCAGCTGGGCCATGCGAGTGCAGAAATCCTCCAGCAGGGCCGAGCGGATGCCGCGGCGGCGCAACGAGGCCATCACGGTGATCCCCTCCAACTGCACCAGACCGTCCTCCTCCATCCGGTAGCGCACACCCGCGGCAATCTGTTCGTCTCCGTCCAGCACCAGCAGGTGCCGGTCCAGCTCCGAGAGTTTGATCTGCAGTCCGCGCTTGAGGAAGAGCCGGTAGAGCCTGCCGATCTCTCCGGGCCCCAGCGGTTCGCGCACGGCATAGGACACACCGTGCCGGTCGGTGATGTGCGAGCTGACGACCAGTTGCTGGTCCCCGCCCACCTCGATGAGCTCCAGCGGCTGGTCCTGCTTGAGCAGCGGAAAGACCAGCCGGCTGAAGACCAGCCGGTCATCATCGTCCACCAGGGTCGCCTTGAGCTCGGAGAGCTCCAGCAGCTGTGTGGGGTGCGCACCGGCATGGCGGAACATCGCTTCCAGCATGGCCCGGAACGCGTCGCGCACCCCGGGGGCCGCCTGTCGGAAAAAGGTCTCGAGGTAGAGGTGGTAGCGGGCGATCTCACCGTAACGACGCAGCCGGTAGAGCCGGTGCATCTGGCCGGCCATCTGCTCCCGGGCGCCGGGTGTGGCTTCGGGGGTCTGCCCCTCCCACTGGCGGTAGCGGTCGATGGCGCAGCGCAGGGCCAGCGGCGGGTGGTAGTCCGTCTTCAGCCGCTTCCGCTGCAGGTGCAGCCGGCGGGCAAAGTCCTCGCGGTCCCCGGGTGCCGGGCGCCGGGCCAGGTCCTCTTCCAGTTCCTTGAAAAATACCGAGGCCTCTTCAACGCCCAGGGCCTCGATACAGGCTTCGAAGATCCAGCCCGGGTCCAGTTCGGCCCCACACCAGGGGTAGTGGTGCGCCGTCTGGTGGTAGAACCAGCTGATCATCGGCGCCACCAGGGAGAGCGGCCCGTCATAGGGCTGCCAGCCGGCCAGGGAGAGGACCGTCCCCCCGTCCCGCCAGTCGTCCAGAGGAACCACCACGTTGCGTGGGCTCACCGTTCCCGGAACGATCTGCCGGCCGCTGTTGCTCCAGCCGGTGAAAAAGGCCGCCATGGCCCTGATGAACAGCGGTTCCCAGGCCCGGATCTCACCGCGGGAGGCATCGGCGCGGCTTTCGGCCAGCGTGTGGATGGAATTCCAGGCGTTCTGCCCGCCCACAAAGGCCACGGAGAGAGCCCCCAGGGCCGGGCGGCAGCAGCCGAAGTGCGGCACCACCGGCACACCGTGGGGGTGGCCGTAGATGGCGATCAGCCAGAGGTTGGTCTGCCGCACCCGCGCCTCGTCAAAGTCGGGGCGAACGGTGAGCAGCAGATCGTAATGCCGTCCCCCTTCGGTGTTGACGCTGATCCGGTAGAGCCGCTGGGTGCCGATGGCGCTGACCCGGGTGATCCAGATCCCGTTGGGCGGCACCTGGCCGATGTCGAAGCTGCTCTGCTGTGAAAAAGCGAGCATGATCGATTCCCGGAGGAAGCTGGTGCCCACGAGAATCTTCTTCAGGTGATCGATCTCATCCACCGGCAGGCCGGCCTGGAAGATGATCTTACCTTCCCACTCCTCCGGGTGGCCGTCGCCCTCCGCCGCCAGGTGGGTCTCGAACCAGTCACCCAGCTCGCCGAATATCTTCTCCGCCTCGGCGGCCAGTTCCGGGTCATTGCGGAGCAGGGCCCAGCTCACCAGCTCGGTGCGCACCGCGCCATAGTACCGGGTGTTCTGCCGCACGAATCGGGCCAGCAGCTGGAACACGTCGGTGAACTGGGTGCGTACCGCATCGCTGGCCGGCCAGTGGAGCTTGGTGCGGTAGGCATGGAGCCGCTGCCGCAGGGCGTCCAGCCGCCGGGTGCCAAAGCCGCTGGCGGCGATGGCGGCCATGCTCTCCTGGTTGAGGAAGGGCCGGCCCGAATCGAGGAAACTGGGCAGCAGCGTGCTGTAGTCCACCAGTGGTTCGTCCAGCAGCAGCACCTTGTAGGCCTGGCAGCGTACGTCGTCGCCGGGGTGGCGGGCCAGGGCCTCCAGGCGCCGGCGGATCACCCGGGCCGTGCGGTAGCCCACCGTTCGCAGTTCGGTTTCCAGCCGGCGCAGTGCGGCCAGGGCTTCTTCGTCTTCCGGCGAGAAGAGCGCGGTGGCGCAGAGCGACGAGGCCCGGGCCAGTTCACCGCTCCCCTCGGGCGGTTCGCTCGTGCCGTTCGCCGGACACTGCTCCCGGCCGGCCGGCAGGAAAACTTGTTCGGATATGCCGTGGAGCGCGCGGTCCCAGCTCTCCCGGCAGGGGGCAAAGGTGGCCAGCGACGGGTTGGCGGCCCAGAGCTGGGGCTGGTGGGCAAAGAGACCGAGGTCGATCACCGTGCCCTCCACGGCGTAGGCCAGGTCCCCCACCCGCACCTGGCCGGTGTGGGCTTCGGCGGCCAGCGGGAGGAAGGCCGAATTCCGCCGGTTGAGCAGACCGCCGCTGGTGGTGACAAGGTCGGTGAGCAGGATACCCAGGTCGCGGTAGAACCAGCGGGGGATGCGGACGGTGTAGCTGTCCACCTCCAGCTCGGCATAGTCCTTCTCGTAGAGGCTGTCGATCAGCCCGCTGAAACCAGCTTCGATCATCTTTCGGCGGTAGGAGCCCTTGGGGGTCAGTTCCTCCCGTCCGGCCTCGAAATCCCGGTGGAGCACGGCAAAATTCACCACCCGCTGATAGGGGGCCAGTTTGAGATTTGCCGAGGTCACGAGCTGGTGGAAGTATTCACCGATCTCCTCCTCGGAGGGCAGGCCGTCGATCACCGGGTCCTGCCGGTCGGGGACGATGAGCAGCACGTTGTAGGCCCGGCCGTCACCCACGAGAAATGTCCTCTCGATCCCCGGCACTTCCTCGAACTGCTGCTCGGTCTGCCGCGGGGCCACGGTCTGTCCGCGGCTGTTCTTGTAGATATCCTTGATCCGGTCGACGATCTCGTAATAGCCGCTGGGCCGGACCTGGAAGACGTCACCGGTGGGCAGCCAGTATTCCCCGCCATCAGCCGGCTCGGGTTCGTCGAGGTAGCGGGCGATGTATTCCCCGGCCAGCTGCAGTTCGCCGCCGTCGCCCAGCCGGGCCTTTACCCCGGGCAGGGGCAGGCCCACGGTATTGTCCTCGTAGGCCCCGGGCGGAGTCATGGTGATGCCGCCGGTGGCTTCGGTCATGCCGAACCCGCAACAGAGGTCCACCCCGTTCTCCTGGAAGAAGTGGAAGACCTGGGGGTCGAGGTAACCGGCGGCGGAGAGCCCCCAGCGCAGCCGGCCGCCCACCGTGGCTTGCAGGGCCGCGGCCCGGCTCTCGGCGCTGCGGTCCTCACCCATGGCCGCCAGGCACCGTTCATACAACTGGGCCCAGCGGCGGGGGATGCTGATCAGCCCGGTGGGGTTCCAGCGGCTCATCCCGGCGGCCAGGGTCTGGATCGAGGGGTTCTTGGCAAAGACGTATGTCCCGCCCCAGAAGAGCATCCCCATCATCTCCAGGTAGCGGCCGAAGGTGTGGTAGTGCGGCAGGTAACTGATCAGCCGCTCCTCCTCGCCCACGTCGGGCAGGGCCGCGGCCCGGGCAAAGCGCTTGGAGATCAGGTTGTAGGCGGTGAACAGCACGCCCTTGGGCATCCCGGTGCTGCCCGAGGTGAACATGGCGGTGGCCGGATCGTCCAGGCCCGGTGTGGGACGGCGGTCGAGGATGGCCTCCACCCGATCGGCGCCCAGCCGGGTGGCGGCCTCCACCAGCCGCAGGTCATCCGGGCCGCCGGCGCTGCAGCCGGGATCCAGCTGCAGGATGCGGAACGGCTGTGCCGTGGAACCGCGGACCGCTTCCAGTCGCGCCTGGAGCTCGGCGTTGTCGGTGATGGCGGTGTCGATGCCGATGCGATCAAAGATCCAGGTCAGCACGTCGGCGGGGAAGTGGGGGCTCAGCGGGGAGACGAAGAGGCCGTAGGTCAGGCAGGCCAGATCGCAGCAGGCCGCGTCAAAGCCATTGGCCCCGGCGAGGATGGCCACCCGCGGCGGTTTGTCCCGCCCCTCCAGCAGTGCCGCGGCCAGGCTGCGCATCCGAGCGGCTGTTCCGGCAAAGGTCCAACCCTGCTCCTGCTGGCGGCCCAGCTCGTGGAACAGGATCCGCCGGGGGTGGGCCGCCACCCGCTGCTCCAGCATGGTCTCCAGCGAGTAGCCCGAATGGCGGATCGCCTTGAAGGTGGTCTCGGCCCACCGCTCCCGAGCTTCCCGGTGGGCAAGACTCTTGAGGAAGGGCGATGTGCGGGTGCAGTCGAGGTAGCGGTGCCAGAGAGCCGGATCTCCCCGCTGCTCACCGGGGCCGGAGAGCAGACTCTCGGCCGCCTGGAGCAGGGCCAGTCCGTTCTCCGGACAGCCGTTGCCGGCGCCTGCTGCTTCCCAGGCCTCCAGTTCGGTGAGCAATGGGTTGCTGGTCAAGAGACGGACTCCGTTACTTTCCCTGGAGCACCCGGTTGATCTCTTCCTGGGACGCCTGGTAGTTGGTCTTGCGGGTGAGGAAGATGATCGCCCCGACGATGTTCAGTGTGATCGACACGAAATACCACATCAGGGAAGCAAGGATGGTCTTGGGCCCCACCCATACGCCGGAGGAGCGGAGGAACCCGGCAAAGGCGCCTTCACGCAACCCGATGCCGGCAATGGAAGCCGGAATCATGGTTGCGATCTGGGTCAGTGGTCCCACGGTCATCACGCTGCCCAGTGAAAGGCCCTTGCGGATGAATATCTCTTCGCTGACCGCGTCCTGCAACTCCACACCAGAAGCCGTCAGCTGCTTTTCCTCGTCCGGTGTGAGAAAAATCTGGACCATCCCGGTGGGATCTCCGGCTTCGCTCTGCTCCTCAATAAACTCCACGTCCATTTCGGCCAGCGTCGCTTTCACATCGTCGTTGATCTCAACCGCAGCCAACCGGCCTTCCGGGCCGTTGGGCAGGTGCAGGGCCTGGCCGTTGGTGTAGAAGGTGGCGAAGAGCGAGGCGTAGACCAGCACACCGAAGAAGACCGAGGCGAAGAGGGCGCCCTTGTTCTGGCGGTAGCGGTTGAAGGCCTCCACGGCACTGTTGATGATCCCCTCGATCTTGCCCTTGGCCGGCAGGGGGAACTTGAGGATCAGTTGAAGCAGCGTCGGTTTCACCACCAGCACTGTGGTCACCAGCAGCAGGAAGCCAAAGAGGCCGAAAACGGCCACCAGGAATTTCATCGGCAGCGTGATGGCAAACAGGGAGAAGATCACCATCAGCGAGAGGGCGAGGATGGTGAGGAACTTCTCCACCACCACCACCGAGACGCTCTCGGTGGGCTTCTTGGTGAAGCGGGCGATGTCATATGCCTTGTAGGCCTCGAGGCCCACGCCGGTGGGGGTGAACGTGCCGAGGAACCGGCCCACCAGGTAGGTCCTGGTCAGGTGACCGCCGGGCACGTTGAGGTTCTGCGGGGTGAGCAGCACCCGCCAGCGCATGATGGAGAAGAAGATCGCGGCGGCCTGGGTGCCCAAAGAGGCGATCCACCAGATCGGGCTGGAGTTCTTCAGCGCCGTGGTGATGTCACCGATGTTGATCTGGAACTTATCGAAGATCAGGTAGAGGATGAGTCCGGTGATCGACACCTTGACCACGTTGACAATAACTTTCTTGATGTTCATTCGTTTTTGATTCCTTTGTTCAATATCTGCCCCCGGGATGGTTTCATCGTGCCCGGTGCGCGGCCGGCCCCTTGACCTTGTGAATTGAGATCCGGCCGGGCGGAGGGGCGGTTCCCGACGGGAAAACGAATCTAGCAAAAGGGTGTAGGCCTGTCAAACCGTTGCGAAGGGCCACTCTGGCGATGACCATTCCGTGACATACCGTGACTAACATATGACACTAGTAGGGAATGTGGGCTATAGGATGGTCCGGTGCCGCACGACTCCGGGATAATCACGGGGAACCGGCCGCACCGCAGCGGAGGGACCAAAGGGATGATGAACGGGAGAGAACGGATGATCGCCGCCTGCCGGGGAGAGGCGGTGGACCGCCCGCCGGTCTGGCTGATGCGCCAGGCCGGGCGGCATCTGCCGGAATACAACAAATTGCGGGGCGCGCACAGTTTCTGGGAGATGGTGCGCACGCCGGAGCTGGCGGCGGAAGTGACTTTGCAGCCGATTCGCCGCTACGGAATGGATGCCGCGGTTGTGTTCAGCGACATCCTCATCGTCCTGGAGGCCATGGGTGCCGAGGTGCGTTTCGAGACCGGCGGGCCGGTGATTGCCGAACCGGTGGTCTCCCGTGCCGCACTGGAGCGCCTGCTGCCGGTGGACGCCGAAGCGTCATTCGATTACCTGGACAAGGCCCTGCGAATCCTCTGCCGGGAACTGCACCCGGAAACCGCGGTGATCGGGTTTGCCGGGGCGCCATTCACCCTGGCCGCCTACCTGGTGGAAGGGCGGTCGAGCAAGGATGTGCGCAACCTCAAGGCGCTGGCCTACAACGACCCGCAGCTGGCCCGGGACATTCTTACCCGTCTGGCCGGCGTGGTCAGTGACCTGTTGCTGCTCCAGGTGCGGGCCGGGGCCGACGTGGTGCAGCTCTTTGATACCTGGGCCGGGTATCTCTCGCCGGAAGATTACGAAACGCTTTCCCTGCCCTACAACCGGATGATCGTGGACAATCTGCGGGAGGCCGGGGTGCCGGTGATTCTCTACCTGCGCAACGCTGCCGGCCACCTGGAAGCGGCGGCCACGTCCGGATGCCAGGTCCTTTCGGTGGACTCCAGCCTGCGACTGGCGGAAGCCCGCCGGCGGCTGCCCGCCACGGTGGGATTGCAGGGCAACCTCGATCCGGCAGAGTTGCTGGGGCCGCCCGAGCGCATCCGGCAACGCGTCCGGTCGTTGATCGAGGATGCGGCCGGTGGCGGCTACGTGGTCAATCTTGGCCAGGGGGTCACTCCGGACGTACCCATCGCCGGTGTGGAAGCGCTGGTGGCCGCGGTCCAGGAGGGGGTTGGATGTCCGGTGCTGAACTGAAGAACGTCGATCCCCGGCTGCGGGAGAAATACGACGTGCGGGGCCCGCGCTACACCAGCTATCCGGCGGCGCCCCACTTCCACCAGATCGATACCGCGTCCCTGCGTGCCCGCTGGCTGGCGAGGCAGGGTCTCGACCCCGATCCGGGATTATCGCTCTATCTCCACATCCCGTTCTGCAACCAGCGGTGTCTCTTTTGCGGTTGCCATACACTTGGCCGGCGTAACGGGGAAACGGTTGGCAGATACATCGATGCGCTGCTGGAGGAGATGTCCCTGGCCGCGGAACCGGCCGGAGCCGATCGGCCGGTGCGCCAGGTGGCGCTGGGCGGGGGGACGCCGAACTTTCTCACCGTCAGCGAGACCGACCACCTGCTGAAGGCAATCGGCAACACCTGGAATCTGGACCATGGGGCGGAGCTTTCGGTGGAGGTCGATCCCCGTACCGCCACCCGGTCGAAACTGGACGTCTTTCTTGAACATGGATTCAACCGTTTTTCTCTGGGGGTGGAGGACTTCGCCGCCCCGGTGCTCGAGGCGGTGAACCGTGACCAGGAGCTGATCCAGGTCGAAGATGTGGTCAGCCACCTCCGCGACCATGACTGTACGGCGATCAATTTCGACCTGATTTACGGCCTGCCGCGCCAGACCTTCGAATCGGCGGCGGAGACCACCCGGCGGACCATTGCTCTGCGGCCGTCCAGGATCGCGTTGTACAGCTACGCTCACGTGCCCTGGATCCACCCGCACCAGCGGGTTCTGGAGAAGCGGGATCTTCCCGACGCTGAATTGAAGGCCCGCATCTTCATGCTGATGTCCGAGCGCTTCCTCGATGCGGGATATCTCCAGGTGGGGATGGACCACTTCGCCCTTCCCGGTGATGAACTGGTGACTGCCCTGGAACAGCGGACCCTGCGCCGGACCTTCATGGGCTACACCACCGGGCGGGGCCTGGATGTGGTGGGAATGGGTATCTCGGCTATTTCGGGGGTGGGGTCGGCATACTCCCAGAATGTCAAGGCCCTCGATTCCTACCTGGAGCAGGTGGCCGCCGGCCGGTTGCCGGTGGAGCGTGGATACCTGCTGGATCGGGATGACGAGATTCGGCGTGAGCTGCTGCTGGAGCTGTTCTGCACTTTCCACGCCGACCTTGGGGCAATTTCCCGGCGATTCGATATCGAGGCCGTGGACTATTTCGCCGACGACTTCCTGCGGCTCGCTCCCCTGGCCGATGATGGCCTGGTCTCATGGGATGGTTCGGCGATTCGCGTCAGCGAAACCGGGCAGTTCTTCATCCGCAATATCTGTATGGTCTTCGACCGCCACCTGGAGAGCGGTGCGGCCAGGCAGACCTATTCCAGGACGGTTTGATGCAGACGGCAGCACTCAACGAACCGATCGGGGTGGCCCTGCTCAATATGGGCGGGCCGGCAACCGTGGAGGAGATCCGTCCCTTCCTCACCCGGCTCTTCTCCGATGCGGTGATGCTGCCGCTGCCCGCGCCGCTGCGACAGGTGCTGGCCCGGGTCATCGCCTGGCGTCGGTCGCCGAAGGTGGCCGGACGGTATCGGGCCATCGGCGGCGGCAGCCCGGTGGGGCCGGAGTCGGCCAGACAGGCCGCCGCGCTGGAGCAGCGGCTGGGCGACGGCTTCGCCGTGCGTCATGTTTTCCGTTACAGCGATCCGGGTCCCGAAGCGGTGCTTGGCCAGCTGGCGCGGGAGGGAATCAAACGCCTGGTGGCTCTGCCGGCCTATCCCCAGTGGTCAGTCACCACCAGTGGTTCATCGGTGGCCCACCTGGGCCGAGCCGCCGGCCGGCTGGATATGGAATGGTTGGAAGCGCCGCCCTACCCGGTGGGGGAGGGTTTTATTGCTTCGCTGGCTGCAGGGATCCGGCCGCTTGTCGACGGGGCGGACCACGTGCTGCTCACCGCACACGGTCTGCCGAAACGGGTGATTGAGCAGGGCGATCCCTACGTTGCCCAGGTGGAGCGGACAGCGGAGG
The DNA here is from genome assembly GCA_965531145.1 of uncultured bacterium. GTDB lineage: Bacteria > Acidobacteriota > JAQAZP01 > JAQAZP01 > JAQAZP01 > JAQAZP01. The sequence goes on along the minus strand of CBESOE010000018.1, from coordinate 2,969 downwards.
TGTTGAGCCGTGAGCTCCCGGATTCTCCGCCCTGTTCCCTGGCCTTCCAGAGCCGGTTGGGGCCGGTGGAGTGGGTGGGGCCGCACCTCGATGATGAAATCCGGCGGCTGGCCGCGGAAGGGGTTCGCCGACTGGTAGTGGCGCCGGTGACCTTTGCCTGCGAAAACCTGGAGACGCAGTGGGACCTGGACCGTGAGATGGCCACACTGGCCGGCCGGTGCGGGATCGAGGACTATCGCCGCGCTCCGGTGCCCGGCACCGATCCGCAGTTCATCGATCAACTGGCACTGCTGGTCCTGGACCAGGCCCGGCGGGCCCACTGGCTGTCCGGGCCGGGGGGAATGGAGGCCGATCATGAAGCATGATTTGATCATCGTCGGCGGCGGTATGGCCGGCCTCTCCTGTGCCTGGCGGCTGGCGGCAGCCGGATTGCGGCCGCTGGTGCTGGAGGCGGCCGACGAGGGTGGTGGCAACGTACGCAGCGAGACGGTGGACGGGTTCCGCTTGGAGCGCGGGCCGCACACGTTTCTCTCCTCGGCGGACCAGCTCTTCACCCTGGCTTTGGAAGCCGGCCTCGATGACCAGCTGGTCCAGTCACGCCCCAGCGCCTCCGCCCGATTCATCGTTCGCGACGGCCGGCTGCACCGGGCTCCGGATGGCCCGGGCACATTCTTCTCCACCCGGCTGCTGACCTGGAGGGCCAAGCTTCGCCTGGCCGCCGAGCCGCTGTTCACCGGTCGCGGCCTCCAGGCGGATTCGGCCCAGCGGTTCTTCGAACGTCGTTTCGGCCAGGAGGCGGCTCGGGTGATCGCCGGTGCCTTTGTCTCCGGGGTGTACGCCGGTGACCCGTCGGCGCTCTCAGCACCGGCGGCTTTCCCGCTCTTCTGGGGTTTCGAACAGACGGCGGGAAGCATGGTTCGCGGTGCTTTCCGTCTTCAGCGGCAAAAAAAGGCGGCCCGGCACGCTCTTGGCGAGAATGCCCCGCCCCGCCGCCGCGGCCTCTGGTCCTTCCGCCGCGGCCTGGGCCAGTTCAGCGGTGCCCTGGCCGGCACGCTGGGGTCGGCCTTCCGTGCTGCCAGCCCGGTGGACCAGTTGACGTTCGATGCCGGGGAGTTCCGGGTGGCCGGGGATGGTGGGGATCTTCGAACTCCGCAGCTGGTGCTTGCCGTACCGCCCCACGAGGCAGCAAAACTGCTGGCCGGTGTGGACCCTCTGCTGGCCGATCTGCTGAACGGTATCCCCATGGCTCCGGTGGCGGTGGTATCCCTCGGCTTCAGGGAAAGGCTGACGTCGCTGCCGGATGGATTCGGATTTCTCGCCCCGCGGGGCGAGGGGGTGCGCTCGCTGGGTGTGCTCTTCCCCTCCCGGGTCTTCGAAGGCCGGGCCCCGGAGGGCGGAGACCTGCTCACCGGCTACATCGGCGGCATGCTTGATCCCGGAGCGCTGGATCTGGACGATGACGCCCTCACCGATGTGATCCTCGATGATCTTGCCCGGCTCACCGGGTGCCGCAATCGGCCCGACATGGTCCGCGTGACCCGGCAGCGGGCAGCCATCCCCCAGCTGGTGATCGGGCACCTGGAGCGGATGACCGATATCAGACATCGCCTGGAAAATGTGCCCGGCCTGCACCTTGCCGGTAATTACCTCCGGGGTGTGGGAATCAAGGACGCGGTGGCCTCGGGGCTGGCCACGGCGGAGGCCATACTCCAGCGCGACAGGACGAACTGCCGGGTCGAGGAGGCGGTGGCATGAACGAACCGACTGTCCGTGCAGCGATCCCCCTGGCCGTGGTGGGCTGTGATTTCCGGGTGGCGTCGTCCCGCTACCGCTCCCGGCTGGTGCTCTCCGAGGAGGAGGCGCTGGGCATGGCCCTGGACCTGGCCCGCACCGCCGCCGCCGACGGTTTTGCCGACCTCTCCACCTGCAACCGTAACGAGTGGATCGTCACCGGTCCGGACCCTGCCTGGGCCGCCCAACTGCTGCGTGGCCGGATGGTCAAGCGGCTGCCGCGGGGAACGGTCCGCCGGGTGGAGCCCTATGTCTACCAGGGCCGGGAGGCGGCACTGCACCTGTTTCGGGTGGCCATGGGGCGCGAGTCGCTGGTGGTGGGGGAGCGGCAGATCGCCGGGCAGTTCTTCGGCGCCCTGGAGACCGCCCGTGAACGAGGTACCTCCTCGCGCACGCTCAACGGCCTGGGGTCCATCGCCGGCCGGCTGGTGCACATCGCCGATCGGCGCTGCTGTCTCGGCGACCGGGCCCGGGGCATCCACGGCCTGGCTCTGGGCTACCTCCGTGAACGCTTTGACGAGGATGCGAAATGCCGGGTGGTGGTTGCCGGGATGGGCGCCATCGGCAAGCTGGTGCTGGGCCTGCTGGAGCAGGATTCCCGGTTCGACGTGGTCACCTGCAACCGCACGGTCCCACGCCCGAACAATGGCGGCGTGCAGCCGCTGGATCAGCTGCCGCAGCTGATGGCCGACGCCGATGCGGTGGTGGTCTGCACCGGTGCTCCTGGTCCGGTGCTGCGGGGCGACATGCTCGACCCGCGCTCCAGCGGGAGGCCGCTGCAACTGCTTGACCTGGGCGTTCCGGAGCAGGTGGAGCGCCGACTGCCCGACGGCGTGGTCCGGGCCGGCCTGGATGAACTGACGGCGGACGCCGGGCGCGATGTCGCCTGTGCCGTGGACCAGGAGGCGGAAGGCCTGGTCCTGCGCGCCGCCACCGAGTTTGCCCGCTTTTGCGGCGAGCCCGAATACGCCGAGATCCTTTCTGCCGTTCAGGAACACCACGAGCAGGTGCTGCACGAGGAAATTCCCCAGCTGGTGCGCGGCCGTCTCGATTACCTCAGCGACGACGACCGGGCACGGGTGGAGGCCGACCTCGACGGCATCCTGCACCACCACACCAGCACACTCTTCCGCCAGATCCGCCGGAGATGCGGCGACCGCAACGACGAACGCCAGTGA
>CBESOE010000017.1:0-54808 GCA_965531145.1 uncultured bacterium | reverse complement strand
CGGTGCTGGTGGCTGATGGCATATACACCGGTGAAGGCAACCGGGACATCGACTTTCTCGGCAAGGCGATCACGGTCAGGTCGAAGCATGGTGCGACCAATTGCATTGTCGATTGCCAAGGAAGTACGACAGACAAGCATAGAGGTTTCTTCTTTCACCGCGGCGAGGATCAAAATTCGGTGGTTCAGGGATTCACAATTCGAAACGGTGGATCTGGATATGAATTTTACGGCGGCGGCATCTTCTGCAACCAGGCCTCCCCCATGATCAGGAACAACATCATCTCCGGGAATAGTTGTTACGTCTACGGTGGCGGCATCTGCTGCTTCAATGGCTCACCAACAATCGAGGGCAATACCATTACCGCCAACTTCGCGTACTGGGGGGGAGGGATTTCCTGCAGGGAGTCTGAAGCGACGATCCGCAACAACACCATTTCGGAAAACACGGTAGAACAAAACGGTGGTGGCGTCTTCTGTGATTTCAACTGTTCAGTCACGCTTCTCAACAATGTGATCGCGGGGAACTCCTCCAATCGCAATGGCGGTGGAATCGCCTGCTATACCTCCTCTTCGCTGACCATCACCAACTGCAGCGTCGTGTCAAATGACACGAATACCAACACTGGCGGGATCTATTGCTCCACCTCGACGATCGCGATTGATAGTTCCATTCTCTGGGGCAACGCTTTGGATCAGTTGAGATTCGGCTCCGGTGGAACAGGCGTGGTTACCTACACCGATATCCAGGGCGGCTGGACGGGCGAGGGCAACATCGATGCCGATCCGCTGATCGTCACCGGTCCTTTGGGCGATTACTGCCTGAGCCATATCGTTGCTGGTCAGACCGAGAACAGTCCGTGCATTGATGCAGGTGATCCGTTGAGCGACATAGTTGAGGGAACAACGCGCACCGATGGAGTTCAGGATACCGGGGTTGTGGATATGGGCTACCATTATCCCCTTCCCGTAGATCGTGTGATCACCGGTCCCGGTCCAGCATATGAGAATCTTCCCCACGTGCGGGTGTTTCCACCAGAACAGGATGCAGCGCATGAATACGAGTTCGAAGCGTATGGACCAGATCATTACGGGGTCAACGTAAGTTGTGGAGATGTTGACGGCGACCGGCTCGACGAGGTCCTCACCGGTGCAGGCCCGGGTGAGATTTATGGTCCTCATGTCAGGGGTTTCGACGTGAACGGCAGGCCCCTGCCCGGTCTCAGCTTCCTCGCATACGGCACGAACAAGTACGGTGTGAACGTCTGTACCGGTGACCTGGACGCCGATGGCACCCATGAGATCATCACCGGCGCCGGACCGGGAGCGGTCTTCGGGCCGCATGTTCGGGCTTGGGAATATGATGGATCATCAGGGGTGACTTCGGTGCCCGGTGTCAGCTACTTCGCTTACGGCACACCGAAGTGGGGCGTGAACGTCTCAGCCGGAGACATCGACGGTGACGGCTATGACGAGATCGTCACCGGGCCCGGGCCGGGCGCGGTCTACGGCCCCCACGTCAGGGGGTGGAATGTCGACGGCAACCCGTCAGCCTCGGCTATCCCCGCTGTCAGCTACTTCGCCTACGGCACCCTGAAATACGGGGCCATTGTCAGCTGCGGTGATGTGGACGGTGACGGCATCGATGAAATCATCACCGGCGCCGGTCCCGGCGCCGTCTTCGGCCCCCATGTCCGCGGCTGGAACCACGACGGCTCCTCAGTTACTCCATTGCCCGGCTTCAGTTTCTTTGCCTGGGACACCGAGCCCCTCAGATACGGAGTCAATGTCTTTGCCGGAGCCGACCTGAATGGTGATGGTCGCGATGAGCTGGTGGCGGGACGAGGTCCGGATCCCGAGGCCGACACCGAGGTGAAGGTTTTCACCTACGATGGGGTGACAGTCAGCCAGTGGATCTCACTGGAGTCTTTCCCGGGTCTGACCCACGGAACCAATGTTGCGGCGGGACGGTTCTGATTCTTTACGAATAATGGCGACCCCAACGGGATTTGAACCCGGAGGGGTCGTTTGATTTCAGGTGATCTGCATGCTCTCTGGATCAGGGAGCATACCCCGTCACCGTGCAGCCGACTGCGGCCGAGTCCCCTGCCGGTGGGTATGGCGGCTGGTTGAAGGGCGGCGGGGTCACATCCTCTCCGTGGAGGGCGAAAGAATTTTCACCGATCAGGGCACCCCGTGCCGGGAGCTGCTGTGCCCAACTGACGCCAAACTGGCCTAGGGGCGAGAGCGATACAGATCCGGCCTTGAAGTTGCTGATCACTGCTCCGCCGGCCAGGGTCACGTCGATACGGCCGGCCAATACCCGGTTAAACTCAGTACGGTTTTCCAGCCCGGCCGAGAACTGGACCGCAAAGGGCAGGGTCCCTGACCCCGGTGTACATTCCAGACTCACCGATACCCCGGAAGCGGGTGACGCGGTATTGTTCAGGATCACCGCCACCGAATCCTCGCCCCAGGCCGCCACCGCCATGTCGGTATCGTTGTCACCGTCAAAATCGCCGGTGACCACACCCATGGGATAGGAGCCTGCTGATTCACTGCCGATGTAGCCGTAAGATGCGGAGCCGTCGTTGAGCAGGATGGAGACACCGTTCGAACCGACTCCCGCAGTGGCCACGGCCACGTCGAAATCGCCGTCGCCGTCAAAGTCGCCGCCGGCCGCCCGGCCGGAGGCACCGGAGGAGTAACTCGGGTCCTCGGCAAAGGTGCCGGAACCATCGTTGATCAATACACGCACCTGGTAGGAACTCTGGACCACCCCGGAGACCACCAGGTCGACGTCGTCGTCACCATCCAGGTCGCCGGCCACGGCGGTGGAGGCAGAGGTGCCGATGTCGAATACCTGGGTCGAGGTGAAGGCACCGGTGCCGTCGTTGATGAAAGTCTCCACGTAGCCTTCGCTGAAGACGTAATTCGAGTAGGTCTTCACCACGGCAATATCCATGTCCCCGTCCGTGTCGAAATCGGCGGTGGTGATCCAGTAGGGCTTGATCGAGAACCCGCCGGAGGTGTACGAACCGGCGAGGGAGAGCATGCCGTCTCCATCGTTCAACAGCACCGAAAATGTTTTTCCGTCAGCGTTGACCACCGCCACATCCAGATGGGCATCACCATTCAGGCGCGCCGTGACAATCCCCCAGGGCCGGTCCCCGACCGGAAACTCCACCGCCGGGGCCAGTGAACCGTCGCCGTTGCCAAAGAGAATGGAAATGGTGTCAGATTCCGAGTTGGAGACAATCACGTCAACAAAGTTGTCGCTGTTCAGCTTTCCCATGGCCAGCGAACGCGGCGTGTCGCCGACGGCATAGGTGACTTCTGTCTGGAAGGTCCCGTCACCGTTGTTGACCAGCACCGAGATGTCATCTGAGAGTTCGTTGACCGACACCAGTTCCGGCCGGTCGTCGTTGTTCAGATCATCTGCCGCCACGTCTCGCGGATCGAACCCCACCTCGTAGCTCACTTTCGGGTGGAAGAGGTCCTGGGCCCGGGCAGTGCCCTGCGGCGAAGCCGGGGCCAGCAGGGCCAGAGTCACCGACATCGTGACGATACTCCAAAAATATTTGTTGACGTTCATTCTCTTCTCCTCCCCTTATCAGGGATCGTGGTCAAGTAGGGTCATTATTGTACATCAATACAATAGGGATGATTGAAACATATTTTCGTTACGAAAAATCGCTCCCTCACATCTCAGTCCGTCTTCCGGGTATCAGCCTCTCCTCTCCTGCTATGCCGTCGGCCGTGGATCTGTGACCGTTTTTATCCCCCTTGCCCATAGACCCTTGCCCGGTTACCATTTATCTCCCGCGGGGACGGTTCCCGCGGCAATCTGATACCCGGGCAGAGAAAACATGGACCGCCAGCGCTACCCCCACAGCACCATCCGCAACCTGACCTACCTGAAGAAGATGGATTTCATCGTCGGGGCGGCCATGGTGGAGGCGGGGCGTCTCGGCCGTGATCCGGAGACGGTGAAGGTGCTGGAGATCGGTTGCAACACCGGCAACGTCTCGCTCTCCCTTGCCGAGGCCGGCTTTCCGGTGCTGGGGGTGGAGATCGACCGGGCCAGGGCCGAGACGGCCCGGGAACGCAACCCGTATGAGCACGCCCAGTTCGTCAACCGCGACATGGAGGGCTGGGACGGAAACGATCGCTTCCCGGTGGTGATCTGCTCCGAGGTGCTGGAACACCTGGAACAGCCCGTGGAGATGGTGCGGCGGATCGTCGCCCTCACCGAACCGGGCGGCCTGGCGGTGATCACGGTGCCCAACGGCTATGGCCCCTGGGAGCTGCTGGCCTACCGCTGGAACCCGTTACGGCTGGTGCCGGCCCTGCTGCGTAAGGTACGGTTGGCCGTGGGGCGCCTGCCGGTGCTCCGTGACCGGCTGCCAATGCCCGCGCCATATCCCAAGGGTGAGCGGCACATCCAACAGTTCACCTTTGGCCGCATCGTCCGGCTGCTGGAAGAGAACGGGCTGGAGGTCCTGCCCCCAGAGGGACGGTCCTGTTTTCTGGCGCCGGTCTTCCCTTTTTCGCTCTGCCGCCGCTGGTCCGGCCTGCTCTGGCCGCTGGAGTCACTGGACATGGCCCTGGCCGACAAACTGCCCCGCTTCGCCGCCTGCGGCTGGTACTTCCGCTGCCGCCGGCGGACCTAGACACAGCGGGGCCTGGCGCCGTAAACAGTTGTGAATACCACGACCCGCGGCACAATGGATACTGGAGGAAAAATGAACATCCGACCGCTGGCTTCTATCACCGCTGTGATCCTGACCCTGCTGCTGATCGCGGCCCTGGCCCTGCCGGCAATGGCCCAGGAGGGGCGGAACCAGTCGGGGCGTAACCGCACCATCAAACAGTACACCTTCCAGCTGGCGGTGGCGGCTCCCGGCGACGGTCAGGGCTGCACCCTGCGAACCATCGAGCTGAGCTGTATCGAACGGGAGAAGATCTCCTTCCACTGCGGCACCAAGGCGCCGATCCCCACCACCACTTTCAACCCGGCTGAAGGGCAGGACTCCTCGGGCCAGGCCATCCCGCGTATCAGTTACAGCTACCAGAACCTGGGCCTGCAGTTCGAGTTGCGGGTGCTGCAGAAGGTCGAGGACCTGGTCTTCGTGGGGCTGGAATACAACCTGAGCTTTGTCGACCCGCAGGAGGGAAAACGGCAGGAAGGAGACCCGCCGGTGATCCTCAGCCACGAGATGGAGCGGGTCAAGGGGATGAAAGCCGGCTCTCCGGTGGTGGTGGCTGAATTCTTCCGCCCTGCTGAAGGCATGGTGCTGGCCGAAAGCCTGGGCATCGACCAGGGGCTCATGGGCAACCAGGGGCCGTGGCGTCTGCTACTGACGCTAATGCCAGAAAAGAAATGATGAAGAGAGTGAAGGCCATCATCTCGGGCCGGGTGCAGGGCGTCTGGTTCCGGGCCTCCACCCAGGAGAAAGCTCTGGAATACGGGGTGCACGGCACGGTACGGAACCTGGTGGACGGCCGGGTTGAGCTGGTGGCCGAGGGGGAGGTCGAACAGGTCGACCTGCTCCTGCGCTGGGCCGCCAACGGCCCGCCCATGGCCGCGGTGGACCGGGTGGAGCTGGAAGAGCTGCCCCCGGACGAGGAGTATTCCGATTTTCTCATCCGTTGACCAGCCGATCCTGCTGATCCATCCACCGGTGGCCAAGCCTTCCGAGCCGCCGGCGGGCATTGCCCGCCTGGCCGGCGCCCTGGGGGCCCACGGCGCCCCCTGCACGGTGATCGACGCCAACCTGGAGGGATTGCTCTGGCTGCTGGATCAGCCGGAAACAGCGGACGACACCTGGTCCAGCCGCGCATGGCGGAACCGCCACCGGCACCTCACGGCGTTGAGGTCCCCGGCGACCTACGACAACTCCGACAAGTATGGCCGCGCCGTTTCCGACCTGGAGCGACTGCTCTCCCTGGCCGGCCAGGGGGAGGGAATTCGCGCCGGGCTGGCCAACTATACGGACACCCGGCTCTCACCTGTGCGCTCCGCGGATCTGCTTGCCGCGGCCGCTGAACCGGAGCGCAACCCGTACCACGGGTATTTCATCGAACGGTTGCTGCCGCGGGTGGAGGAGGACCGGCCATCCACGGTGGGAATTTCCATCAACTACCTCTCCCAGGCACTCACCGCCTTTGCCCTGATCGGGTTGTTGAAACGGGAGTTCCCGGAATCGAGGATCATGCTCGGCGGAGGGCTGGTCACCTCCTGGCTGCGGGGCCCCCACTGGGCCGGGGGCTTCGAGGGACTGGTTGATCAACTGGTGGAAGGCCCGGGTGAGGCTGCCGTCCTGGCCTGCGCCGGTCTCGAGAAGAGCCACGGACACGCCCCGCCCGACTACTCCGGCTTCAACTGCCAGGACTACCTGAGCCCGGGATTCGTTCTCCCCTTCAATACAGCCGACGGCTGCTGGTGGAACCGCTGCACCTTCTGCCCCGAACGCTCCGAGGGACGGCGGTTCGAACCGCTGCCCCGGCGTACGGTCAACGAACACTTGAACCAGCTGGTGCGGGAGACCGGCCCCACGCTGATCCACCTGCTGGACAATGCCGTGCCTCCCGCGGTGCTCCGCCAGCTGGCCGAGCATCCGCCCGGGGCGCCATGGTACGGATTTGCCAGGATCGGGGATCCGCTGGACGACCCCGCTTTCTGCCATCGACTGGCGCAGTCCGGCTGTCAGATGCTCAAACTGGGGCTCGAATCGGGGAACCAGCAGGTACTCGATGCCCTGGGCAAGGGGATCAGTGTCGGCGAGGCGTCACGGGTGCTGGCCAACCTGCGTCAGGCGGGGATTGCCGTCTATCTCTACCTGCTCTTCGGCACCCCGGCGGAGGGCCAGGCCGAAGCCGGGGACACCTGGCGCTTTGTCCGGGAGCACCGGGAAGCCATCTCTTTTCTCAACCTGGCCATTTTCAATCTGCCACTGGGCAGCCCCGAAACGGAGGGGCTCACCCTGCGGGAATTTTACCCGGGCGACCTGGCGCTCTACCACGACTTCAATCACCCCAAGGGCTGGGATCGCCCGGCCATCAGGCATTTTCTTGACCACACCTTTCGCAAAGACCCGGAAATCCGGCGGATCATCCATCGTGACCCGCCACTGTTCACTTCAAACCACGCGGCCTTTATGATGGGAGATGATCTGCGGACCCGCAACATGAAATCGGTGATTTGACTGCTCCCTGATTCGATGGTAGAGAATTCATATCACCGAAATCGAACCAGCCCTGGAGGAACCAGGGAGAACCCAGGAAAGGGAACGACAATGCTGAAAAAAATCGTGATGCTGCTCATGGTGCTGATGCTGGCCGGTGGCCTGGCCATGGCCCAGTCCGCCGACGACCCGCCAAAAAAGAAAGCCGAAGAGAAGCCGGCGAAAGCCGGTGACGCCAAGGCCAAGGCCGGGGCCGAGGCAAAGAAGGCTAGTGAAACGGGTGAGAAAAAGGCCCTGAAGGGCGCGGCACCGGCCGCCAAGGGCGCACCCACAAAAGCCGCACCGACCAAGATCGCTCCCGCCGGCACCGCTCCGTCAACGCCGAAAAATGCGAAGTTGAAGGCCGGCGGAGCAGGGATGAAAAAGGCCCAGGGCGACAAGAAGGCCACGGTGGCGCCGTCCGGGGAGAAAAAGAAACTGAAGAAGGGAACGGCTCCGGCGCCAAAAACCGCTCCGGCAGCCCCGGCTGCCCCGCAGAAGAAGGCGGCTCCGGCCGATAAGGAGAAGAAAAAGTAAAAAAACCGGGCGGCCCTCGATCTGAGGTCTCCGCCCGGTTTATCTGTACGTTCAGCTGTGTCCGCTATTTCGCGTTCACCACGTCGTGGGTGTGGGAGGCCACGGTGCCGCAGACCAGGTACCCGTCCTGTCCGGCGAACCAGACTTCCGAGAGCTCCACCTTGCCGGTGGTCTTGTCGAAGACCAGCTTGGCGTCCCGCTCCTCCATACCGTGCCGGGACAGGGTGGTGATCACGTGCAGGATCGAAGAGCCCTCGCCCTTGTCGTTGCGCACGGTGATCATCGGCGGATAGGTGCCTTCCCGTTCCACAACGTACTTGCCGGCCGGCATCGTAATCTCACCGACCATGAAATCGTGGGGCACGTCGGCGATAATCTGCTTGCTGGCGTCGGCCCAGGCAAAGGACACGGCAAAAATCGCCACCAGACACGTCAGGAACACAACCTTCAGTTTGTTCAGCTTCATCTCTTTTCCTCCAACGCAGCACGCCGCTGCCGCTGTCCGGCAGAACGGTTGAGCTGCGGTCTGTTCAGCCAACCCTTGGCTCAGTTATCCAAAATGGACTTAATGCCCCTCCAAATATCCAGAAGGGAATTATTGATCATATAGAGATATACTAATTTTGTCAACCATTGTTCGAATAGAAAAACCCGCTTTTTATTCAAGCGCTTAAAGATGTCTGTGGTCAGGAATTGCCGAAACTTGCGGCCAGGATGGCCAGGTCGCCGCCGTCCACCACGCCGTTGCGGTCCAGGTCGGGAGGCTCCCGGTAGCGCTCGCTCTCCCCGCTGCTGCCAAAACTCCAGGAGAGCTGCTGCAGGTCCACACCGTCAACCCGGCCGGAACCGTCCACGTCCCCCACCAGCGGGCCGCCATACTTGATGACCCGGCTGCCGGCCACCACGATCAGTTCGCCGGAACCGTCGGCGTTGGTGTCCACCAGGATCTTTCCCCGGCTCTGGCCGAAGTCGCCCACATGAAGACGCCAGAGCAGTTGCCCGGACTTCCCCTCCACGGCATAGAGGTGTCCGTCCTCGGACCCGTAGATCACATCCAGTGAGCCCTGGCCGTCCAGATCGGCCACGATGGGGTCGCGGCAGCGTCCCACACCCGCCCCGTCGGCTGAGGAGTGATAGTTCCAGAGCAGCGACCCGTTAGCCCGGATGGCCCGGGCATCGTTGCGGTAGGCAAGAAAATCCACCGTGCGTTCACCGGTGGCCACCTCGTAGTCGGTGACATAGTCGGAAACCAGGCCGTACGCCATGTCCACGGTGCCGTTGCCGTCCAGGTCGCCCGCTGCCTGGTCATAGATCTGGTAGTGATGGTCGCGAAAGGTGTAATCGCCATTGACCTCGCGTCGCCGGGTGAAACCGGTGCCCAGGATGCCCTGGGGCACCTTCCAGACCAGGGAACCGTCGGCTTCGAAGAGGTAGTGATTGAGGTCGGTGCCGCTGGAGACTTCGAGCTGCCCGTCCCCGTCGAAATCGGCCACCACCACCGACTGGTACCCGTAATCGGCGATGTAGCCCAGTTGGGGCGGGGCCTGGGCCTGCTGGGCGGCCGAGGGCCCGCACTGGTAGCTCCAGACTTCCGCTCCATTGCCGGCCCGCAGGCAGACCACCCGCTCGGTGACCCCGGAGTCGTGCCGGGTGAAGAGGATCTCCTTCTCTCCATTACCGTCGATGTCGGCAAAGGCGGGGATATTGTAATTGGAGCCATTGGTCACCACGCTCCAGAGGATTTTGCCGTCCTCGCCGCGCACGAGGTAGCCGTTGCGCGGGTTCTGGTAGTCGGTGCAGAAGATCTCGATGGTGCCGTCATTGAACAGGTCGCCGGCCGACATACCGAGCACATCCACTCCGGAAAGAGCGGTCCAGAGCGGGTTGCCGGTGGGGCCGTCGAGAGCGATGAGATCCCGGGCGCCCACCACGATGTCCCGGTCGCCGTCGTTGTCCAGATCCACCAGCACCGGGGAGCCCCACTTGAAGAAGGCGGGCAGCTGCCGGCTCCAGCGGAGGGTGCCCAGTGCGGCGTCAAGGCAGTAGATCGTGCCGGCGGCATCGCCGACGATCAGCTCCAGCCGGCCGTCACGGTCCAGGTCGGCGGCCACCGGGTAGGTCCCGGCATCGAACGTCTGGAGGTCGAAAGACCAGCGGGCCTGGGGGGCCGTCCCGAAATTGGCGCCCACCGAGGCCACCGCCCGGTTGGCGGCATCGTGGCGGGGGTACGGCCAGTCAGACGCCCGGGCACGGGGGGCGGAGAGCATGCAGGACAGCACCACAAGGCACAGTATTGAAACCGCAAAACGAAATATGTGCTCTATCCGCCCCATGGTCGAACTCACCTTTCCACGAGTATTCACCGGTTCAAATCCACCTTTAAAAGTATATACAATTTCCGCCCGGGCATGGGTCACTAATTCAGCACTGCCGCAAACACTTCGCTGGCGGGAGGCGCAATGTGATGGAATCGAAGGACTTCATCTCGGTGGGTACACTGAAGAAGATCCAGGAGCTGGGGATCGGCATGAGCGTCAGGAAGGGCATGCAGCTGCTTGTCGGCAAATGACCGCCAGCTCGGCGGCGAAACGGTCCCGCTGGTCGATAAAGGGCCAGTGGCCTGACGGCTCGAGGATGATCGGACCGATCCCGGCCTGCCCCAGCAGTTCGTGGGACCGGTCGCAGACTCCGTCCGGCCGGCCGGCGATATACCACGCCGGCAGCGGCAGCTCAGCCAGCCGCCGGGCCATCTCCTCCCGGGCCGAGGTTTCCACCAGCTCGCGGCTGTTCAGGTGGAAGAGCCGCGGGTCACAGAGCCGCAGGCTGGCGTAGTAACCCCGGTGGGCGGCAAGCTCGGCCCCCTGGGCGTAAATCAGTTCACGCATCTTCGAGAAACCGCCGTCCACAAACCGCGCTTCGTCCATCCGCACCGCCTGGCCACTGAAGACGCAGTCCGCCGGACTGAGATTCCCCTCGACGTTGACGTAGGCCCGCACCACCTCGGGGTACCGCTCGCAGAAAATGGTGCCCAGCACCCCGCCCATGGAGTGGCCCACCAGCACCACCGGCTTCTCGCCGCGGGTGGAGAGCCAGCGGGCCAGCAGGTCGGCCTGCCCGTCCAGCGGCAGGGGCTCCCCGCTCCAGGCGCTGCGCCCATATCCCGGGAGATCCGGGATCAGCTGGCAAAAGGAGGAGAGGTCGGGATGGAGGGCGATCCGCTCGAAACAGAGCCCCGACTCACCCAGGCCGTGGACCCAGAGCAGGGTCAATGCCGCGTCGGCCGGCCCCAGCTCCCTGACGAACATTCCCATCTCGATGGTCTGCTTCATACCCCTGTCACCCTCCCTGCGGTGAACCCTTGCGGGCGCCCTGCGTATTCAGAAAAAGGACGGTAGCAAAAAGCCGGGCCCCGATGCAAGGCGGCCACTACCGTTTGCGCAGCGGCACGGCTTTCTGCTACAAAGTGAAAATATTTCGGTGTGCCTCCTGAAATATTCGAATACTTTCGCCTGGCTCCCGTAAACGTGGAGAGGATCGGGGTAACGATGAACGGAATGGTTGCTACTTCCGGCGACTTCGATGAGCGAATGGTCATCGAGGCCTGCAGGAAAGGGAACAAGGAAATGTTCAGACCGCTGGTGGAAAAATACCGGCAGCAGACATTTTTCTTCGCCCTGCAGATCGTGGGTAACCGGGAGGATGCAATGGACATTTCCCAGGAATCGTTCATCAGGGCCTACAACAACCTCGGCCGGTTCGATACCGGGCGGCCCTTCGGGGCCTGGCTGCTGCGAATCGTGCGCAACCTGTGCATCGATCTTCTGCGGCGGCGCCGCGTACGGCGAGCCGTTTCGCTGGACAATCCGGGCCGGGGCCCGGACGGCGAAGCGGGCCGGCCGCTGCACGAGACCGTGGGTGACGAACGTACCCCCGCGGCCGACGTGCTGGTGGAACAGAATGAGCTGAAGGCGAAAATCTGGCGCGCCATGGGCCGGTTGGACGAGAAACACCGGACCATCCTCGTGCTGCGGGACTTCCAGGACCTCTCCTACATCGAGTTGGCCGAGGCCCTGGGAATCCCCAAGGGGACGGTAATGTCCCGTTTGCACCAGGCCCGGAAGCGGCTCTGTGACGAGCTGGCCAGAGAGGACGAGGAGAACTGACGCATGACCGGCAGGGACAAAACCGACGGGATGGAACAGGACCACCGCCGGCTCCACGATGAGGGGCGGCTCTCCGGCTACCTGGACGGCGAGTTGACCCAGGCAGAAGCGCAGTTCGTGGAGATCCGCCTCGAGGGCAGCGAGGAGCTGCGCCGGGAACTGACCGAGCTGAAACGTCTGAGGGAGGCAACCATGGGCATGAAATTCTCAGAACCCACCGAAGAGGAGTGGGACGAGCACGCACAGGGCATCTTCAGCAGCGGCGCCCGCGGGCTTGGCTGGCTGATGGTGATCATCTGGTCCACATGCCTGCTGGCCTTCGGTGCCTGGCAGTTCCTCACGTCCAGTGAAGACCTGCTGGTAAAACTGATGGTCTTCGGCCTCTGTTCCGGCCTGGGGCTGCTCTTCGTCTCGGTGCTGGTGGACCGGTTCAAGTCCTACGGCAGGGACAAGTACAGGAGGGTCATTCGATGATCGTTGTCACCACCGATTTCGTCACCGGCAAGAAGATCGTCAAGGTGCTCGGCCTGGCCCGGGGCAACAGCATCCGCTGCCGCCACGTGGGCAAGGACATCCTCGCCGGATTCCGCAACATGGTGGGCGGTGAGGTGCCGGAATACACCAAGATGATGGCGGAAAGCCGCGAACAGTCCATCGACCGCATGGTGGCCGAGGCCGAAGCGTTGGGGGCCAACGCGGTGATCGGCGCCAAGTTCTCCACCTCGATGATGATGACCAGCGCCGCCGAGATCCTGGCCTACGGCACCGCGGTGGTCCTGGAAGACGAATAACCCCTTCCAATAAGGCCTTTCTTGACCGCTTCTCCAGCGCCCGATATAGTGCCGCCGAGGCATTTCACATGGAGACGCTCTTCGATCCCCTGGCCGCCGCCCCCCCGGTGGCAGCCGGCACCGGCGACTACAGCGGCGCTTTCACCTTTCTTCCCGCCCTGGTGGACCGGGAGGAGTGGGAGCGGTGCCTCCGGCCCGAACTGCGGAAGTCCTGCCCGCCGGAACTGTTCCGCTTCATCGAGCAGCGGGTTGGCCAGTTGCTCGACGTCCGGCAGACCCTGCACCGCCGCCGCCGGGAGTTCGAACAAATCCTCGGCCGGGCCGCCTTCTCGCTCAACTGGGCCGACCGGGAGGCGCACTCCAGCGACTCCATGGAATACCGCTGCCTGACCAGCGAAGGGCTGGCCGTGGTCCACAACGAGCGCCAGCTCTGCCGGCTGGTCCGCCTGGCCACCGGGCTGGGCCTGCCGCTGATCCCCTACGGTGATGGCGGCGGCTACAACATGGGGGTGGTGCCCATGGCCGGGGCGCTCACCGTTTCGCTCAAGGGGATCAACCACATCGGCGAACCACAGCCCCTGGAGCCGGACGAGGAGCGGCGCTTCGGCCCTGGGCGGATGAAGATCACCGCCGGCGCCGGGGCCGCCTGGCCCGACGTGGTCACCGCCGCTGAACGGGCGGGCCTGGTGCTGCGCTGCCGGCCCAACACCCCCCGGGCCTCGGTGGGCGGCATCGCCGGCACCGGATCCCACGCGGGCAAACGGATCCAGGAGGTGGTGCTGGAGGGACGGGCGGTGGTCCACGGCGGGGCCTGTTTCCGTTTTGCCCCCACCCGCCGGGAACTGGAGTTGATGCCCCGTACGCCCTTCATGGCCACTACCAAGTTCTGGGGTGTGGGGCCGGATGACCTGGACGCCCTGCGCCGGGCCGCCGGCGGCGGTGCCGGAGTGGGCCGGCCCTTCCTGCCCATGAGCCTCTTTGTGGGCTCCGAAGGGTGCACCGGCCTGATCAGCCAGATGACCCTGCTGCTGGACCGGCAGCCGGCCCGGGCCCGCACCGCGGCCCTGGCCTTCACCTCGGCCGGAGCGGCCCTGGCCTTTGTCCGGGCGGTGAAGTCCCGGCCGGATGACGAGCAGCCGCCCTTCTTCGAAATCGTCACCCGGCGGGCCATCGAAGACCTCCTGCTGGACCGCTTCCCGGAACAGCTCCGGCCCGGGGACGAGGCGTACGTGGTGCTCGACCTGGAGGGGGAGAGTGACCCGGAGGTGGACCGGCGGTTGGAGCAGCTCTCCGCACTGGCCGGGAAGGACGGGGCCCGTATGGCCATCTCGCCCTTGCGCCAGGCCGGCGAACACTGTGCTGAAGCCGAAGCGCTCAAGGCCCCCCGTGAGATATTGCCCACCCTGCTGCGCACCAAGTGCAAGACCGACCCGGAGGTGCGGCTGGATCAACTGGAAACCGCGGCCGCCCTGCTCACCGATCTCGACCGGGAGATCCCCAAGCTCTCTTCGATCCTCTTTGCCCACCTGGACCCGCCCGACTCCGTGATCCTGCACTGGAACGTCGGGGGCTTCGACATCTACGACGAGGCCGAGGCGGCCGAGGCCTGGGACCTGCTCACCTCCAAAATGATCGAACTCTGCGCGCCCGATGACCAGGGAAAGCCACGGGCCGCCTTCACCGGCGAGCACGGTCTGGCGGGCAAGGCGCCACTGCTCTTCCTCGGCCAGATTTCGGAGGAGGAGTTCCGGCGCATCGCCACGGTGAAGGATGCCATCGACCCCTCGGGGCTGTTCAACCCCATGACCATCTTCCTCCGCTCACGGATCTCCCGCCAGGTCCACGCGCGGCTGCTGGCCCACTCACACGAACTGGTGGCCGGTGCGGCGCCCCCGGGGTCGCCGGCAGCCCACGTCCTGGCGGAGGCCCGCAGCTGCACTCGCTGCAACGCCTGCAAGGTCTGCCCGGTGATCGACGCCGAAGCCAGACTGCGCCACCGGGCCGTGGAAGCGGGGGGCCGGGGCCTCTCCCCCACCGTCTTTCGCCGGGGCCTGTTGCCGGCCAAACGCGACCTGCTGCTGACCCTGGAGAAACTCTGCTTCCTCGGTGTCAGCGGCGGCGCCGATTTCGGCTCAACAAACGGACTGCCCCACGAGCTGGCCGCCCCGCTGTTGCAGACCGACCCGCGGCTGGCCAAGTGTTTCTACTGCCGGCGTTGTGACACCGCCTGTCCGGCGGATATCGACCTGCAGCCGCTGGTCAACGCCTGGCGCGGCCTGGCCGGGGCCGGAGAGCGTCCACGCACCAACCGTGCCGCCGGCCTGCTCTACGATCTGATGCTGGAGGACCACCCCCTGCGCGGTGCGCTCTACGGCGCAACGGCCCTGCTGCAGCAGGTGGGCCGGCCAGTGAACGCCCTGCTCCGCCGCACTCCGCTTCCCGCCTGGTTCAAGACCTTTGTCTCGCTGCCCCCCTTCCACCTCCGCCCCTACCGCCCGGCGGCCAGGGGAACCAGGGTGCACCCCGACGACAATTTCTTCGTCCAGGGCCCCGTGGGCGAGGCCCACCCCGCTCCGGCCCTTATCCGCTTCCGCGGCTGCATGGACTCCCTGGCCCGGGGCGATGCCAGCCGCGCCGCCGACCGGGTGCTGGCCGGGATGGCCGGGCTTTCCTTCGCCGACCTGGAGGCCGATCTCTGCTGCGGCTTCCCCTGGCGGGCCGGCCGGGATCCGGAGACCGAATCCCGGGTGAGCAGCCGCACCCTGGCCGAACTGCTGATCGCCGCCGCCCGTCTCCACCGGCGAGGAGCGGCCCTGCCGCTGACCGTATTCTCCAACTGCCCCACCTGCCAGGAGGAGATCCGCGAGACGGCCCTGCGGCACGACGAGGACGAGGGGTACAGGGATCTGGTGGCGGGTTCTGTCCAGGAACAGGGGCGGTGGGAGGCGGTGGCCGACCTGCTGGAGGAAGCGGGCGGCGCGGCGGCGGTGTTCCGGGTGAGGGACGCCGCCGAGCCGGTGGCGGAAGCAGTGGTCAACAGCCCGGTGCGGCTGCCTGACCTGCGGGGGACCGGCGACCGGCCCGGTCTGAAGGTTCCCTGCCACAACACGGCGGAGGCCACCGCGGCCCAGGAAGCACTGCTGGCTGAAGCCTACGGCGAGTCAGTCAGCTTCACCGACTGCTGCGGGCTCTCCGGTTCCGCGCGGCTCTTCCACCCCCGGATCGGCACCGAGGTGGCGGCCGAACTGCTGCGGTCGGTGAAACGGGACCCGGTGGAGCGGCTGGTCAGCGGCTGCCCCTCGTGCCGCGACGGGACGGAGATCCAGCGGTTGATCGAAACCGCCGCCGGGCAGGAACCGGGACAACTGCCATCTTCCCCGGTCACCGACCTCTTCTCCTCCTTGCTGGGCCGGTAGGAGCCCCCGGCGTCACGGCGTCCCGGGATTCATCTTCGCCTTGTCCCGGGGCACCTGCTCATCCGCCGCCTGCCGGCGCTTCTCGTCGAGGAACCAGCTGCTTTCGAAGCGCTGGCCCTGGGTCACATAGTACGGGTTGTCCGGGTATGCCGCCTTCAGTCTGGCATTCAGGGCAATGGCCTCGTCGTACTTCCCGGCGGCGCTGAGCGCCTCCGCGTGGGTGTTGAGGATGTTCTCCGGCGGCGTGGGACCGGAAAGCTCCACCGCCTTTTGCGAGTGGAACAACGCCTTGTCCCCGTCCCGGACCCGGGTTTCGCCCATGCAGTAATACCAGGCCAGGTTGGTGTTCACCCACACGTGATCCGGGTCGATCTCCAGTCCCTTCTGCAGCTGTCGCCACGCTTCATCGGTCTGGTTGGTCCGGGTGAGAAAGTAACCGTAGGTGGCGCGGAACAGGGCGTTATCCGGATCCAGCTCCACGGCCCGGACATAGGCCTCGTTGGCCTCTTCGTAGCGCTTCAGACGAAAACTGTTCACCCCGATGTTGAGCCAGGCTTCGGCAAAATCCTCCTTGAGCTGCACCGCCTCGCGGAAGGCCTCCACCGCCTCGCCGTAACGGCCGGCCTGGAACAGGGCCATCCCCCGCTGGAAGGGCACCATGGGGGTGCGCATGCCCAGCTTCTCCGCCTCGTTGTAATGGGTCAGCGCCTCCTGGTCTTGGCCGGCAGTGGAGTAAGCATCACCGAGATGGTAGTGGATCGCGGCCTTGTCCGGATGGCTTTCCAGCTGACCCTGGAGATGATGTACTGCCTCTTCGGATCGGCCCATCTGGATCAGCAGGGTTCCCTTAAAAATATTGAGGTTGGGGTTGCGGGGGCGCAGGGCCAGGCCCCGCTCGGCGGCGGCCAGTGCCTCGGCCCGGTTTCGGCGGGCCATCTCACCCTCGGCGATGTTCTCCCAGACCATGGGGTTGGATGGGTCGCCGGCGGCCACCTCCCGAAGAATCTTCAATCCTGCGTCCCTACTGCCCTGCCGCACCAGTGCCAGACCTTCCTCACGCCGGGCATCCCACTTGATCATGGTCTTGGGATCGACACCCGTGCCACCCTCAGCGGACCCGTCTCTGCCCGGCTGAAGCGCCCAGAGGTAGCCGAGCAGTTCCAGCCTCGACGTCACCGAATCGGCGGGTGTCCAATCCTGGTCGGCCAGGGTCTCCCCGCCCGTCAGCTGCCCGGCCAGCTCCTCGTAGGAAGCTGCCAGTTCTCCGGCAGCGTCCGGCTCGGCAGCGAAGCGGTTCTCCAGCTCATCCCGGTCCCGGTCCAGGCAGTAGAACTCCTGTTCCGGGGCGCGGATGTATTTTGACTGTCCGGTGCGGATACCGAAGAGCGGGCTCCAACCGTAGTTCTCCTGGCCGTAAACCGACTCGAGGTAACAGCGGAGTCCGGGATCGGCGGCCGGAGGTCCGGCGTCCCCCGGGGCCGCCATCAGCGGAGCCAGGGACACGCCATCCATGCCATCGGGCAGCTGGAGCCCCACCAGTTCGAGCAGGGTGGGGGCGATGTCGAGGGTCCGCACCATGTGCGGGATTCGCTGGCCGCCGGCGATCTTGCCGCCCATCCGCATCACCAGCGGCACCTGCAGGGTGCTGTCATAGATAAAGACCCCGTGGCTCGATTCGTCATGATCACCCAGGCCCTCGCCATGGTCGGCGGTGATGGCCACCAGCAGGTTCTCACCTTCGAAACCCAGCGCTTTCAGCGACTTGACCAGCAGGCCGACCTGGGCGTCCACAAATACCACCTCGCCAAAATAGGGGTCTTCGGGAAAGCCGCTCTTCATCGGCTCCGGCGGCGTGTAGGGATAGTGGGGATCCCAGATGTGAACCCAGGCAAAGAAGGGTTTGGGGCTCTTCACCGCCAGCCACTTCACTGCGGCGCTGACCACCAGGTCGGCCCGGCGCTGGGTCAGGGCGGTGCCGCGGCGTTCAGGCATCTTGTCATCATAGACGTCAAAGCCCTGGTCCAGACCGAACACCGAGTCGAGCACGTAGGAGCCGACAAAGGCGCCGGTGCGGTACCCGGCATCCCGGAACATTTCGGCCAGGGTCACTGCCTGCTGGCCCAGGCGGTAGGTTCCGTTGTTGTGCACCCCCAGCGTCGACGGGTAGAGCCCGGTGAGGATGGTGGCATGGGATGGCAGAGTGATGGGGACCGGCGTCACCGTGTCTTCGAACAGGGCGCCGGCGGCGGCCAGTTCGTCGATGTAAGGGGTGGCTCCACCGGTGAACCCGTAGCAGGAGAGGCGGTCGGCACGCAGCGTGTCCACCGTGACCAGCAGCACCGACGGGCCGCCGGTCACCACGGTGGCGGTTTCCGCAGCAATACTCTCCGGAGTGGGCTTCTCTCCACCGCTCTCCCCTTTGCCACAGGAGGGCAGAAGAAGAAGGGCGGGCAGGATGAATACCATCAGCAGGCAGGAATGAAATACGATGTTTCCCCGCATGTCGGCAACTCCGGTAATTTCGTGAAAACAGGTGGTCCAGACACCGCGAACGCAGCGAGGGTAAAGGGTATTCGCCGCTACCTCAGCCTGTCAACCAGCGGTCCGCCTTGACCGGCGGCGAAGCGCTCGCCTAGACTTTGCAGCGGGATACCAGTACCACCCGGCAAAGGAGCCATGGATGAGAATTCGCCGAACCGCACTGCTTTTGTACATCATCACCGTCCTGCTGCCCGCCATCAGCCATGCCGGCGGGCCACAGGAGGTCGGGGCGCGACTCACCGTGGAGGCGATCTATGGCGAGAACCCGCTGACCGGCGAGGATCCCTCCGATTTCCAGTGGTCTCCCGACAACGGCATGCTCAGCTTTCTGCTGGAGGATGAGGAGGAAACCCGGCTGTTGGCCATGGACCTGGATTCGGGGAAGCCGGAGAAGCTGGCGGAGACCCTCCCCTCCACCGGGGACAGCGAAACCGACCAGGCCCTGGTCACCGAAATCGCGGCCTACCACTGGTCCCCTGACGGCCGGCGCCTGCTGGCGGAAACCGGCAGCGGGCTGTTCCTCCTCGATCTCGACACCGACCGCTGGCGGCAACTGACCAGCGGCAAAGGGGCGGAGAGCGACCCGCAATTCTCCCCCGATGCGTCCCTGGTGGCCTTTGTCAGGGACCAGGACCTCCATGTCATCGATCTCGCCGGAGGTGGAGAACAGCGGCTGACCCGGGACGGCGGCGGGCCGGTGGTCAACGGTGCGGCCGACTGGGTACACCGGGAGGAACTGGACCTCGACTCAGGATTCTGCTGGTCTCCGGACAGCAGCAGGATCGCTTTCTACCGCTTCGACCAGTCAGAGGTCCGGCAGTGGCCGATAATGAACTACGGCGGGGAGGATCCCGAGGTAACCCGGCAATATTACCCGCGGCCGGGTGAACCGAACGCCCGGGTGAAGGTGGGGGTGGTGGACATTGCCGACGGCGGTACGGAGTGGATCGACCCGGGCCGCGGCTTTGAGGGAGACTACTACCTGGCCCGCCTGGGCTGGATGCCAGGCGGGAAAGAGCTGGCCCTCCAGCGGCTGAGCCGTGACCAGCGCCGGCTGGAGCTGCTGGCCGCGGACAGCGGCGGTGCGGGGACGCTTGAACTGCTGCTGGCAGAGACCGATCCCCACTGGGTCAACATCTCCGACGACCTGCGGTTCCTTAAGGGCGGTGGATTCATCTGGAGCTCGGAGAGGGACGGCTGGCGGCACCTCTACCGTTACCCCGCCGGCGACGGTCCTCCGGTGCGGCTCACCGGGGGCCACTGGCAGGTGGACGAACTCGTCGGACTTGACGAAGCCGCCGGCTGCATCTACTTCACCGCCAGCGAAAAGAGCCCGCTGGAGCAACACCTCTACCGGGTGCAGCTTGACGGCAAGGGGCTCACCCGGGTCACCAGCGCGCCGGGGTGGCACACCATCACCATGAGCCCCGACTGCCGGACATACGTGGACGAGCACTCGTCCAGCCACCGCCCGCCGCGGTTCACCCTCCACCGGGCCGACGGCACCCTGCGGGGCATCATCCACGAGGGGGCGGGCAATGACCTGCGGCCTTTCCACCTGCGGCCGCCCAATGTTGTGGAGGTGGTTGCCGGGGACGGAACCCGTCTGCCCGCAGCCCTGCTCCTTCCCCCGGGCATGAGCCGTTCGCGCAGATACCCGGTGGTGATCTACACCTACGGCGGACCCCACGGGCAGGTGGTCAAGAACCACTGGAGGTCCAGCACCAACCTCTGGCTGCAGCTGCTGGCCCAGCGGGGGTTCGTGGTCTTCTGGCTGGACAACCGCGGGTCGGCGCGGCGTGGCGCGGCCTGGGAACGGGCGGTGGACCGCCGCCTGGGCGAACAGGAACTGGAGGACCAGTTGTGCGGGGTGCGCTACCTGCGGTCGCTGCCCTACGTGGACCCGGAGCGGATCGGGATTTTCGGCTGGAGCTACGGCGGCACCATGGTGCTCAATGCCATGCTCCGTTCACCCGGGGTCTTTGCCGCCGGGGCGGCGGTGGCACCGGTGACCGACTGGCGGGAGTACGACACGATCTACACCGAACGCTACATGGGGTTGCCGGCAGAGAACCAGCGGGGGTACAAGGTTACCGCGCCGGTGAACCACGCGGACAACCTCCAGGGCCGGTTGCTGCTGGCCCACGGCACCGCCGACAACAACGTCCACTTCCGCAACACGGCAAAAATGGCAGCGGCGCTCAACAGGGCGGGCAAATCATACGAGCTGGCGATCTATCCCGGCAAGAGGCACTCCATCCGGGGTGAGCAGGTGCGGGCGCACATCTTCCAGCGGCTGACCCGCTTCTTCGAAGAAACCCTGGAACCGGAGCGCACCGAGCCCGGACCGGGAGAGGATGGCCAATGACCGGACATCTACCAGCGGCAGTGATCAAGCGGATCTTCCGCGGCTGCGAGGAACTGCTGAGGCTGGATGAGCCGCTGGCCGGCCACACATCCTACGGGGTGGGCGGCCCGGCCGACGCCTGGTGCGCGCCCCCGGACGGAGAGTCGGTGCAGCTGCTGCTGAACAGGGCCGCCGGAGAGGGGGCGCCGGTGCTGGTTCTGGGCCGGGGGACCAACGTGGTGGTCGCCGATGATGGATTCCGCGGGCTGGTGATCAATCTCGAGACCGGCTGCCGAACGCTGGAGGCCGATGGTTGCCAGGTTCGGGTGGGGGCCGGCCGCAGCCTGGAGCGGCTGGTGCTCTTCTGCGAGGAACAGGGCCTGGCCGGACTGGAGCCGCTTTCGGGGATACCCGGCACGGTGGGCGGAGCCCTGGTGATGAACGCCGGGGCTTTCGGCACCGAGATCGGTGACCGGGTGGTGGCGGTTCACGGGCTGACCCGGGAGGGGGAGGCCGTGACCGTGCTTCGGGACCAGGCCGGCTTCGACTACCGCACCGCCACCGGCCTGGAGGGGCTGATCCTGCTCGGCTGCGACCTGGAGTTGGGGCCGGGAGACACCCAACGACTGAAAGAAACCCGGGAGGAGATCATCGCCCGCCGTGAAGCCCGCCAACCGCTGGATTATCCCTCGGCGGGCAGCATCTTCAAACGTCCCCCCGGGGACTACGCCGGGCGGCTGGTGGAAGCCGCCGGCTGCAAGGGCATGCGCGAAGGGGGCGCCGAAGTCCCGGTGAAGCATGCCAACTTCATCCTCAACCGCAATGAGGCCAGCGCCGCCGACATCCACCGGCTGATGGAACGGGTGCGCAGCCGGGTGCTGGATCAATTCGGCGTCCGCCTGGAGACCGAGGTGCTGTTCATCGGTTTTCCCGAGTAACAATAATCTAGTTGTAAATCAATTTCATCCTGGGAGGAAGATCAAATGAGAACGCTACTCAAATTGACGATCGCCATATTCATGATTCCAGGTCTAATCGCTTGTGGTGAGCCAGCCGAAAACGAAGCGGCCGAGACTCAACCGGCGGTAGAGAGCAATGCCAGTCTGGAACGTCCCAGTGATACAGACCTGATGGCGTTCAAAGTGTATCACCACGCCATTTATATGGTGACCACCGTGGAGCAGGCAGGGGGAACGAATAAACTGTTGCACACCACGGAACTGCCAACCGAAGGCACCGATCCCGTGGTTACGCCCGCGCTGGATCATCTGTACACAAAGGCTATCATCGACCTGTCGGCAGGCCCCGTACTGGTCGAGCTTCCCGAAGTCGAAGAAGACCGTTACTTCTCGATCCAGATTGCGGACCAGGAACACTACACCATCTATGATGAGATCCATCCCGTCGGAACATACGCCCTCATCCGCAAAGGCAAGGATATGGAAGCGCCTGAAGGGTCGACAGTGATCGAGTGCCCTGGGGATTACCCGCATCTATTCGTTCGTGTGCAGGTCAAGAATGATGCTGATAGACCCAATATCCCTCCAATTCAGGAGCAGATCACCCTTACCGCTACCGCCAGCGATCCCGTACTGGTCATCGAGAACCCGATTCAGTTCACCCTTAACACGCACGATGTATATCCGCAGAACCTGGAAATTCTCACGGCTTCGGTGGACTTCGGTCAGGATGACTATCAACGGGTCAGTGAGTATATCGGAGCCGTGGCTCCCAAGTTCAGTGCTACCGGTAACACCGGTATGTTCGGACCGATTGACAGCTCGGAGCCGTTTAGCAACGATCCGGAATACCGGGCAGCCGCCATGGTCGGGCACCTCGGTTTTCCCGTCCATCACGCCTACTACGCACCCTACTTCACGAACTGCGACGACGACGTATTGAACGGGGACAAAACTGAAGTGTTCGTCTTCCCTTATGAACCTGAAGGGGTGGAGCTGTTCTGGTCGGTTACCAGGTACAGTGCACTCACACGAAATACCATCCCCGGCAAAAACGACCTGTTAAACGCCTACAATACCGAGCCGGATGAGAATGGTAATATCACCGTTACCTTCAGTATTGATGATCCGGAGGACGGCACATACTGGATGCCGGTAAATGCCGGCGAGCCTTATTACTTCGTGGTTCGGTATTACAAACCTGACGTGAGCAAACTTCCGCCGAAACCCTGTCGTTGAACCTGGAAGCACTTAACACCGCCATCACCTGCTAGCAGGTGATGGCGGCAACAGTACTTACATCAGTCCCTCACCAAACACTCACATACCCCGGGCATAATCATCACGAATTAACGAGGCGCAAGCGCCTCCGGGGTTTCCGAACCCCGATCACATAGAGTTCGTGAAACGCGCCGGTCCCCATTCGAGGCACCGGCGGCCGCGCGAACAGGGTCCACGTTCAGTGAACCTGCCCCGGGAGCACACGCTCCCGATTTTTTTGTACCAGAAACCAGCCTCCACCCTCCTGCCGGGTTGACCCGGAAAACAAGAGTGATATAGTCCAATATCGAACTCAACATCGGGTTCGAGGAGAATCGTCGTGGGCGCCCGCCATCCCCTAACCACTGCACTGGTCCTGGCCCTGTTCTTTCTGCCGGTATGTGCGGCAACGGCAGCGGCGGAGGACATCACCGATCCGGGCGGCCTGGAAGCCGGCTGGGATGAGGGCATCACCTGGGCTTCGGACACCGGCCGCCTGAAGCTGCGCCTGGGCGGCCGGCTGCTGGTGGATGCCGCCTGGTTCGACGAGGACCAGGCCGTCAGCGACGCGGTGAATGGTGGCCTGCCGCTGGAGAATCAGGTGGATTTCCGCCGGGCCCGGCTCTGTCTCTCCGGTTCCTGGGCCAACCGGCTGATCTTCAAGGCCGACTACGAATTCGTCAAGATCATCGATGATTTCCGCAACTTCCGCGACCTCTACGTCGGGGTGAAAGACCTGCCGGTGGCCGGGACCCTCCGTTTCGGCAACGTCAAGGAACCCATGGGCCTGGAGCAGCAGGCCAGCACCAACCACGTGCCGTTCACCGAGCGCTCGCTGGCCTTTTTCCTGCTGCCGCTGCGCAATCGGGGCGTCGTCAACCAGGCCGTCCTGCTGGACCAGCGGCTGACCTGGGCCGCTGGTCTCTACCACGACGTGGACGGCTACAATCTCGGTAAGGGTTCCGGGATCACCGTATCGGGCCGCATCACCGCCCTTCCCTGGCGGCCGGCAGAGGACCGCCTGCTGCACCTGGGCCTGACCGGCAGCGTCCGGGACCTCGACTACTGCCGGATCGTGGCCCCGCCGGAAAGCGCCCAAACCCCGGCCTTTGTGGATACCGGGCGGTTCGAGGCCGAGGGCACGCTGATCACCAATTTTGAATCGGCGCTCGTGCTCGGGAGGGTATCACTGCAAGGGGAATTCGTCCGCTCGGCCGTGGAGAGCGCCACGGCCGGCGACCCGGTGTTTTACGGCAGCTATGTCCAGGTCAGCTGGTTCATCACCGGCGAGCACCGGGCCTACGACCCGGCCCAGGGGAAATTCATCCAAACCTCTCTGAAGAGCAATGTCTGGAGGGGCGAGGGCCCGGGTGCCTGGCAGCTGGCCGCCCGCTGGTCAGTGCTCGACCTCAATGACGGAGAGGTCAATGGCGGCCGGCTTACCGACGTCACACTGGGCCTCAACTGGCATCTCAGTTCCCACTGCCGGATGATGCTCGACGGCATCCACGCCCGCCTCGCCGATACGGGCGACACCCTGATCGCCACCTTCCGCGTCCAGATCGACTACTGATCCCAACCGCATCCGCACAAAAAAACCCGGGGTCTGCCCCGGGCGATTCCATGGTTCCTGTTCGTTTTTAAAGCTTCAAGGCTCCCTGCCCGGCCTCCTCCGGGCCGGACAGGGAAATGCCGCCCGCTGGTTAGTCACAGGTAGTGGTCATGATGCAGCTGTCGGTGTCTTCCACCATGGTTGTGGTGTCATGGCCGGTGAGGGTCCAGAGCAGGTCACAGTTGCAGGTTGTGCCCAGGGCCGGGATCGGCATGGTCCAGGACTGGGTGTAGGTCTCGTCCACGCTGAGGTTGGTGTTGCCGGAACGGATGTTGGACATGGTGACTCCACTGCAGAGCGTCACGTCAACATGCGCAGCCACATTGATCGGGGTGTCCGAGTTGTTGGTCAGGTCCACCGAAAAACCACCCTGGGCAGGCAGGGCCAGCACCGGGGTAAGGCAGTCGATGTTCACGTCGAAGGGGTCCACCGCAACATCACCGATCAGCGTGAATGCCTGCGCTCTGTCGAAGTTAACCAGTTCAGGGACTTCCGAGAGGGGCGTGAAAACATTGTAACCCAATACAGGGAACTTGAGCATGGCTTCACAGAGATTGTCGTCATAACTTTGCTGCCAGGTCCAGTAGATGTGCACGCCATTGTCCACTACTCCCCGGATGCCCAGCCAGTACTGACCGGCAGGCAGGGACAGCGGGTCGATGTCGGCGGTGTAGTGCTGTTGCCAATATAGCGGTTCTTCATCCCAGGAAGTGATGGACTGCTCGGAGATGATCAATCCCGGATCGTCCGGGCCCCCGCACTCCGGGGGCGCCGCGTAGAAGGTGACGATGAAACTGTACGGCGGAGTGCCTAACGTAGTGCCGCCCGCCCATTCGAGCGCGGTGATGGTGGTATCCGCATCGAGGACAAAGTCATCGATGACCCATGAATCGAGGTCGGAGGCACTGATGTCATCCTCTGAAGTCAGGGCCGTCGTAACATTCGGCTCCTGATGCCAGACAACGTCGGCGCGATCTTCGGGCGCCTGTGCTGTCCGCTCTTGGCCAGCCTCAGGGTTGCTGATGCCAAAATGGAACTCATCGGCGTGACTTGCTGTTGATACAGCGGCCACGCACGCCGGGACGAGAAGAATCGCGAGACAGATAATAAACTTCTTCATTGGTTGAACTCCTTACTCTGTTTGTAATGGAACGGGTTGTTGATATATTTTTCCTCACTGCCCCCTGGCGCTTGCCTCCTTTCTCGAGCCGTGGCGGCTGGTGCCGCTAGTCAATGGTTGTTTATTCCTGGTAACCGCTCAGCCCCTGGTTCGTGTTGTTTAATTTGTTGGCAGAGGCTGATTTCGCCTGTCGAATTTCCTCGATCACGTCCAATCCCCGGGTCTTCGAAATCGTGTGCATTCTGAATGTGGGTGGTTCGCTCGACAGTTCCATCACGGCCAGGACCTTCTTGAACTGTTCTGAGCGGACCCGACGCAGGAAGTCACTCTCCTGGGTCCACATTTCCATGTAGTGCAGTTTCTGCTCCCCCCGGAGGTCCTCCAGCAGACCGCATCCCAGGCAACCAGGCTGGAATTCGGTGGGGCCGATGAGCTGTCTGAAGGTGCGGATGATATCTTCCTGCGCTCCGGCTGCGGTCTTCATGTCCAGTGTCATCACGATCATCGGGTCTGCTCCGGGATTTGGTTGCATTCACGTTTCGGCTTTCCGTCGATCTCGCACACCACAGACATAGAGCAATGCCTGTGCCAACCGGAGACAGCTGACGACATAAACACCTAAGCTTTTATAATGTAATACTTTGAGAAGCTATTGGTATTGCAGCAGGTGAGGATCGGAAAAGATGGATTGCCGATATATCGGAACTTTTCCGGAATATCAGAAAATGGCGATGTTCTGTAAACTGGTCAGGGGAGGTTAATCCGAAGATGCTCTAGCCAGGTCGCTGGATGCCCAGTTTCTTCATTCTCGACCCCAGGGTGGTATGCTTCATTCCCAGAATCTCCGCGGCTCCGCCGGGGCCGCTCACTTTCCAGCCGGTCCTCTCCAGCACTTCCAGAATGTGATTTTTTTCCAGCTCACTCATGGTCATCGAGCGAGCCGCCACGGTACCCGCAATCTGCGGCAGCTGCACCTGGAGCCGCGGACCTTCGTTAAGGATCATCGCCCGCTCAATGACGTTTCTCAATTCGCGAATATTGCCGGGCCAGGGATGGCGCTTGATCTGCTCCATGGTCTTGCGCGGGATGGCCTCGATAGGCTTGCCCATCTTTCTCCCGAACTCCTCGACGAATTTCCAGACCAGAGGAGGGATGTCCTCCTGCCGCTCACGGAGCGGAGGAATGATGATGGGGAACACGTTGAGGCGGTAAAGCAGGTCCTCCCGGAACCGGCGTTCGGCCACGGCCTGCTCCAGGTTGCGGTTGGTGGCCGTGATGACCCGGACATCCACGCTCACAGTCTCAGGACTGCCCAGCCTCTCGAACTCACCCTCCTGGAGCACCCGAAGCAGTTTGGGTTGCAGCTCAAGGGGCAGTTCGCTGATCTCGTCGAGGAAGATGGTCGACCCGTCGGCCACTTCGAACCGGCCCAGTTGCTGCGAGAGAGCGCCGGTGAAGGCCCCTTCCTCCCGACCGAACAGCTCACTCTCCACCAGCGTGGAGGGCAGGGCGGCACAGTTGACATTGACCATTACCCGCTCACGGCGGTCGCTGAAAGCATGGATCGCTCGGGCCAGCACCTCCTTGCCCGTACCGGTTTCACCGGTCAGGAGCACGGTGCTGTCGGTTGAGGCCACCTTCTCCGCCTGCCGGAGCACCGATTTCATCGCCCGGCTCTGGGCCACCATCTCCTCGTAGCGCAGCTCGGTTCTGATTTCCTCGCGGAGATAGATGTTCTCGGTTTCCAGCTGACTCTTCAGCCGCTCGATCTCCCGCTCCCGGATCTGGCGGGCCATAGCATTGGTGAAGACCTCGCCCACCAGCAACAGGCGGGGAATGATCTCTCCGGAAAATTTCCGTGGGACATCAAAGGAATCAATGGTCAGAAATCCGACACACGATTCGCCGATGACGAGCGGGATGGTGAGGTTCGACAGGAGCCCGGACTCCTTCATGTAGCGAGATTCTTCAACCCAATCCTGCGGCAGTTCATCAACCGTGCTCTGAAAAACCTCTCCCCGGAAGATCGCCTGGGTGAAGTTGGGGATGAACTCGCTCAACAGTTCCGGAGGTGAGGGTTCCACACCCGGCAGGGCATAGGTGTGCCTCACCCGCAGGTGGGTCCCGTCCGCTGAAACGTCCACCAGACCACTACGGCTGTTGCCCAGGAACTCGGTCACCGCCTTCAGCCCCGATTCGATCTCGCGGTCCACCTGGTCAACCGACAGGTTGACAAAGCGGGCTGACAGATCGGCGATCAGCCGTTCGAACTCGAAGTGGCGTACCAGTTTCTCCTCACCCCTCTGACGCTCCAGAGCGTTGTTGAAGATGTCACCGACCAACCGCAGCCGCTCCACGACCTCATCCGGCCACTCCCGTTCGGTGTGCAGGGTGCTGAAGGCAATGACCCCTTTCACCCGCCCCCCGATGTGCAGCGGCAGCTGGATGGTGGATCTGATCCCTCGTTTTTCGCAGAAGACTTTTTCGGCAGCGGCCTCGGGCGGAAGGTCGTCCACTGACTTCATGGTGTAGACATCCCCGCGCCTGATCACCGAGGCCCAGAAAGGCAGCTGGCTGGGCATGGGGGTACGGGTGAAAGGTGGTGCCCCTTCAGAGACAAAGGAGTGCGTACCCCTCAACTCGTGCTCGTCTTCGGTGAGCATCACCACGCTTCCGCGGTCCACCAGAAAGTGCTCGGCCACCTGCTGCAGCGCGTTTTTGATTTCACCATCCACCTTGTTGGCCGGCAAGTTGATGAACCGAGTGGAGAGATTGGCAACCAGCTTCTGAAAATCGAGCCGCTCCCTCAGTGCCTGCTCTTTGCGGAACTGGGCTGTCACGTCCTGGACCACCAGGCAGATGCCGTCAACATCTCCCCCCCCCGCTTCCAGCGGCTCGAAGCTCACCCGCCAGTGCCGGTCCTTCCGTTCGGGTTCGGCAGGCGACGGGCCCCGAAAGGCCATGCCGAGCCGCCGTTCCCCCGTTTCGAGCACCTGGCGGCAAACCGGCTCCACCTGTTTCACCATTTCGGCAGGCAGCACCTCCTGGATCGTTTTCCCCACGTTCTCCTCTACGGACAGACCTCCGAGCCCGGCCAGCCTGTTGTCGACCTGGATGAATCGCAGTTCCCGGTCCAGTAAACAGATGCGGATCGGAGCGGCCTGGAACAGTGCGTCCCGCCCGCCCGCGTGGGGCACGTCCGGATCCAGCTTCGATGGTCCAGGCGGTTTGTTTCCCTTACCCATGATTTCTACCTGCGGCAACAGGATTGCCGGCTGTGTGCGGGGAAGCTGATTCACCACCACTTCCAGAAAAGACGAGATGTTTGTACCTTGATAAATATAGTGTGCGGCCCACAAAGGGTCAAACCAGACCAAAACCTCTTGTCATACAGATTTGATCGCTGATTCACGGTACATTAACATTCCGTCAGTAATATTTGCGGGTCTATCAGTCGAATCAGCCTGCGGCCGGCGATTCAGAGTCGACGGGCTGGAGAGGGAGACGATGCCCAAAGAAAAAATCCTCGTGGTGGAAGATGAAGAAGATATCCTCGAACTGCTGACCTTCAATCTGCAGAAAGAGGGCTACCAGGTCACCGGAAAGGGTACCGGGGAGGACGGCCTGCGGGCTGCCGGCAAGGAACAGCCGGATCTGGTCATCCTCGACCTGATGCTGCCCGGCGTGGATGGCCTGGACGTCTGCCGGCGGCTGAAGAACGACCACAAGACGGCCCACATCCCCATCGTGATGCTCACCGCCAAGAGCGAGGAGAGCGACATCGTCACCGGCCTCGAACTGGGGGCCGACGACTACGTCACCAAGCCGTTCAGCCCGCGGGTGCTCATCGCCCGGGTGCGTTCGGTGCTGCGGCGCCGCTCGCGGCAGGCACCGGACGCCGAAGAGGCGGTTAAGGTGCACGACGTGCTGATCCACCCCGGGCGCCACGAGGTGCTGGTGGCCAACGAACCGGTGGACCTCACCTCCACCGAGTTTCGCATCCTGCACTTCCTCGCCGGGCGGCCCGGCTGGGTCTTCACCCGGGACCAGATCATCGACGCCGTCCACGGCGACGACTACCCGGTGACCGACCGCTCAATCGACGTGCAGATCATGTGGCTGCGCAAAAAGCTGGGTGACGCGGGGCACTATATTGAAACCGTGCGGGGCGTTGGCTACCGCTTCAGGGAACGCTCATGAAATCGCGTCAAAAACTGATCCGCCAGATCGCACCGCTCTTCTTTGTCCTGGCCCTGATCTCGCTGATCAGCTTCAGCGTCTATGCCGCCATCCTGCTGCGCGGCTTTCACATCGAACAGACTCGCGGGCAGCTGGAGGCGATCTCTGCGGTGGCCGGCGAGCAGGTGCGCGGGCTGGTGGCCAGTGGCCGGGAGGCCGAAGTGGACCCGCTGGTCAAGACCCTGGGCACCCGCATCGACACCCGGATCACGGTGATCCTGCCAGACGGCACGGTGCTCGGCGACTCGGGCCACGACCCGAACAGCATGGAGAATCACGCCGACCGGCCGGAGATCATCGCGGCAATGAAAGAGGGGGTTGGCTCGTCAACCCGCTACAGCTCCACCACCCGGCGGGAGATGATGTATGTGGCGGTGCCGGTGAAGATCGACGGCCGCATCGCTCTCACCCTGCGCTCGTCGCTGCCGGTGACCGGCATTGCCCAGACACTGAAGTCCCTCTACGCCGACTTCTTCCTTGGTGGCCTGTTGATCGTCCTGCTGGCCGTGCTGCTGGCCCTCTTCTTCTCGCGCAAGATCGTCCGGCCGCTGGAGGAACTGAAGCAGGGCGCCGAACGGTTTGCCGGCGGTGATTTCTCCAAACGGCTGCCGGTGCCCGACTCGGCGGAGATCGGCGAGCTGGCCGACACCATGAACCGCATGGCCGCCGAGCTGGACGCGCGGATCCAGACGGTGGTGCGGCAGCGTAACGAACTGAAAGCGGTGCTGGCCAGTATGGTGGAAGGGGTGATGGCCGTCGATCCCCAGATGAAGATCATCGGCATCAACCAGGCCTGCAGCAGGATCATCGGCCTGGGGGCCAGGGAGGCCGAGGGGCTGAGCCTGCCCGAGGCGGTGCGCAACCGCGAGCTGCACGACTTCGTCACCCGGACACTGGCCAGCGAGGAGGCGTGCGAAACTGAGATCGTGCTGCACCACGACGGGGAACGGATCCTCCAGGCCCACGGCACCCAGCTGCGGGACTCGGTGGGCAAGCGTATCGGCGCGCTGGTGGTGTTCCACGATGTGACCAGCCTCCGCCGGCTGGAAAACGTACGGCGGGAATTCGTGGCCAACGTTTCCCACGAACTGAAGACACCGATCACCTCGATCAAGGGCTTCGTGGAAACGCTGATCGACGAGGACCCGGAGGACACCGACAAGCGGCTCCGCTTCCTCAATATCATCCGCACCCATTCGGAGCGGCTCAATACCCTGATCGAGGACCTGCTGGCCCTCTCCCGCATCGAACAGAACGGTGATGCGGAAAAGGTGGTCTTCGAACCGACACCGCTCCACGGAGTGGTGGACGCGGCGGTGGCCGCCTGCCGGCAACGGGCCGCGGAGGGCGGGGTGACCCTGGAAGCGTCCTGCCCCTCCGGACTGGAAGCCACGGTCAACCACTCACTGCTGGTCCAGGCATTGGCCAACCTGATCGACAACGCGATAAAGTACAGCGACTCTGGATCGAGCGTGGGCATCGTTGCCGGCGAAACGGCGGAGGAGCTGCTGCTCAGCGTGCAGGACCGGGGCCCGGGGATCGAGCGGGAGCACCTGCCGCGAGTCTTCGAGCGCTTTTACCGCGTGGACAAGGCACGCAGCAGACAGCTTGGCGGCACCGGCCTGGGCCTGGCCATCGTCAAGCACATCATGCAGGTCCACCAGGGCTCGGTCACCGTGGATAGTGAGCCGGGACAGGGCAGCACCTTCACGCTGCACCTCCCGCTGGACTGAAAAAAAAGGACCAGAGAATGATGAGCGTACATCTCGAGGCACAGACCAACAAACTGAAAAAGTCGATTCTTTCGCTCAGCGCCATTGTCGAGGAGGCGGTGCGCCGTTCGGTGAAAGCGGTGATCGAGCGTGACCCGGACGTGGCCCGGACAGTGATCGACGGCGACCCCGAAGTGGACCGCATGGAGGTGGTGATCGAAGAGGAGTGCCTCAAGGTCTTCGCCCTGTACCAGCCGGTGGCCACCGACCTCCGCGAAGTGGTGGCGGTGCTCAAAATCAACAACGATCTGGAACGTATCGCCGACCTGGCGGTGAACATCGCCCAGCGGGCCATCGAACTGACCTCCGGCGAACCGGCGGACATCCCCTACGATCTGGCGGCCATGGCCGAGAAGTCGATGGAGATGCTGCGCCGCTGCCTCGACGCGCTGGTCAAGATGGACCCCGAACTGGCCCACAGTGTCTGCGACGCCGACGAGGTGGTGGACGAGATGAACCACGAGGCCGCCCGCCGGACCAGGGCGGTGATCAGCGAGAACCCCGATAAGCTGGAACCGATGCTCAGCCTGATGCTGGTGGCCCGCCACCTGGAGCGCATCGCCGATCTCTCCACCAACATCGCCGAGGACGTGATCTACTCCTGCCAGGGAGTCATTGTCCGCCATAACATCGAAATCCAACCCAACGGCAAGCAGGTTTAAAAAGGGGACAGGTAACTAATTAACCTGACTAATTAACCGTAAATCAACCGCACATAATATTCGTTCCCAGATTTTTCCCGCCAAACGCCGAACAGACTATCCCCATTTATTTCAGTAGCTTTGTTGCCACACGAGCTAGTTTAGCCACTGCTCTCCGAATGTAGGGAATGTGCGATTAATTAGTCACCTGTCCCCTTTTTAAACCTAACCGAAGCGGCCGGTGACGTAATCCAGGGTCTCGCGGAGGTGGGGGTTCTGGAAGATGGTGGCGGTGGGGCCGTACTCGATGAGCCGGCCGAGATACATGAAGGCGGTGTAGTCGCTGGTCCGCGCCGCCTGCTGCATGTTGTGGGTGACGATGAGGATCGAGTAGTCGCCGCGCAGCTCGTCGATCAGAGCCTCGATCTTGTTGGTGGCGATGGGGTCGAGGGCCGAGCAGGGCTCGTCCATCAACAGCACTTCCGGCTCGGCGGCGATGGCCCGGGCAATACAGAGCCGCTGCTGCTGGCCGCCGGACATGCCCAGGGCGCTCTCCTGCAGCCGGTCCTTGCACTCGTCCCAGATCGCCGCTCCGCGCAGGCTCTGTTCGCAGACCTGGTCCAGCACCGATTTGTTCCGCTCGCCGTCGATGCGCAGAGGATAGACCACGTTCTCGTAAATGCTCATGGGGAACGGGTTCGGCTTCTGGAAGACCATCCCCATCCGCTTGCGCAGTTCGATCACATCCACGCCGGGTTCGTAAATCCATTCGTCGTTGAGCCGCATGTCGCCCTTGATCCGGACAATGTCCAGCAGGTCGTTGATCCGGTTCACCGACCGCAGCAGCGTCGACTTGCCGCAGCCCGAAGGGCCCACCAGCGCGGTGACCTTGCCCTTGGCGATCTTCATGTTGATATTGAACAGCGCCTGCTTCTCGCCGTAGTGCAGGTTGAAATCACGGACGTCGAGGATGATCTCCTCCTTCTCCACCTCCCCATGGGTCTCGGTGGGGAAGGACTGTCCGGCGGCAACAGCCG
This sequence comes from uncultured bacterium, assembly GCA_965531145.1. Lineage (GTDB taxonomy): Bacteria > Acidobacteriota > JAQAZP01 > JAQAZP01 > JAQAZP01 > JAQAZP01. Next base: position 21,148 of record CBESOE010000017.1, on the reverse strand, counting down.
CCAAACGGTTCTCGTCCTGGGGCACCGGCGCACCGGCAAGAATGCCGCCGGATCCGCCCGGAGCTTTTTTCGTTGTGGTGGCGATCATCATATGGTTCACGTCCTCTGTTCGCGTCTTTCAATCGATTAAAAGGCGGCGGAGACAAACTTCTTCCGCAGGCGCGTCCGCAGACGCACTGCCAGGGCATTCAAAATGAATATCAGCCCGATCAGCAACAGCGTAGTGGTGAAGACCATCGGCTTGGCCGCCTCGCTGTTCTGGCTTTGAAACCCGAGGTCGTAGATGTGGAACCCCAGGTGCATGAAACTTCGTTCCGGGTGGATGTAGGGGAAGATACCGTCCAGCGGCAATTCCGGCGCGATCTTCACCGCACCCACCAGCATCAGCGGCGCCACCTCGCCGGCCCCGCGGGCCATGGCCAGGATCATGCCGGTCATGATGCCGGGCAGGGCCCGGGGCATGACGATGCGGCGGATGGTCTGCCATTTGCTGCCGCCACAGGCATACGATCCCTCGCGCATGGAGTTGGGCACCGCGGCCAGTGCTTCCTCGGTGGAAACGATCACCACCGGCAGGGTGAGCAGGGCCAGGGTCAGCGCCGCCCAGAGCACCCCGCCCTTGCCGTAGGTCGGGTTGGGCAGCTTGGCGGAGAAGAAGAGCTCGTCGATGCCGGCACCGGTGAGGTAACAGAAGAAGCCAAGGCCGAAGACACCGAAGACGATGCTCGGCACGCCGGCCAGGTTGTTGATCGAGATGCGGACAGCGCTGATCAGCGGACCGCCCTTGGCGTATTCCCGGATGTAGAGCGCCGCCATCACCCCGAAAGGCACCACGGCCAGCGACATCAGCAGGGTCATCACGATGGTGCCGAAAATGGCGGGGAAGATCCCGCCCTCGCTATTCGCCTCACGCGGTTCGTCGAGGAGGAACTCGGCCCAGCGGGAGAAGTAGACCTTCAGCCGGGCGAAAAAACCGAGGCTGTTGGCCGGATAGGCGCGGACGATTTCGTCCAGGGCCAGGGTCTTCTCCTTGCCGTCAGCAGCAGCCAGCACCATGCGGTAGCGGGCGTTCTCCTGATCCAGCTTCTGGATCTCTCCACGGATCTCCTGGTAGCGGCCACCGATTTCCTCTTCAGACCGCAGGAACAGGTCGTTCTGCTCCTGCCAGGCCTCCGAGTCGAGCCCCGACTCCATTTCCACGCCGCGCAGGGTCAACCGGGCGGATTCCAGTTCGCGGTTTACCTTGCCGATGGCATGGGTTTCCAGCGTGCGGCGTTCCTCCCAGCGCTCGCGCACCCGGTCATGGTGCTCCCGGAACAGGCCCCAGACAGCTTCCGGTGTATCGGCCACCCGCTGGCCATCGATCTCGAAAGCCGTGGGGTACCCGTAAAAACGGCCCCAGGATGAACGCTCCACCACCAGCCCCCACCGGGGAAGGGTCTCCTCGGTCACCCGGTAGTCACTGACCCAGTTGAAGTGCTCACCGCTGAGGTCGAAGTTGCCAGTACGGAAGAGGCGGCGGCGCAACTGCCCCTCCCGGGAGAACATCTCGGTCCGGGCGGTGATGCCCTGGTGCCCGGCCATGCGCTCCAACTCCATCTCCCCCGGGATGTAGATCTCCTCCCGGGTCACCTCCCCCATGTGCACCGCGCCGTCGTCCAGTTTCACCTCAACCAGCGGCACCGGCCAGAGGGTGGTGATCCCCTGGAGGAAAATGTAGGAGAGCAACCCGACGATCATCACCAGGGCCAGCACCAGGCCGCCGCCGGTGAGCCAGACCATGGGCTCGCCGTGGGCAAAGAGGGACGCCCGGGCCCGGCGCCGGGTCCGGCGTCCGTCCCCCGCTGCTTCCGTATTGGCTGTGGCCTTGTCCTGCACGACGAGAGCTCCCTACAGTTCGAACGCCTTCTTGCGGAAGCGCATCCGCACAATTTCAGCGATGGTATTCAGCACGAAGGTCATGGCGAAAAGCACCAGCGCGGTGAGGAACAGCGTGCGGTAGTGAGTGCTGTCCCGCACCGCCTCCGGCAGCTCCACCGCAATGTTGGCCGACAGGGTGCGGAAGCCGTTGAAAACGTTCCACTCCATCAGCGGCGTGTTGCCCGCTGCCATCAGCACGATCATGGTCTCGCCCACCGCGCGGCCCAGGCCGATCATCACCGCCGAGAAGAGCCCGCTCATGGCGGTGGGCACGATCACCCGGGTGGCGGTCTGCCAGGGCGTGGCCCCGGCGCCCAGCGAGGCCGACCGCAGGTGCTCGGGCACGGCGGTGAGGGCGTCCTCGGAGATGGTGTAGATGATGGGGATGATGGCGAAGCCCATCACAAAGCCCACCACCAGGGCGTTGCGCTGGACATAGGTGTCGATCAGCCCGCCGCGGGGATCGAAGCCCAGCGCCGAGGCCAGCCACGCCGCCGCCGCGGCCAGCAGGAATGCCGTCAGCCCCACGGCCGCAAACCGGGCCATATCGAAGAGCGCGCAGCGGTGGCGGCTCCAGCCCCTGGTGACCCGGCGCACGAGGTCGCCGAAGATACGACTGGTTCCCCAGGCCGCGCCAAAACAGGCCAGGGGGAAGAAGAGGGCCAGCCAGCCGCCCATGGCCCCGCCGATCTGGCCGTCGAGCCAGCGCATCACGTCCCCGGCAAAGCAGAACCGCTCCACCACCGGGGCCAGGAGCAGGGCTGTCAGACCGCCCAGCGGCAGGCCGAGAAACATCGCCGGGAAGCGCCAGCGGTGGTGACGAAGGGTGAACTGGTGCGGCAGCAGCTGCCAGACCCGGGCGCCAAAGAGAAAGGCCACCGGGATGGTGACAAAGGAGACGAGAAAAACCACCAGCCGGTCGGCCACCACCGGCGCGAAGACCAGGGCGGCGAGAAAGCCGAGCACCACGCTGGGCAGGCTGGCCATCAGCTCCACCGCCGGTTTGACCCGCGACCGCACCGTGGGGTTGAGGAACTCGCTGGTGAAGATGGCGGCAAAGAGGGCGATGGGCACGCCAAGAAGCAGCGAGAAGAGCGTTGCCTTCAGTGTGCCGAAGATCAGCGGCATCATGCCGAACTTCGGTTCGAAGTCGTCGGTTGCCGAGGAGGACTGCCAGACGTGCTGTGGTTCGGCCGCCCCCTCGTACCAGACCCTGGTGAACAGGGCGCGGAACGTCGACTCGGGATGGCCGGGGTCCATCTCCCAGCGGAGGAATCCCTCACTGGTCAGGGCCAGCACCCCGTCGTCCTTGGGCGCAAAGGCCACCGCCTGCACCGGCGCCTGGCCGGCCGCTTTCTGCAGCTCTCCGAGCCGCTTGTGGCTGGTGACGTGGAGCAGGTCGAGGCGGCCGTTCTGGTAGCCCACCCCCATGGTGCGGATACGCTGGGATGAAGCGATGCAGGAGACCGGTGATCCCTCACCGGGGAAGGTGTGCGCCGCCACCAGCCGGTTGACCTGCTGCCCCGGACCGCCGGCCGCCGGCACATTGGCCGGAAACCAGACCCTCACTCTCCCGGAGCTGTCACCGGCCAGCAGGGTGGTCCGGCCGAGAAGATACTCCAGGGCGGTGAGCCGCAGTGTATTGTCTTCGAGCAGGTCCACCCGTCCGGAAACGGAGGGGGATGAGAAATCGCGGGTGTTGAAACGGACCAGGTGGCCGTTCTCCCAGGCCAGCACCACGCTGTCCCCCAGCCCGGAGAGCTTGAGGAACTGTGGAGGCCCCTGCCCGGCAAGCGGCTCGTAGGGCAGTGGTGCACTGGCGGTGCTGTAGCTGACTTCACCGGTGAGGATGTTCTCCCGCGCCCGCTGGCGGTGGATACCCAGTTGGCCGTCCGCCGTGAAGGCGGAAAACACCCGGTCGCCATCACCCTCCAGGTGATCGATCAGCAGCACGGGGTTCGGTACGTTCTCCGGCTCTGCACCATCCGCCGTCTCGTCCTCCACAACAGGCCTCTCAACGGACGCCGGCTGGCCGGCGGCGTTCGCCGCCACACCCAAGGGCTCGTCGAACTCCACCGTCAGCTGCTGGGTCCGGAACTGGGTCGGTGAGATGCGCTCCACCATCGCCGAGTCCAGACGGGCGCTGCTGCCCGTCTCCAGCCCTGCCAGCTCGACCGGCGCATCGGCCGCATCGATGAACCGGGTGCGAAAGGTGATCGACCCGAAGGCCGCGGTGCCGTCGTCAAACCCCAGCAGGACCCGCAGGCCGCCGCGGGCGATGGAGAAGGAACTGGCGGTGATGGTCCGGTCCTCGAAGAGCCGGCGCTGTTCCAGCAGTTCGCCGGTGTCCAGCCGGAAGGAGACCAGCTCGCCGTCACCATAGAGGGCCCAGCCGGAGAGCTGGTATTCGTCCATGGCGATGCGCAGCGGCCGGTCGGTGCGCACCGGTGTGCGAACCGCCTGCTCATCCCCGATCAGGGCCGGTTTGAGCAGGGGGAATGCGACCCAGAGCAGAAAAACCGCCACGGTGGAGACGGCAATGATGGTGCCGATGCCGCCCACCGTGATGAACAGCCGTGAAAGCACGTCACCCGCCCTCACCGAGAGGCGGGTTTTCTTGGCGCGCTGGTAGCCGGTGAAGCTGGGGCCGGAAGCCATGGCATTGCACCCGAACACAAAACGTGGATGAGAAGGAGCGGAGGAAACCACCGCGCCTCCTCATCCGGATAGACGATCCGAGGAGGTCGGAACGGATCAGAATCCTGGGTTAATGCCCAGCGATTCCAGGGTCTCGCGGGCGATCTTGGCCGTCACCGGGAAGTAGCCGTCCTTGACCACGTCCTCCTGGCCCTGGGCACTGAAGACATACTTGATGAACTCGCGGCGCAGGGGATCGAGGTCGCTGCCCGGCTTGTGGTTGACGTAGATGTAAAGAAAGCGGGCCAGGGGATACTCGCCGGTATACGCGTACTCCGGTGTGGCGGGAATCATCGGCGAACCGGCATCCCGGGCCAGGGGCACGGCGATGACATCAGCAGTCTTGTAGCCGATGCCGCTGTAACCGAGGCCGCCCTTGTCGCTGGCCACGCCCTGCACCACCGCGCTGCTGCCCGGCTGCTCCTTCACCGAGTCACGGTAGTCGCCCTTGCCCAGCGCGTGTTTCTTGAAGTAGCCGTAGGTGCCCGAAGCGGCGTTACGACCATACAGGCTGATCGGCAGGCTGCCCCACTCACGCTTGAGGCCCAGCTGGCCCCAGTTGGTGATGTCTTCGGCCAGGCCCAGCTTGCGGGACTTGGAGAAGATGGCGTCGATCTGGGGCAGGGTCAGGCCCTTGACCGGGTTGTCCTTGTTGGCAAAGACGGCCAGCATGTCGATGCTGCTAGGCAGGGCCACCGGCTTGTAGCCGAACCTGGCTTCGAACTCATCCAGTTCCTTGTCCTTCATCTTGCGGCTCATGGGGCCGAAGTTGGAGGTGCCGGCAATCAGCGCCGGGGGAGCGGTGGAAGAGCCCTTGCCTTCGATTTCGATCTGGATGTTGGGATAGATCTTCTTGAACCCCTCGGTCCAGAGGGACATCAGGTTGTTCAGGGTGTCGGAACCCACAGACTTGATGCTGCCCGACACACCCTGCACCGGTTTGTACCGGGGCAGGGCCGAATCCACCTGGACCTGGGCCGCCAGGGGAGTGCCAACCATGGTCAGGACCGCCGCAATCGCGAATGCCAAGCCAGAATACTTCTTCATCTCAATCCTCCATTCCGCCTGCTTGTGAGAAAACCTTCTGATAAAACACCGTTGTTAACACACCACAAAACCGGCGGTTCATCGTCGCTTTGCGGGGCCGGCCAATGCCCGCGCCTCGCCCACTCCCAATGAACCTGGCTCAATCTACTCTTTGATTGTTAAATTTCTGTTTAGGTGCGGTTAGATGTCTGCGTGATTTGGCAGGCCGTTTTCGACCGCCCGGCGCCGGCTGCACGAGAAGAATGTGCGATTAATTGAGGGTCTTGTCTGTCGTTGGCCCTATTGGCCAAGACCGTGCCGGGAGACCTGGTGATGATCGTACTGATGACCGTGCTGTTCTGGGGTAGGGTGACCTTGAGCCGGGACAATGTCACCAGCCTGCTCTCGAACCAGAGCCGATGCTTTTGACCACGCTTCTAGGAATTCCCGCTCTTGAATGGCAGGTCCCGGTTCACCGGCCCGTCGCGGCCGGGCCCGCCCTTGGGCTTGGCCATGACCCGGCTCACGTTCACCGCCTTCTGCCCCTTACCCGGTTCACCCTCGGCGATCTCGAACTCGAAGATCAGTGCCCGGCTGGGCAGGTCGTAAACACGCACCTCTCCCGGCAGCTCGGAGTCGTGGCAGAAGATGGTGCGGTAGGGGCTGTCCGCCTGGCGGGTATCGGTCTTCCACAGTTCGGCATTGTAGTCCTGGAGGAAACGGAGAAAACCGTACGGCTTGTCCGAGTCGTGACTGCAGCAGACCCCCCGGACCACCGAGCCCACGTCACCCCAGGGGGGTGCCGGCCGTGACCGTGGGCGTTGCACCGGCAGCAGGTTGGGGATCAGGTAGCCGGAGACAAAACTGTCCGCTTCACGCCGCAGCTCCGCGGAGACATTGTCAAAGGCCACCACCTCCACCCGGCAGCCCTTGTTCTGCAGCGCCCGCACCACCTGGACGAAGTCACCGTCCCCGGTGGCCAGCAGCACGCGGTCCATGTTCTCCGACTGGAGCAGCGCGTCCACTGCCAGGTCAAGGTCCACATTGGCCTTGCCGAAGCGGTTGCCCCGCTCGTCGGTGAACCACTTGACCCGCTTCTCGATCACCTTGAAGCCGAGGTCGCGGAGCACCGAGTGGAAACCGTATTGCGAGGCCTTGTAAGCACGGTCCCCCACGGCCCGATCGGCATCGAAGCTGACGTAGGCATTGAGCCGCATGGGCTCGGCCCCGCCCCGGCAGACGAACTCCCGCAGCACGTCGTAGCGCAGCCCGAAGCCGCCGTTGAGCGAGAGGTTGGCCACGTCAATGTAGAGGCCCACCTTGAGGCCGGTGCTCTCTTTTGAAATACTCATTGGAAATTCTCCATCCCTGCCGGCATATCCGGCTGAATTCCAGTGAAAAAAAGTGATATAAAGGGTCCAAACTACCGCTTGACAATATCCGTATATGATTATATAGTTATGCGGTCAAGAGGTAATAACAACCCTCACAACGAAGACGTCACCATAACCGAGTGAAGCGATAAGAGCAATATCTAATTGGATTTTCAAGAGTTTTTTGAACTGATTCCCTACATTCTTGTGGATCTAACCGTTCAACGAGGTGCGCAATGAAAAGTATCTTCCTTTCCTGGATGGCTCTCCTCCTGGCACTGTCCCTCCCGGCCGCGGGTCAGACAGCGGTCCAGCCGCTCACCCCGGACGGAGCGGTGGCCACGGCGCTGGAAAACAGTCCGATCCTGGCCGCCAGCGACGCCCAGCGGGCCGCCGCTGAATCCCAGGCCTCCCAGGCCAAGGGCCACTGGTATCCCAAAGTTGATCTGGTGGAGGTCTACCACGGAACCAACAACCCGGCCGAGGTCTTCGCCTACCAGTTGAACCAGGAACGGTTCGACATGGAAGAGTTTTTCACCAGTGACCCCAACAACCCGGACTGGCTGAACAACTGGATGACCCGGGTGGAGCTGGTGCAGCCGATCTGGCTCGGCGGGGAGCTCACCTCCCAGGTGGGCCAGGCTCGACTGATGGCCGAGTCCCGGCAGCTGCAATACCAGCGGACACGGCAGCAGGTGGCCTTCGATACACTCACCGCTTTCACCAACCTGACCAAGGCCCGCGAGTATCACAAACTGATGGTTAAGGCCCGGGCCACCACGGCCGAGCATCTGCGCCTGGCCGAGGAGTTCGCCGGGGTGGGGATGATCGTCGAGGCCGAAGTGCTCCGGGCGCGGGTCTACCTGGCGGAGATGGACGAGTTCACCGCCCAGGCCGAGGCCGGGGCACAGCTGGCCGAGGCGGCCCTCAATTTCCACATGGGCCTCGATCAGTCCACCCCCCAGGAGCTGGCCCGGCTCCCGGAGAACCGGTTTGCCGGCGGCACCCTCGAAGAGTGGACAACCATGGCCCTGGAGCAGCGGGACGACCTGCGGGCCTCACGGACCCAGCGGGATGCCGGAAAGCTGGAGGAGAAAAAAGCCCGCTCGGGATTCATGCCCCAGGTGGCGATGATCGCCCACTACGACCTCTACGACGACACCTTTCTCGGCAGCAACGGCCAATCAGGTTCGGTGATGGTCAACGCCCGGATCAACCTCTTCCGTGGCGGAGCGGACAAGACGGCCCTGGACGCGGCCCGGCACCAGTCACGGTCCTATGACGAGAACATCGACCGGTTCGAGGCGGGCATCCGGCTGGAAGTCCGCCAGGCCTGGCAGGACCTCTCCACCGCCCGGGCCCGCAGCACCACGGCCCGGGCCTCGCTGGCCGCCGCCGGTGAAGCGCTGCGGATCACCGACGAACGGTTCCAGCAGGGGCTGGAAAAGATGATCGACCTGCTGGACGCCGAAACCACCCTGCGCGAAGCCGAGGTCCGCGAGCTCACCGCCCGTTACGACGAGGCCTTTGCCCTCTACCGGCTCCACTATGCCACCGGATTCTCCCTGATCAATCCCATCGTCGCCACGGAGGATGAAGAGATATGAAAAACCACGCACTCAAACTGAGCAATCTCACCCTGCTGGCCGCCCTGCTCCTCACCGCCGGCTGCGGTTCGGAGCCCGCGGCCACGGTCACCGAACTTCCACCGGTGACCGCGGAGCTGACCACGGTGGAGCGGGTCACCGAATCGCGGACCATCGAACTCTTCGGCACCGTGCAGCCGGCCCGCCAGGCCATGGTCTCCAGCCGGGTCTCCGGCCCGGTGACCGCCGTGAAAGTGGCCCCGGGCGACCTGGTTCGGAAGGGACAGACCCTGCTGCAGATCGAACCGACCACCAGCGAGGGACAGGTCTCCCAAGCCCAGGGCGCACTCTCCCAGGCCCAGGCCGGGTTGGCCCTGGCCGAGAAGAATTTCAACCGCTACCAGGAACTGCACCGGAAGAACGCCGCCTCCGAAGTGGAGCTGGACATGGCCCGAATGCAATACGACCAGGCCCTCGGAGCGGTGGCCCAGGCCGAGGGTGCGGTGCAGGCCGCCAACTCAGTGGCCGGTGAAGCCAAAGTCACCGCACCGTTCAGCGGCCGGGTGGTGGAGAAGATGGTTGAGGTGGGCGACATGGCCGCCCCGGGACGGCCGCTGATCCGCCTCGAATCACGCTCCGGCAGCCAGATGCAACTCATCGTCCGTGAAGCGGACATCCGGCGGATCAGCCTGGGCCAGACCATCGAAGTGAGTCTCGATGCCCGGCCCGACCTGGGGCGAACCACCGGCACGGTTGACGAGATCTCCACCGCTGCCGACCCGGCCACCCACACCTTCATCGTCAAGGTGGGACTGCCCGTCGACCAGGCCGCCTCCGGCGCCAGTGGCCGCGGCTACCTGCCCGGCGACCCCGTTGAACGGATCACCGTACCCGCCGCGGCGGTGCATGCCCGCGGCGGTCTGGAGCTGGTAGTGATCCGCGGCGACGACGGCAAGACCCGCACCCGGGCAGTGACCACCGGCCGCACGCTGGCCAACGAGATGGTGGAAGTCCTCTCCGGCCTCTCCGAAGGCGAGCAGGCGCTGATCGGCCTCCACGGCCCGGTGCCTGACGGCTCCCCGGTGGAGGTGGCGAAATGAACGACAAACACCCCGACAACAAACAGCCTGAAACGGCGGCCCCGGAGCCGAACGAGGGGAAGAAGGTGACCCCCGAGGAGCTGGAGAATGTCCGGCGCCAGGCACTGCGACTGAAAATGACCCGCCGCAAGCTCGGCGTATCGGGCAGGATCGCCAGCACCTTTCTCGACTCCAAGCTGACCCCGCTGATCGTGGTCTTCGCCTTGCTGCTGGGGGGCTTCGCCATCCTGGTCACCCCCAGCGAGGAGGAGCCGCAGATCAAGGTGCCGATGATCGACGTGCTGGTGGGCTTCCCCGGCGCCACGGCCCAGGAAGTGGAAAGCCGCGTGGTCACCCCGCTGGAGAAGCTGCTCTACGAGATCGAGAACGTGGAGTACATCTACTCCACCTCACAACCATCCGGCGGCCTGATCATCGTCCGCTTCCTGGTGGGCACCGACCCGGACCAGGCAGCGGTGCGGGTCCACGCCAAGATCGCCTCGGCCGCCGACCGCATGCCCGACGGGGCCATGCCCCCGGTGGTCAAGCCGCGGACCATCGACGATGTGCCGGTGGCCGCCTACACCTTCTGGGGTGAGCAGGCCACCCCGCAGCAGCTGCGCACCGTGGCCGACGAGCTGCAGGTGGAACTCTCCCGCCACCCGCGGGTGGGCCAGGCCTGGGTCATCGGCGGGCAGCGCTCCACCGTGCGGGTGGACGTGGACCGCGAGAAACTGGCCGCCTTCAACGTCTCGCTGCTCCAGGCCTACCAGTCGCTGCGCGGCTTCAACTGGCGCCTCCCCGCGGGCAGCGTCTCGCTGCTCAACGAGGAGATCCAGGTGGACGCCGGCCAGTTCCTCACCGACGCCGCCGAAGTGGCCGACGTGGTGCTGGGTGTTTACAACGGCCGTCCGGTCTACCTCAAGGATGTGGCCCAGGTGTTCGACGGCCCCGAAGAGCCGGCCGACTACGTCTGGCTCGGCGCCGGCCCCGCCGGCTCGGATAAGGGGCTGCCCGCCGGCCTCGACCGCCCGGCGGTGACCCTGGCCGTGGCCAAGAAGCCGGGGACCAACGCCACCGAGATGGTCAACGACCTGGACCGCAAAATCGAGGGGCTGCGGGGCACGGTGATCCCCTCCGACGTGGAGATCCTCAAGACCCGCGACTACGGCTTCACCGCCAAGGAGAAATCGGACGAGCTGCTCAAGCACCTCTTCGAGGCCACCATCGCGGTGATCTTCCTCATCTGGCTCACCATGAGCTGGCGTGAATCGGCGGTGGTGGCGGTGGTCATCCCGGTAACCCTGGCCCTGACCCTGGCCGCCTCCTATTTCTTCGGCTACACCCTCAACCGGGTGACCCTTTTCGCCCTGATCTTTTCCATAGGAATACTTGTCGATGATGCAATCGTGGTGGTGGAGAACGTGCACCGCCACATGAAACTGGGCTGGGCCGGCCGGCGGCTGACCACCGTCTACGCCGTGGACGAGGTGGGCAACCCCACCATCCTCGCCACCTTCGCCATCATCTCCGCCCTGCTGCCGCTGGCCTTTGTCCGCGGCCTGATGGGCCCCTACATGCGGCCGATCCCGATCAACGCCTCGGCGGCGATGGTGATCTCCCTCGGCGCCGCCTTTGTCATCTCGCCCTGGCTGACCAAGCGGCTGTTCACCAGCGAAGCCAAGAAGGTCAAGGGCGGCCCCCACGCCGCCGGCCCGCCCAGGGAGAACTTCCTCGCCCGGACCTACACCCGGCTGATGCAGCCGATGATTCGCTCGGGCCTCTACCGCTACAGCTTCCTCGCCCTGGTGGTTCTGCTGCTGGCCGGCGCCATGAGCACGGTCTACTTCAAGTTCACCACGGTGAAGATGCTGCCCCATGACAACAAGTCGGAGCTGCAGGTGATCATCGACGCCCCGGAGGGCTACACCCTGGAGAAGACCGACGCAGCGGCCCGCGAGATCGCCGCCGTCTTCAGGCGGATGCCCGAGGTGACCGACTACCAGATCTACAGCGGCACCTCCTCGCCCTACAACTTCAACGGCCTGGTGCGCCACTACTTCATGCGCGACCAGAGCAACATGGCCGACATCCAGATCAATTTCGTCCACGCCGACAAACGGGAGCTGCAGTCGCACCAGCTGGCGGGCAAGGTGCGGGAGATGATCACCCCCATCGCCCAGCGGCTGGGAGTGCTGGTCAAAGTAGCCGAGATACCCCCTGGACCGCCGGTCTTTTCCACCCTGGTGGCCGAGATCTACGGGCCCACCATGGAGGGGCGCCTCGACGTGGCCGCCAAGGTGAAACAGGTGCTGGAGGAGACGGACGGCGTTGTGGACGTGGACTGGGAGGTGGAACACGCCGCGCCGCGCACCGAGATTCTGGTGGACCGCGAGAAAGCGATCCGCGCCGGGGTGACCCCCGAGCAGGTGGTGCGCACCCTGCGCCTGGCCCTCAACGGCGGCGAGGCCGGCCTCTCCCACCAGCCGGCGGCGCGCACCGACGTGCCGATCCTGCTGCGGATGGACCGGGCCCAGCGCTCGCACATCGATGAGCTGCTGCGGCTCGCTGTGCACAACGGCCAGGGCGGCATGGTGCCGCTGGCCGAACTGACCCGGGTGGTGGAACGGACCCGCGAGCCGAGCCGTTACCACAAGAACCTCCAGCCGGTGACCTACGTCTACGGCGAGGTGGCCGGCGCCCTGGAAGCCCCGGTCTACGCCATCCTCGACATGGAGGATCGGATCGCCGACATCCGCACCCCGGCGGGCGAGCCGCTGGAGGTGATCGCCACCACCCTGCCCGAGGACACCACCCGCTACATCATGAAGTGGGACGGCGAGTGGCACATCACCTTCGAGGTCTTCCGCGACATGGGCATCGCCTTTGCCGTGGTGATGGTGCTGATCTACGTGCTGATGGTGGGCTGGTTCAAGTCCTTCATCACCCCGATGATCATCATGGTGCCCATCCCGCTGACCCTGGTGGGGATCCTGCCGGCCCACGGGATGTTCGGCATCTTCTTCACCGCCACCTCGATGATCGGGTTCATCGCCCTGGCCGGCATCATCGTCCGCAATTCGATCCTGCTGGTGGATTTCATCAACCTCGAACTGCAGGCCGGAGAGCCGCTCAACGAGGCGGTGATCAAGGCCGGCGCGGTGCGCCTGCTGCCCATCGTGCTGACCCAGGCCTCAACCATCGTCGGCGGGGTGTTCATGCTCTCCGACCCGATCTTCCAGGGCCTGGCCCTGGCGCTGATCTCGGGCATCACCGTCTCCACCTTCCTCACCCTGGGGGTGATCCCGGTGCTCTACTACATGTTCCTCAAAGCGGCCGGACCGGAGAACGTGGTGCAGATCGGCACGGCTGAACAGGAAGTTTGAACGAAAACCAACACCGATAAAGGAGATGACCAATGACCGTCAACAGAGCACTGAGAGCAATGGCCGGATTCATGATCCTTCTGACCCTGGCCCTGGGCCACTGGGTCAGCCCCCTGTGGTACCTCTTCACCGCCTTTGTGGGCCTGAACCTGCTGCAGTCGGCGTTCACCAACTGGTGCCCGGCGATGACCATCTTCCGCAAACTCGGGTTGCAGGACTGAGGAGAAGGCCGATGAAGATGCTGATGATGATCGTGGAGTCCGACTACAAGGAGCAGCTGGAAGTGCTGCTGAACAGCCACGATATCGTGGGCTACACCGAGATTCCCCAGGTTTTCGGCAGCGGGTCCACCGGGACCCGCATGGGCTCCCGGGCCTTTCCCAAGACCTCCAGCATCCTCTTCACCGTGCTGGAGGACGAGGTGGCGGACACGCTGGCCCTGAACATCAAGGAGTTCTGCGACTCCTGCGCCCAGCACATGCACATGATCGTCTGGAACGCCGAAAAAACATTTTGACGGGGGACCCGAACACGAAAGCAGCAGTAATGAAGAAGAACATGACCGAAGACGCCATCCTCCAGGTGAGCGATGTCCTGAAGGCCATGGCCGACCCCATGCGCCTGCGGATCCTGCACAGCCTGCACGAGGGTGAGTTGAGCGTCACCTCGATCATCGAGACCGTGGGCGGCAGCCAGGCCAATGTCTCGCGGCACCTGGCGGTGCTGCGCCGGGCCGGCCTGGTGGACGTCCGCCGCGAGGGGCTCAACGCTTTTTACAGCATCACCGACCCGCGGGTCTTCACAATCTGCGAGAGCGTCTGCAGTTCCATCGGCGAGCGGCTGGACCGCGAGCTGGAGCAGGTGCAGGCCGCGGTGAAAACCGCCGGATCGAAGTAAGCCCGCAGGGCACCGCCAGGGTTTTCAAGGGAGGGGAGAACATGGAAGTTGTTGCCATATTCATCGTTGTTTTCGTGGTGATTATTATTGGCCTGATCTACTCCACCATGGTGCAGCGAAAGGCGGTCAAACAGCAGGAACAGTCCATAGAGACACAGAATGTGGCGGTGAACCGGCAGAAGGAATTCCTGACCCTGGCCCAGGAGAGCTTCCAGTTGAGCCGTCAATCGGTTGCCAACCAGGAGCGGATGATTACCCTGCTGGAGGAGATCAGAAACGGAAGGTCACACTGAGGGAACCGAACCTGGTGGGCAATTCCTGTGTTTCGTAACGGTCGGTGCCCCGGGCCGCGGACAGCAGGAAGGCCCAGTTACCGATGTTGAAGGCGACCCCGGCGGTGACGGTCACCTGGCCGTGCACCAGATCCACACGGTGGCTGTCGACGAACGTATTGCCGTTGATCATGATGTCGTTGAAGACATAGTTGGTGAGCAGGTTTAAAAACGCGTTCCACTTCGGCTGTTGAATCCCCGCCAGGGGATTAATGCCCCGCCCCGGGTAGATGGTGGCGGCGGGGAAGGTCCGGGCCAGGTTGTGGCCGACACGAAGGCTCAACCCGGCTCCCACATCGCTCATCAGATTTCCCACTCCTCCCTCCGCAAAACCGATGAAGTCGATTCCGGTACCGTTCGACCAGGTTTTAACGGAATAGCGCCAGGAACGGTCCACCTCCAGCCGGAATACCGGCTCGTTGCTCAACTGGTTGTCCCAGCCCTGGGGAGCGTCGGAACCGATCAGTTTGTGGATGAGCTTCTGCACCTTCTCGGCACCCGATGCAGGCCCCACCACCCCCAGCTGCAGGGTCAGCCTGTCGGCCACGGCCTCGTCATAGGCGTACAGCGTCCCCGTCCAGAGTAGCAGACCCGCATAGGGCGCGTTCTCCGGAACCAGTTCCGCGATGGTGATGTCATCGGCGGTCTGCATCGCCTGCCCCACGGAATAACTCACCGCACGGTTTTTGCCGGGCATGGTGGAGATATAGAGTCGTTTGGTCCAGCGGCGGGCCAGGCGGGAGATATTTCCCTCACCGAACTTCTTGAACGGCCCGTGGGCCCAGGAGATGCCCACCCCGTTGGTGTAGCCGCTGTCCCGGCCGAAGAAAATGTCGTTCTCATAGGTGATGGTGAGGAAATCGATCCGGTTGCCCGCCCGAGCACCGGTGGCGGTCACCGCCAGCAGGAGGATCACGGAAAAGGACAGCAGCAAAAAGGGATGATCGGTGCGGCTCATCGACGACTCTCGGTTAGAAAAAGCCATCCTACCGCAACCGCGAGTCTGGGGAAAGATACCGGACGGAGAGGGTGGCGCCTAGGGCGCCGCGTCCCAACGGGTGGTGACCTTCTTGCCCTTGAGCCGGCCGTAAGTCACGTGCAGCCGCCGCTTCTCGTCTGGCTCGAAGGCCGCACCCAGCCCCACCGGCACCACGTCCTTGCCCGGCACCGACAGCTGGACCTCCAGCTGGTTGTGCCCCGAGGGCACCGGAATACCGCTGAAGGTGGCCACCTCCTGCTTGAAGCGGCGCTTGAGGCTCTGGATCGGTTTCCTCGACCCCTCCTCGCCCTCAGCCGTGCTGTTGATCCGGGATGAGAAGAGCACCTTGCCGCCGGCCTTGACGGTGATGGTGCCCGCCCGGAAGGAGTGGTGCAGCACCAGCTCCAGGGTGCCCGGCAGGTCCAGGGGAACGGCCGCGGTCTTCACCAGGGGCGGCGCCGGCGGGATCACCGGCTTTTTTGCCATTTCCGCAGCCAGCTTCGCTGCTTCCGCCTCCCGGGCCGCGGCTTCCTCAGCCGCCCGCTGGCGGGCCGCCGTTCTGCGCGCAACCCGTTCAGCTTCACGTGCCCGTTCCTCGGCTTCCACCGGCTCCACCACGAACTCCTGCCACTGCTCCTGCATCGAGGCAAAGGTGATGCCCCCCGGCCCGCCGTCCCGGTAGCGCGACTGGTCGAACCAGACGTCCGACGGCCGGCGCACCTTTTCGATCAGCGGGTTTTCCGGGAGCAGGGAGACAACCGGCGTTTCGGCACCGGCGCTGCCGTACCAGGCCCAGGAGAAAACCAGGGTGGCCAGCACCACACAGAATACCGAGACCATGGCCCAGCGAGCCCGGTGCTCCAGGTGCCGGACCCACCGCGGCAGCCGGGCCAGCAGGTCCACCCGGAAAAGAATGTGGAAAGCCCGCTGGAAGGCTGTGATCAGAATGGCCAGGCTCTGGGCCGAGCGGGTCAGGTCCTCGTCCCTGGCCGGGGGCAGGGCCAGCGCCACCGTGGTCTCCGGCCCTTCGCTGTCCTCGCCAATGGCGTAGTGCGGGGTCTGCCCCCGGATCAGCGACACCAGGTCATCCTTCATCCAGGAGGCCTCCTGGTAGCGCTTGTCGGGATTCTTGTCCAGCCCCATGGCCACCACCGCGTCGATATCCGGGTTCACCGCCATGTTGATCTTCGAGGGCGGCGGCGGATCGCGGTGCACGATCTTGTAGAGCACGGTGGACATGTTGTCACCGATAAAGGGGCGTTCGTTGGTCAGCAACTGGTAGAAGACCACCGCCAGGGAGAAGATATCCGACCGGGGCCCCACCTGGCCGCCGGTGATCTGCTCCGGGGCGATGAAGCTGGGGGTACCCATGAACTGCCCGTCCCGGGTCAGCTCGGAGGTGGCGATACGGGCCACGCTGAAGTCGGTGATGATCAGTCGCTCTTCGGTGTCGAAGATCAGGTTGGCCGGCTTGATGTCCCGGTGGATCACCCCGCGCCGGTGCGCGAAATCGAGGCCGGCTGCCACCTGGATGGCGATCTTCACCGCATCCTCGAGGCTGAAGACCCGACGTTCGTCGATCATCTGCTGCAGCGACTGGCCGCGGATATACTCCATGGAGATATAGGAAGTGCGGGTCACCGAGTCTTCATAGATGTCATAGATGGTGACGATGTTGGGATGGGTCAGGTTGCCGGCGGTGAGCGCTTCGCGGTGGAAACGCTGGAAGAACTCCTGTTCCTCGTCGGGGCTCAGCCCGGGTTCGGGACGGATCGCCTTCAACGCCACCAGGCGCCCGATCCGCTTGTCCCGGGCCTTGTACACCACACCACGGGCGCCGCGTCCAAGTTCGCCGAGAATCTCGTATCGCTCGTCGATTTCAGCCATTAAACTGCACTGCCCGCGGCCTGCGGTTCACTGAACCGCTTGATGAACCCCTTCATCACCCCACTTATCGGACCTTTCACCCGATTCAATGAACTATTTCCACGCACTCAAGAGATCGGTGGATTCTGCCGACATGGTGTATACGGCCGCCAGTGGTCCCGGAGGGGGGTTGTGCCATCCCCCTCGCGGCGCCAATGGAAAAGGAGATAAGGAAGATGCCGACTCTTACAGTCAGTTTCAAGAATGTGAACCAGGTAGAGCATCCCCTGTTCGGATCGCAGTCCTGGACCATTGGCCGCCGCGAGAGCAATGATTTCGTGGTGGACAACATCGCCGTCTCGTCGGTCCACGCCCGGATCGACAAGGTGGAGCAGGGCTACCTGCTCACCGACCTGAACAGCAAGAACGGCACCATGGTGGGGGGCAAGCTGGTCTCCAGCCACTGGCTCACCGACGGTGACGTGATCACCGTGGGCAAGCACCAGCTGATCTTCGGGCTCACCGAAGAGGAAGCACCCCAGCCGGACAACGGGGGCGCCATCGACCAGACCATGGTCCTCGACACCAGCAGCTTCCGCGAGATGCTGGAAAGCAACATGCCCGAGGAGAAGACGGCGATGCTCAACTTCGTCAAGGGCGGCAATGGCGAGATGGAGCTGACCAAGTGGATCACCCGCCTGGGCAGCGACAAGGCCAACGACGTCCATGTCCGCGGGATCTTTGTCGGGCGCTTTGCCGCCACCATCAACCGCCAGGACCGGGGTTTCCAGCTGCGCCGGATCAAGGGCCTGGCCCGCCCGCGGGTCAACGGCCGCAAGGTCAGCGACCGGGTGATGCTCAAGGAGTTCGATTCCATCGAGCTGGGACGGGCCAAGATCGACTTCTACTTCAAGAAGGTGTGATCTCCCCCCGTGCTATAATCGCTCCATTCCGTCAACCCCGGGCTGGAGCAGACCCTGATGAAGTCAGAGACCATGGAAGCGGTCATCGGCGTGGAGGTTCACGCCCAGCTGCTGACCCGCAGTAAGCTGTTCTGCTCCTGCCCCGCATCCTTTGGCGACCCGCCGAACCGCAACACCTGCCCCATCTGCACCGGCCATCCCGGCACCCTGCCACTGCTCAACGGCAAGGCGCTGGAGATGGCGGCGTCCATGGCCCTGGCCTGTGATTGCCAGGTCAACCAGACCTCCCGCTTCGCCCGCAAACACTACTTCTATCCCGACCTGCCCAAGGGCTACCAGATCACCCAGTTCGACGAGCCCATCGCCTGGGACGGCCACCTGGAGATCGAGGGGGATGACGGGAACCCCCGCCGGATCGGCATCGAACGGATCCACGTCGAGGAGGACGCGGGCAAGCTGCTCCACGACGAAGGAGGGGACCGGACCCTGCTCGATTTCAACCGGGCCGGCATCCCGCTGATCGAGATCGTCACCCGGCCCGACCTGCGCAGCCCCCAGGAAACAGTGCGTTTCCTCGACGAGCTGAAAACCATCCTCGAGTACCTGGGGATCTGCGACGGAAAGATGGAGCAGGGAAGCCTGCGCTGTGACGTAAACGTCTCGATCCGCCCGGCCGGCAGCACCGAGCTGGGGGCCCGGACCGAGCTGAAGAACCTCAACTCCTTCCGGGCGGTTCGGCTGGCCATTGCCGAGGAGATCCGCCGTCAATCCGAACTGCTGACATCGGGTGGCGAGGTGGACGATGAGACCCGCCGCTGGGACGAGGAAACAGGAACCACCACCCTGATGCGCCTCAAGGCCGACGCCCCTGACTACCGCTATTTTCCCGAACCGGACCTCCCCCCTGTCCTGTTGGGCGAATCGATGATCCGCCGGCTGCGCGGCCGGCTGCCCGAACTTCCCGCGGCACGGCGGGAACGGCTGGTGGACCAGTTCGGTCTGTCCAGAAGTACGGCCGCCGTCATCTGCGAAGAGAAGGCCCTGGCCGACTACTTCGAAACGGCAGCCGCATCCTGTTCCAATCCCGTGGACCTGGCCCACCGGGTCACCGGCGAGCTGCTTCACGCCCTGAACGACGGCGATATCCCGGTAGCAGACTGCCCGCTGCCGCCCCGGCACCTCGGCGGCCTGGTGAACATGGTGGAGGTGAGGCAATTGAGCGGTCCGGCCTCCAAGGTAGTCTTCACCGAGATGTTCCGCACCGGCGAACCGGTGGGGCCTGTGGCCCAGCGGCTGGGCAAGACCGGCCTGGCCAGTGAAGCAAAGGTGGAGCAGGCGGCGGAAGAGGTGCTGGAACGGACCCCCGGGGCGGTAAAGGAATATCTCAAGGGCAAGACCACGGTGCTGACCTACCTCATCGGCCAGGTGCTGAAGGCCACCGGAGGCACGGCTGACCCACAGCTGGTGTCGGTGATCCTCAGCCGGAAGCTGGATGAACTTGCCGCTGAGAAGAAGCCGGGTCTGCCGGGCCCGCTGGCGGCACTGATCCTCTGCCTCACCCTGCTCTTCGGTATTCTCCAGCCGGCGGCGGCTCAAACCCGCCAGGCGGCTCCCGAACAGCTGGGCCGGACCCCGGGCTACTTCATTGCCCGCACCACCCCGCACTTCCACCTCTACGCCCCCACACGCTACAAGGCGGCCCTGGAGGTGCTGGCCGGCCACGCCGAACCGATCCTGACCGAGATCTCCGGTGACATGAGCATCACCCCCCGGGGCCCGGTGCGGGTGATGATCCTCACCAGCGCCAAGGATGTCGACCAGCTGACCTTCCGCCTGCCGTCCACCCCGGAGTGGTCGGTGGGCTACGCGGTGGCCGGCCGGCGGATCATCGTGCTGAAGACCGCCTTTCTCCGGGGTACGGTGCACGCCGACGTGCTGAGCACCTTCCGCCATGAGCTGGTGCACATCCTGGTGCGTGACGCCGCCGGCCCCTACGCCGCCCTGGTGCCCCGCTGGTTCAACGAGGGCCTGGCCATGATCCACACCCGGGCCTGGGGCCTCCGCGACGTGGTGGGTATCTCCAAGCACCTGATCACCCGCAAGCCGCTCCCCCTGGGGGAGCTGACCCGCGGTTTCCCCGAGGGCCGGTCGTCGGCCGGTGTGGCCTATGCCCAGAGCTATCTCTTCATGACCCACCTGCGAAAAGAATACGGCCGGGACGCACCGGGAAGTATACTCAGGCGGGTGGGCTCGGGGACGGCCTTCAACGAGGCGTTCCACCAGGTTACCGGTGAGCCGCTTTACCGGGTGGAGGCCGAGTGGCGGCGCGGGCTTACCTGGCGTTACCGCTACATCCCCATGGTGACCAGCGGCGGGACGCTCTGGCTGCTGGTGACCCTGCTCTTCGTGCTGGGCTACCTGCGCAAGCGGCGGAGGAACCGCCTGCGGATGGAGGAGTGGAAGGAGGAAGAGGAGGCCCGCGGCTGGTGATCAAGCTCTACAAGGTCAACAAGAGCTTTGGCGGCCCGCGGATGGCCCTGCGCCAGATCGACCTGCAGATACCGCGGGGACAGTTCACCTTCCTCACCGGGCCCAGTGGCGCGGGCAAGACCACCTTCCTCAAGCTGATCTTCCGCGAGCTGCTGCCCACCGAGGGCCACCTGATCGTCGGCGGCCGGAACACGGCCCAGATCCCCCAGCGCTACCTGCCCTTTTTTCGCCGTTCCATCGGGGTGGTCTTCCAGGACGTGCGCCTGCTGCCGCGCAAGACGGTCTTCGAGAACGTCAGCCTGGTGCTGCGGATCCAGGGGGTGCCGAAGCGGGAGCAGAAGCGCCGGGCCTA
The DNA here is from genome assembly GCA_965531145.1 of uncultured bacterium. Classification (GTDB taxonomy): domain Bacteria; phylum Acidobacteriota; class JAQAZP01; order JAQAZP01; family JAQAZP01; genus JAQAZP01. Next base: position 242 of record CBESOE010000017.1, on the reverse strand, counting down.
CAAGGTGCTCAAGACCCTGGGTCTGGGCCACCGCATGGTGGCCTTCCCGAAAGAGCTTTCCGGCGGTGAGCAGCAGCGCATCGCCATCGCCCGGGCGCTGATCAACGAGCCTAAACTGCTGCTGGCCGACGAGCCCACCGGCAACCTCGACCCCGACCTCTCGCTGGAGATCATGGAGATCTTCCGTGAGATCAACTCCCGGGGCACCACCGTGGTGGTGGCGACCCACGACCGGGGGCTGA